>CAKUGU010000014.1 GCA_934654815.1 uncultured Ellagibacter sp.
TTTTGTTGCGCCTTCGGGCCCTGCGGGGGCCCTGGGGGGGGCGGCCAGGGGCCGCCCCCCTTTTTTCTATTGCGTTATAGGGGCATCTTTCTCTTTGTATCTAGTTTTCTGGCTCGCGCGCGCTGCCAAAGCATCGCAGCTTTTATGCGAGTTCGTACGATGCGCCTTATCTCACACTGCTGACGTGGTATTTCGCAGGCCTTTTACCGACGCCCTCCCTGTCCTCTGCTTTGCAGGAGTATCCTTAGTATCTCGTTCATGACGAAAGGATATGGCATGCCTATTAGCTTAAGCGGTCGCAATTACTTGAAACTGCTCGATTTCACTTCCGATGAGATCCGCTACCTCATTCGCCTCGCTAAAGAGTTCAAGGCGATGAAGCTTGCGGGCACGCCGCACAAATACCTTGAAGGCAAGAACATCGTCCTTCTTTTCGAGAAGACTTCGACGCGTACGCGTTGCTCTTTCGAGGTCGCTGGCCATGATCTGGGACTCGGCGTTACCTACCTCGATCCCGGCAGCTCGCAAATGGGCAAGAAGGAGTCCATCGAGGACACCGCACGGGTGCTCGGCCGTATGTTCGATGGCATCGAGTACCGCGGTTACGGCCAGGAGATCGTCGAGACGCTCGCCGCGAACGCCGGTGTTCCCGTCTGGAACGGCCTCACCAATGAGTTCCATCCCACGCAGATGATCGCAGACATGCTCACGCTCGAGGAGAACTTCCCCGAGGGCATCAAGGGCAAGAAGCTCGTCTTCATGGGCGATGCGGAGAACAACGTCGCCAACTCCCTTATGGTCGTATGCGCCAAACTGGGGCTCCATTTCGTCGCCTGCGGTCCTAAGGAGCGCATGCCTCATGCCGATCTCGTCGAGACGTGCTCGAAGCTCGCCGCGGAATCGGGCGGTTCCGTCACGCTTACGGCGGACGTTGAGGAAGCATGCACCGGTGCTGACGTCGTCTACACCGACATCTGGGTGTCGATGGGCGAGCCTGCCGAGCTTTGGGAGGAGCGCATCAAGCTTCTTTCCCCTTACCAGGTGAACCAACACGTCATCGACATGATGGCTCCAGACGGCATCTTCATGCATTGCCTTCCCGCCTTCCATGACACGAAGACGACGATTGGCGCCGAGATCGCCGAGAAGTTCGGCATCGAGGAGATGGAAGTGACCGACGAGGTCTTCCGTGGGCCGCGTTCGCGCGTTTTCGATGAGGCCGAGAATCGTATGCATTCCATCAAGGCCATCATCTATGCCACGTTGAAATAGGCGGCTTGCTTCAACTGATGGTAAAATGAGGGGCTGTGTTGAACAGCCCCTTTTTCGTGGGCTTGGATAATGTGATGAAAGATACTGCTATGACTTTACGCGTAAGCTTGGAACAGGTTGTCGATGCGGCGATTCGCTCCGCTGTCGAGGATGGGACGATTTCCCTTGAGGAGGTGCCCTTTTCGGCGCTTGAGCGCCCGCGTGACGCGAGCAACGGTGATTGGGCCTCGACTGTCGCGCTACGGGTGGCCAAGGCGGCGCATATGAAGCCGCGCGATATCGCGCAGGCCGTCGTCGATCATCTTCCCGACAATCCGCTTATCGCTTCTACCGAGATCGCGGGGCCTGGCTTCATCAACATCCGTCTGACGAACGAAGCGCTCGAGAGCGTCGTCTCCGAGGTTCGCGAAAAGGGGCACGATTTCGGCCGCGGCACCGCCCCGGAAGGGTTCGGGCGCATCAACCTCGAGTATGTGTCGGCCAACCCGACCGGCCCCATGCATGTCGGCCATGGTCGTTGGGCCGCGCTCGGCGATGCGATGGCGCGCGTGCTTCGTCATGCCGGCTACGACGTGTCCGAGGAGTTCTATATCAACGACCACGGAACCCAGATGGACAACTTCGGGCGTTCTGTTTCCGCTCGCTACGAGCAGCTGTGCGGCCGCGACGTCCCGATGCCGGAGAACTGCTACGGCGGCAGCTACGTCGTCGACATCGCGCGCGAGATCCTCGACGCCGATGGCGAGAAATGGCTTGACGTGCCGGAGGAGGAGCGTGTCCATGCGTTCCGCGAGCGTTCCTACAAGGAAATGCTTGCGCACAACAAGCAGGTGCTGTCCGACTTCGGCACGACGTTCGACACGTGGTTCTCCGAGCGGACGCTCTACGAGAAGGGTGCAGACGGCAAGTCGGCGGTCGACCATGCGCTCGAGGCGATGGATGCGAAGGGCTACGTTTTTCAGAAGGACGGCGCGACCTGGTTCAGGTCGACTGCGTTTGGTGACGAGAAGGATCGCGTCCTTATCAAGGAGAACGGCGAATTCACCTACTTCTTAAGCGACGTCGCGTACCACTACAACAAGATCCAGCGCGGGTTCTCGCACCTCATCGACATCTGGGGCGCGGACCATCATGGCTACGTGAAGCGCTGCCAGGCGATGCTCGCCGCATGGGGCTACGAGGGTGCGCTCGAGGTCGTGCTCGGCCAGCTCGTCAACTTGTTCCGCGACGGGCATGCCGTCCGCATGTCGAAGCGCACGGGCGAGATGGTCACGTTCGAGGAGCTCATCGAAGAAGTCGGCGTCGACGCCACGCGCTACCTCATGCTCTCGCGCTCGTCCGACCAGCCGATTGACTTCGACATCGAAGTCGCGAAGAAGAAGGACGCGACGAACCCCGTCTATTACGTGCAGTACGCGCACGCGCGCATCTGCTCGATCATCCGCAAGGCGGCAAGCGATTCCGACCGGCAGGCGCACGAGGCCGGCGAGCTGTCATTCGACGCGCTTGCGAAACGCGTCGTGGGCGAGGGTGTTGACCTCTCTCCGCTCGGCGAGGAATCCGAGCTCGCGCTCATGCGGAAGATGGGCGACTTCGCGGACATGATCGCCCAAGCCGCCGCGGATCGCGCGCCGTTCCGCTTGACGCATTACGCGCAGGACCTCGCTGCGCTCTTCCACCAGTTCTACACCAACTGCCACGTGCTCGATGACGACGAGGCCGTCCGCCGCGCGCGCTTGGCGCTGTGCGACGCGTCGCGCATCGTGCTAGCGCTGACGCTCTCGCTCTTGGGCGTGAGCGCGCCGGAGAAGATGTAGCGCGTATCCACTTGCGCTTCCAAAGCCCTGCGCCTGCGCGCAGGGCTTTTCCTTTTGCGGCTCCTGTGTTCGCTCGATTCGATTCGGGATTGAGCGGAAGCGGGGAAGGATGGTTCGGGTACAATGAAAGGATACGGAGACTGAAGATGCCCGTTTCGGGCGCCTTGGAAGGAGAGTCTATCGGTGCAAGCCCTCACCCTTGTCATGCTGCTGCTCGCGGCCGTCCTCATCTCTTCGGTCATTGATCAGATCGTGCCGAAGGTGTCGCTGCCGCTTGTTCAGATCGGGTTGGGGCTTCTCATTGCGGTGTTCGCGTCTTCCCAGATCAAAGTCACGCTCGACCCGGAGCTCTTCCTTGTCCTCTTCATCGCGCCGCTTCTTTACGACGAGGCGAAATCAGCCGACAAGGCGGCGCTTTGGCACCATAAGCGCCCGGTGCTCTCGCTCGCGATCGGGCTTGTGGTCGCGACGACGCTCATCATCGGGTTCGCCGTCCATGCCGTCATCCCCTCGATCGGGCTTGCCGCCGCATTCGCACTCGGCGCGGCACTCGGGCCGACCGACGCCGTCGCCGTGACGTCGCTCGCCAAACAGGTCGACATCCCCGAACGGCAGGGGAGCATCCTCAAAGGCGAGTTGCTCCTCAACGACGCGAGCGGCATCGTGTCGTTCCAGTTCGCCATTGCTGCGGCGGTGACAGGATCGTTTTCCCTGCTCAGCGCGACACAGAATTTCCTCGTCGAGTTCTTCGGGGGCATCGCGGTCGGCGCGGTGCTCGCGTATCTGGGCAAGCTCATCGTGAACAAGGCGCGCGCTCTCGGCGTTGAGAACACGACGTTCCACGTGCTGTTCGAGGTGTTGACGCCCCTGCTCGTGTACTCGATCGCCGACGCCGTGCATGTGAGCGGCATCATCTCGGTCGTGACGGCGGGACTCATCAACGTCATCTCGCCCCGCGCCATCGGACCGTCGATTTCGCGGATGAACATCGTCTCGTCGAGCGTGTGGCGCGTGCTGACGTTCGCGCTGAACGGTTTCGTTTTCGTGCTCCTGGGAACGCAGCTGCCTCAAGCCATGGTGCACACCTGGGACGACGTGACCATCGGGAACGCGGCACTCATCGGCTACGTCGTCGGGCTGACGCTGCTTCTGTACCTCGTGCGCTTCATCTGGGTGTTTGCGAGCGATTGCTTGTACCTGCGGCGCCGCGGCAAGAAGCACAACACGAAGTACCCGATCGACGTGCGAAAGAGCCTCATCACCACGCTCTGCGGCGCGAAGGGCACGATCACGCTGTCGATCCTGTTCACGATCCCGTACTACATCGACGGCGCGCGCTTCCCGCAGCGCGACCTCATCATCTTCCTCGCGTGCGGCGTCATCGTGTGCACGCTGCTCGTGGCGACATTCGTTGTGCCCCTCATCGCGCCGAAGCGCGAGAAAGAGAGCGTGCAGGTCGCGCGTGAGCGCGAGGCGGAGTTGAAGGTCGAGATACTGCGCAACGTCGTCGAGGAGCTTACGGCGCGTCAGACCGACGAGACGCGCCGGGCGACGCGCACGGTCGTGCGCTCGTACAACGACCGCATCGACCGCATCAAGGAGGCGCACGGGTTCGACGAGGACGACGACGAGTACGCCAAAGAGCTGCGCCTGCGCGCCATCAAATGGGAACGCGAGTACGTGAAGAAGCTCGCGCAGCACGACGACGTCGACGGCGAACAGGCGCTGAAGTACCTCAAGCGCCTGAAGAACATCGAGGAGCTGCGCAAGCACAGCTCCGGCAGGTGGTCGGTTCAGAACCTCTACCTCATGGCGCGCACGTTTCTGCGCCGCGTGAAGAACGCGACGATCCGCCGGGTCTCGGCGATGTCGTCTTCGGGGATCTCGGCGGCCGACGAAGTGGCGGAGATGCGCAAGATCCAGCTCATGGCGGGCGAGCACGTCGTCGCGAAGCTCGATGAGATGCTCTCGAACCCTGATTGCGATATCCCGACCGAGCGCGTGAGCTCGCTGCTCGTCGAGTACCAGCGAAGCGTCGCCATGCTGTCGTCGGGCACCGAGACGCCGTCGGCCACTGCTATCATGCGCGCAAGCGACAAGGCCGAGGACGTCAAACGGCTCGGGCTCATGCTCGAATTGGAGCAGATCCAGTCGTTCTACGAAGACGGGAAGCTCACGCGCACGGCGGCGAAGCGCATGAGGGATTCGACGCAGCTCATGCTTATGGACGTCGACGACAACGTCTAGCCTTCGCTTCTCCGCCGTGCGGGCGCTTATTGGTTGCGCGCCGAGATCATGGTCATCTGGAGCGCGCCGCCGAAGATCTTGCCCCCGCCGTTCTTGCAGGCGAACTTCGCGGCTTCCACATCGGCGACGACGCTTCCGGCGAGCGTTTCCACACCCCATTCGAACAGATACGGCGTCATGACGACGCTTGGGCCGACCATGCATACCGTGGCGTTCTTTGCCAGGTTGAGCAGGCGCGGGGCCGTCTTGTTGATGAGGGTCACGCCGGTGATGAAAGCGTAGTCGGCCTGCGGCATGACGTACTCGCAGGCGGGGTCGGGCGTGTCCCACTCGTCGCGGCAGGAACGTTCGAGCACGGTGAGCTTGGCGTACTCGGCGATGTTCTCGACGTGGGGGAAGTGCCCGACCACGACGACGCGCGCGTCGCCGCAGGCCCGTTCGATGCGAGGACGGTACGTTTCGAAGGCGTCCTTCTGCGACGAGCCGCCGCGTTCCCCGACCTCGGTGTCGTCGGCGGTGTCGTAGGTGGCGCCGAGCGGGTCGAGCAGCTCCTTTCGCGCATACCAGGCGTTCAAAGCCGCGATGCCGAGGGTCGCCTCCTCGAAGCACCACGATTTGGCGAGCTCGGCGACCTCGCGCAGGGGCTTCCCGCGCAGATCGTCCTTGTGGGTTCGCTTTGCCCCGTTGCGCGTCGTGAACGCCACGCCGCATCCGCAGTCGGCCTCGACGTAGGACCAGTGGATGCCGAGGCAGTAGTCGCGGACGTACACGTCGTCGGGGATCTGCCCGATCAGGTGGTTGTAGAGCCTCCACGGCGATTCACTGCCGCCGTCGGTTCCGGGAAAGCAGATGGTGGGAGACGATGCCTTTGCGTTCATGGGCGTTCCTTTCGCGCGTGTCGGGTAGGTGTGGGAAAATCTCCTCAGGTCAGTATAGTAGGTGCGCCGCGCTTCGCAAGATACTCGCATTTTGTCGAGCAGCTCGATTCGTCGATTTGATGCGCGACGTGCGGCGCGCGGGGCGCTTTGGTACAATATCAGGTCGTTTACTGATGAATCCTCGAAGGGAAGATGAAACCGAAATGCTCGTATCGAAGATCGAATTCGCCGAATCGAACGACTATCTGTCGGAACGCATGAAGAAGGCGTATGCCTTCCTGCGTGACACCGACCTCACGGCGCTTTCGTGCGGCCGTCACGACATCGACGGCGACGACGTGTACGCGAACGTCATGGAATACGACACGGTTCCCGCTTCCGAGAAGAAGCTCGAGGCGCACAAGCGCTACTACGACGTGCAGTGCGTCGCGTCTGGTTTCGAGCGAGTCGAAGTCGCGGCGCTCGAAGGGCTTGAGGTGGCGACCGAGTACGACGAGGCGGACGATTTCGCGCTGTACGAAACGCCCGAGACCGTGACCTCCGTCGTGCTCCATGCGGGCGAGATCGCCGTTCTGCCTCGCGAAGACGCGCACAAGCCCGGTTGCCAGGCGGCGGGCGAACCCGTGCACGTGAAGAAAGTCGTGGTCAAGGTTCGCGCGTAGTTCCTTATCGCGCGCTGCGTTGCGGCTGCTGGGAGGGAAGTACGTGGGTATCAAGCGGGAAGGGGCTTCGTCCCTGCCTCCGCTTGCGAGTGATTGGTTTGGTTCCTATGAAACGAGAAGAGAAGACGATCGCGAAGAATCGTCGCGCGTTCCACGAATACGAGGTCGTCGAGACCTTCGAGGCCGGCGTGGAACTCTCCGGCACTGAGGTGCGCTCGCTTCGCGAGAACAACTGCCAGCTCACCGACTGCTTCGCTTTGGTGCGCGACGGGGAAGTCTGGATGCATAACGTGCATATCACGCCGTTTTCCCACGGCAACATCTACAACCCCGACCCCGACCGCAAGCGCAAGCTGCTGCTCCACAAGAAGCAGATTCGCTATCTGCAGGAAAAGACGCGCGAGAAGGGCATGGCGCTCGTTCCTTTGAAGATGTACTTCAAGGAGAACGGCCTTGTGAAAGTGGAGCTCGCGATCTGCCGCGGCAAGAAGCTCTACGATAAGCGCGCGAGCATGAAGGAACGCGATACCAAACGCGAGATCGACCGTGCGCTGAAGTCGCGCTCCCGCTAACGTTTCGCAAGTGAAAGGACACGCAATGGCCGAGGAAGAGCTTCTCGAGAACGACGATGCTGCGCGCGCGGTGCGCGAGGCGGACGACAACGCGTGCGCAGACGAGGACGCGCCGCGCGATGACGTTTCGGATGCCGAGGATGCGGAAGATCCGGACGCTGACGGTGCCGACGGCGAGGGAACCGAGGAATCCGACGGTGCCGACGAAAGCTCCGACGACGGCTACGAAGAGGTGGAACTCGAATTCGACGAGGACGACATCGAGGCCTACATCGTCGATGAAGACGACAACGAGATCGGCTTCATCATGCTCGACGAGGACGGCAACGAGGTGGAGTACTACTACACCGACGACGATGACGTCGACGAGGACGAAGACGAAGACAACCCTTACGATCTGGGCATCACGCGCGAAGGGGTTGCCGAGGCGACGAGCGACATGAACGACATCTACCGCGACGGGATCGTCATCGCCCGCGAGCTCAAGGATGCCCTAAGCGACATCCAGGACGCGCTCGACTTTTCCGACGTTCTCCCGAAGAAGAAAAAGTAGAGAGGCGGCAAAAGCCGCATGAGAAACGAAACGGCCGGCCGGAACTATGTTCCGACCGGCCGTTTCTCGTGCTTGAAGGGTCTACAGCGCGCGCACGGCGGCGGTAAGGCGATGGCATGCCTCTTCGACGACCGAACGCGGGCAGGCGATGTTGAAGCGGATGAACCCTTCGCCGCCGGTACCGAACATGGTGCCCATGTCGAGCCAGAGGCGGGCCTTGTTCTCGACGAGGTCGACGAGCCCCTCGCCGTCAAGGCCGAGCGCGCGGCAGTCGACCCAGGGAAGGTACGTGCTCTCGAGTGGGACGACCTTGAGGGCCGGCGCTTCGGACGCGAAGATGGCTCGCATCGCCTCGTAATTGCCGGCGAGGTAGCGCTTAAGCTCGGCGAGCCAGGGCGCCCCGAGCGTGTAGCACGCTTCGGCCGCTGCGAGGCCAAGCGCGCTCGGCTCGTCGTAGCCCGTCTGCGCGATCGCGCGCTTGAACGCGGCTTTCAGCTTCGGATTGGCGATGAAGATGTTCGAGATCTGCAGGCCCGCGATGTTGAATGTCTTGCTCGGGGAGGTGCAGATGATCGAATGGGCGAGCACATCGTTCCCGAGCCGCGCGAGCGAAGTGTGGGCGTGCCCCGCCTGCGCGAAGTCGGCGTGGATCTCGTCCGACACGATGACGACGTCGTTCTCAAGGCAGATTTCGGCGATGCGCGAGAGTTCCTCTTCGGTCCAGGCGCGCCCGACGGGGTTCGCAGGGTTGCAGAGGATGAAGAGCTTCGGCGCATGCTCGCGCACCGTCTTTTCGAAGGCGTCGAAGTCGATGCGGTAGCGAAGCTCTTCCGCATCGTCGTATGCGCAGACGAGCGGCGCTTCGACCACGATTCGGCCGTTGTCCTCGATGGTGTTCTTGAACGGGTAGTACACGGGCGGCTGGATGAGGACGCCGTCACCCTCGTTCGTGAAGGCGCGCACGGCCGCCGAAAGGGCGAACACCACGCCCGGGGTGGTGACGAACCAGCTGCGCTCGGGGCGGAAACCGTGATGCTTCTCGAACCAACCCTGCACCGCCTCGTAGTAGGACGGCTTCGCCATGCTGTAACCGAAGATGCCCTCGTCGATGCGCGCGCGAAGCGCGTCGAGGATTTCCGACGGCATGCGGAAGTCCATGTCGGCGACCCAAAGCGAGAGGTCGTCTTCCCGGTGCCCGCGCGCCTTGGCCGCGTCGTACTTGAGGCAGCCGGTATGGTGCCGGTCGATGACGGTGTCGAAATCGTAAGCCATGATTCTCCTTCGTGCTAGCAAAGCGCCTGGTCAAGGTCGCGAATGAGGTCGGACGCCGACTCGAGCCCGACCGACAGGCGAAGCATCTTGCCGTCGATGCCCTTCGCGGCGAGCTCGTCGGGGTCGACGTCGGCGTGCGTTTGGGTGAGCGGGTAGGTGATGAGCGTCTCGGCGCCGCCGAGGCTTTCGGCGAAGCGGATCACCTTCACGCGCTCGAGCGCGCGGCGGGCGATGTCCTCGCTTTTCACGCTGAACGTGATCATGCCGCCGAAGCCCGTTCCCTGACGAAGACAGAGGTCGTGCGCGGGGTGGCTTTCAAGACCGGGGTAGCTTACGGATGCGACTGCCGGCTGGTCTGTAAGCCATTGCGCGATCGCAAGCGCGTTTCGCTGGTGCTGCTCCATGCGCAAGGGCAGGGTCTTGATGCCGCGGGAAACGAGCCAGGAGTCGAGCGGGGAGAGCCCCGACCCGATGGTCTTGATGAGGTAACGGAGCTTTTCCGAGAGCTCGGGGGTCGCCGAGGTGACGAACCCGCAGATGACGTCGTTGTGGCCGCAGAGGTACTTCGTCCCGCTTTCCACGACGAGGTCGGCGCCGAGCGCGATCGGGCGCTGGAAATAGGGCGTGAGGAAGGTGTTGTCGACGACGAGCAGGGCCCCCGCGTCGTGCGCGAGCTCGGCGAGCGCGGCGATGTCGGAGACGACCATGGTGGGGTTGGTGGGGGTCTCCACGAAGAGCATGTCGGCGCCTTGCGAAAGCTTTTCGGCGACGGCCTTGAGGTCGGAGGTGTCGCAGGCGTCGACGGTGATGCCGTTTTTCCTCGTGACGCCGTCGAAGAGCCTGATCGTTCCCCCGTAGAGGTCCCACGAGCTCACGATGCGTGCGCCGGGGCGCAAAAGCTCGAACAGGCACGAAATCGCCGCCATGCCCGACGAGAACGCGATGCAGTCGTCGCCGCCCTCGAGCGCGCACACGGTGTCCTCGAGCGTTTCGCGGGTGGGGTTCTGCAGGCGGGAGTAATCGTAGCCGGTCGATTGCCCGACGCCGGGGTGGGCGAAGGTCGAGGTGAGGTAGATCGGGTTGGAGACGGCGCCGGTGGGCTCGTCGAATCGTTGGGGCGGATGGACGCAGAGCGTTTCGAAATCCATGAAGCGTGTTCCTTTTTCGTTCAGAGGTTAACCAGAGTCTCCTGGTAGGGTTAAATGCCTGATAAGGATAGCTTTTTCAGCAGTCGAGGGCAATATTTCGTCTTATTCGAACTTCCGAAAGCATGCGTTCGGTTTCCCCGAAAGAAAAAAGGCCCGGAAGCGTTGCACCGCTTTCGGGCCGATAGCGTGTGGTGGAGGCGCGGAGAATCGAACTCCGGTCCATACTATATTCTCCCCGAGGCTCTACAAGCTTATTCCGTGGTCGGGTTCAAGGCCGCCGCAGTCCACGGACAAACGTTGACGGCCCGGATCGGTTCGGTCTTAGCCGGGGCCATACCGATTACGTGCCCCAGGCGCAGTCCCCTAAAATGACGTCGCGCCCGAGTCGGGGACAACCCGGGGTTGACGTGCCAGGTGCTGTTTAGGCAGCCATGGCGAGCGCAGGAGCGCTCTGATAGTTCTTCTTGCCAATTAACTTGACGGTACCCCTGTTTTACGTGGCGAGGAGACCACGACCTGCTCTTCGGATCGAACATACCATGTCGAAACCAGTCGCCCCCGTGATGAAGCGGCCGGAGTGGGCCGTTCGCGGGGAACAAATGCGTTCCACCTTGTCAATGTGCTCAAGAGCGCTGCTCTTGCGGAACCTTCATTGTAGGGGCGTCGCGCGGTGCCGTCAAGCATGCCGCGCGCGCAACGCGCGAAGCGGTTGGCGTCCGGCGATGCCTGCGCCTGCGAAGCGGCGTTTCATGCAACCTGTGCGAATGTTGGAATTCCTGCGAGTGCATGTTGGTACAATGAATCGGCTACAGACGCAACAGAAACGAATGATTGAAGCCTCACATGAGCAACACCGACAGACAACCCAACCCGCAACGCGGCAAGCACGCCGCGTCCTCGACGCCCGGCACCGACAAGACGCGGCAGATGCCTTACATTCCCGAAGTCGAGCCGCACGGCGGCGAGCGTGCGCCGCATCGCGCGCAACCCGTCCGCCGCACGCCTTCGGGCGTGCAGGGCGCCGGGGCATACTCCGCCTACCGCCCGGTGAACGTGGGCGCCTCCGGCCCTTACGCGGTCGAGATGGAGCCCGTTCCCTCGCACGACGGGAAAAACGGCAAGCGCGCCGGCAAGATCGCGGCCATCGTTTGCGGCGTGGTCGTCGGCGTGCTTCTCGTCGCCTACCTTATCGGCGTCGCCGTCTTCTCGGGGCACTTCTGGCCCAACGCGAAGATGGGCGATACCGACATCTCGCTCAAGACGCCCGACGAAATCACCTCGGCGCTTGAGCAGGGCGTCGAAAAGTACTCCCTGCGCATCCACGGCGACGGCCTCGACGTGACGCTGTCGGCGAACGAGGCGGGCGTGAACTTCAACGCCGAGCGCATCGTTTCGGGGATGTTCGACGCCGCGAACGCGTGGGCGTGGCCGATCGAGGTGTTCTCCGAGCACGACGTGACGGCCGCTCTCGTCGCCACGCTCGACGAGAGCGGCGTCTCCGACGAGCTGCACGCCGCGATCGACGCGGTGAACGCGAGCACCCAGGCCCCGGTGAACGCGACGGTCGCCTACAACGAGTCGTCCAAGACGTTCGAGATCGTGAAGGAACAGTATGGCACGCAGATCAACACCGACGTGGTGATGGCGGCGATGTCGGATGCGGTGTCGACGCTCCAACGCGAAGTCGTGCTCGACGAGGCGGCTCTCTCGCAGCCGACGATCCTCTCCACCGACCAACGCGTGGTCGACGCCTGCGCCCAGGCCAACGGCATGATCCTCGTGAACGTGCAGTTCGCGCTCGCGGGAACACCCGTCACCTCGCTCGACGCCTCCGTCGTCGCGCCTTGCATCACGATCGGGGACGATTTGTCGGTGAGTCTTGACGAGGACGCGCTTGGCGATTGGGCCGACAAGATCGCGTCGACCTATTCGACCGTCGGCAACAAGCGCACCTATACGCGCGCCGACGGCAAGCAGATAAGCGTCTCGGGCGGTTCGTACGGATGGAAGATCGACCGCGACGCGCTCTTCGACGCGGCGAAGAGCGCCATCGACTCCGACCAGACAGGGCAGGCGGACCTGCCGTGCAGCCAGACGGGCACCGCTGCCCCGAGCGCCGACGGCGGGCGCGACTGGGGGACGCGCTACATCGACGTCGACCTCACCGCCCAGCATGCCTGGCTTTACGACGAGTCGGGTGCCGTCGTGTGGGAGTCCGATATCGTGAGCGGCAAGCCGACCTCCACTGCGTCGAGCCTCACCCCTTCGGGTGTCTACGTCATCAACAGCAACTCGGGCGGCTCAACGCTCAAAGGGACCAACGACGACGGTTCGAAGTACGAGACGCCGGTCACCTTCTGGATGCCGTTCGTCGGCAACCTCATCGGGTTCCACGATGCCACCTGGCAATCCGCCTTCGGCGGCACGCGCTACAAGGACGGCGCGGGTTCGCATGGGTGCGTGAATCTGCCCTACAACATGGCCGAAGCGCTCCACAACACGTGCCGCGCGGGCGACGTGGTGGTGTGCCACTGGTGAGCCTGCCGTGAAGCTGAGAAGAGGGAAGGGCGCCGTGCGGAATCTCATCCGCGCGGCGCTCTTCCTGCGTTCGGGGTGATGCCCCGCGTGCGCCCTGTTTCGGCGGGCCCGCCGGTACTCCCTACACGGTGATGTCGGCGTAGCGGAGGGGGATCACCCGTTCGAGGTCGTCCGGCGCGAGCTCCACCTGGCACCCGATGCGCCCTCCCGAGAACATGATCGTGTCGAAGAGCTGCGCGGTCTCGTCGATCGTGGTGTCGAAGAGCTTCTTCATGCCGACGGGCGAGCAGCCGCCGTGGATATAGCCGGTCAGGGGCAGAAGCTCCTTCGACTTCACCATGCTGATCGCCTTTTCTCCGACGGCCGCGGCAGCCTTCTTCAGGTCGAGCTCCTCGGCGACGGGCACCATGAACACGTAGTGCTCGCCCGATTTCGCCACCGTCACGAGCGTCTTGAACGTTTGGGCGGGGTCTTGGTGCAGAAGGCTTGCCACCTCGACGCCCGAAAGCGCCTCCTCGCAGGGGAAGATGTGGCTTTCGTAGGGCACGCCCTGCGCCTCTATCTCCCGCATCGCGTTGGTCTTCGTTTCCTTGTGCTTTCCCATGCTTTCCAGCTCCTCTCCGTTTCGGTGTGAGGGTAGCACAACACAGGCGCCCCGACCGAGTTCTCCGCGGCGAACAGGGTGTTTCTGCGGAATTAAGTTATCGGTAAGGCAACAGCGCCTTATGCGGTCCCTTGCGAAGGAGTAGCATTAGCATTTCGCAAACCAAGAAAGGGAAGGTCAACGCAACCCATGCGGATCATCAGCTACTTCAAGCACTCGAAAGCGGCGGTCCTGCTCGTCGTGTGCCTGCTCATCGTGCAGGCGGCGACCGACCTGTCGCTGCCCAGGCTCACGTCCGACATCGTCGACGTCGGCATCCAGCAGTCGGGTATCGAGCACGCCTCGCCCGAGGAAATGCGCTCGGGCACCTACGACGCCGTCTGCATGATGCTCTCAGGCGACGACGAATCGGAGTTCTCGGGCTATTACGCCCAGGGAGACGACGGCGCCTACTACCTGACCGACGAGGGAACGTCGGCGCGCGACCGCGCGGACGACCTTGCCGCCTTGCCGCTCGTCGTCGTGGAGAACGCCTCCAAGATGGAAGGGTTCGACCTCGACGCGGCCGTCACGGCCTATCAGGCGGGGATGCTCTCGAAGGACCAGATCTCCCAGGCGCTCGCTTCCGTCACCGACGCGCTCGGCGAGAACAGCGACCTCATCATCAAGCAGCAGGGCATCGTCGCGGCGAAGGCCGAGTACGAGGCGCTCGGGGTCGACGTGTCGGCCATGCAGATGAACTACCTTCTGCGCACGGGCGCCCAAATGCTCGGGCTCGCGGCGCTCGGCATGGTCGCCGCCATCGCGGTGGGCTTCCTCGCCTCCCGCACCGCCGCCAAGATCGGCTTCACCCTGCGCGAGAAGCTGTTCTCGCGCGTCCTCTCGTTCTCCGAGGCGGACATCAACCGCTTCTCCGCCGCATCGCTCATCACGCGCGGCACGAACGACATCACGCTCATCCAGAACGTGGCGGTTATGCTGCAGCGCATGGTGCTCTACGCGCCGATCCTCGGCATCGGCGGCATCATCATGATGACGCAGACGAACGTGTCGATGGCGTGGATCATCGTCGTCGCCGTCATCGCGGTGTTCGCGCTCGTGCTGGTGCTGTTCACCGCTGCCATGCCGAAGTTCAAGATCATGCAGAAGCTCATCGACCGCGTGAACCTCGTCGCGCGCGAGACGCTGACGGGGCTTCCCGTCGTGCGCGCCTTCGGACGGGAGAAGCATGAGGAGGCGCGCTTCGACGAGGCGAGCCGCAACCTCATGAAGACGCAGCTGTTCACGAACCGCGTCATGACGTTCATGATGCCGTGCATGATGCTCATCATGAACTGCGTGTCGGTCGCCATCGTGTGGTTTGGCGGCATCTGCATCGACGAGGGCACACTCCAGACGGGCGACCTCATCGCGTTCATCACCTACGCGATGGTCATCATCATGGGCTTCCTCATGATCGGCATGATCTCCATCATGCTCCCCCGCGCGAACGTCGCCGCCGAGCGCGTCGACGAGGTCATCGAGTGCGAGTCCACGATCACCGACCCCGAAAGCCCGCGCGACGCCGAGCTCTCGCGCGACGGTGCCCCCTTGGGCGCGGAAATCGCGTTCAAGGACGTGACGTTCACGTACCGTGACGCGTCGGCGCCCGCGGTCGAGCACATCTCGTTTACGGCCGAGGCGGGCAAGACCACCGCGATCATCGGCGCGACGGGGTCAGGCAAGTCGACCATCGCCAAGCTCATGATGCGTTTCTACGACGCATCGTCGGGCGCGGTCAGCATCGACGGCATCGACGTGCGCGAGCTTACCCAGCATGCGCTCCGCGCGCAGATGGGGTACGTCCCCCAGAAGGCGTTTCTGTTCTCGGGGACCGTCGAGAGCAACGTCGCCTATTCCGACGAGGGCATGGGCGCCGAAAGCGTTTCCCGTGCGCTCGAGATAGCCCAGGCGGCCGACTTCGTGGGCGAGATGCCCGAAGGCGCCGCGTCCTCGATCTCGCAGGGCGGCACGAACGTCTCCGGCGGCCAGCGCCAGCGCCTCGCCATCGCGCGAGCGCTCGCGGTCCCGGCGCGCGCGTTCGTCTTCGACGATTCGTTCTCTGCGCTCGACTACAAGACCGACGCGGCGCTGCGGCTGGAACTCGCCGAGAAGCTCGCCGGCAGGACCGTCGTCATCGTGGCCCAGCGCATCTCGACCATCATGCATGCCGACACTATCGTGGTGCTCGACGACGGGCGGATGTGCGGCGTGGGCACGCACGAAGAGCTCATGGAAACCTGCGACGAGTACCGCGAGATCGCGCTGTCGCAGCTATCGGAAGAGGAACTGAAGGGAGGTGATGCGCGATGAGCGGAAACGAGAACCCGCAGCAGGGCGCTGCCGCCGCCCCCACGCAACCTCGGCGCCGCGGGCCGCGCCCGCACGGGCCCATGGGGCGCATGATGCCCGGTGAGAAGGCGAAGGACTTCAAGGGCACGATGAAGAAGATGCTCTCGTTCATGGGGCGCTTCAAGGTGCAGCTTATCGTGGTGCTCCTGTTCGCCATCGGCTCGACGGTGTTCAACATCGTGGGCCCGAAGGTGCTCTCCGAGGCGACCACCGAGCTGTTCAGCGGCATCGTCGCCAAGATCGGCGGCGACGGCGGCATAAACTTCGACCGCGTCGCGCAGATCCTTCTGTTCACGCTTTGCCTCTACCTGCTTTCGGCGGCGTGCTCGTTCGTGCAGGGCTGGATCATGAGCTCGGTGTCGCAGCGCACGTGCTACGAGCTGCGTCGCCAGATCTCCGAGAAGATCAACCGCATGCCGTTCGGCTCCTTCGACAACGCGAGCACAGGCGACGTCCTCTCGCGCATCACCAACGACGTCGACACGCTCGGGCAGAGTCTGAACCAGGGCGTGACGCAGCTCATCACCTCGAGCGTTACCATCGTCGGCGTGGTCGTCATGATGCTTTCCATCAACCCGATCATGACGCTCATCACGCTGTTCATCGTGCCGGTGTCGCTCGTGCTCATCAAGGTGGTCGTCGGGCGCTCCCAGCGCTACTTTCGCGACCAGCAGCGCACCTTGGGCGTCATCAACGGTCAGGTCGAGGAGACGTTCTCGGGGCATACGGTCGTGCGCGCCTTCGGGCAGGAGGGTCGTACCCTGAAAGCCTTCGATGACACGAACGCGCATCTGCGCGAGTGCGGCTGGAAGGCCCAGTTCGTGTCGGGCCTCATGCAGCCCATCATGAACTTCGTCGGCAACGTCGGCTACGTGGCCGTCGCGCTCACGGGCTCCATCTTCGCGGTGCAGGGGATCATCACCGTCGGCGACATCCAGGCGTTCATCCAGTACGTGAAGAACTTCACGCAGCCCATCACCCAGCTCGCCCAGGTGAGCAACGTGCTCCAGCAGCTCGCCGCCGCCGCCGAGCGCATCTTCGAGTTCTTGGACGAGGAGGAGCTTCCCGCCGAGGAGCCGCGCGCGCTCGCCGCGAACGTCTCGAACGACGTCGAGTTCGACCACGTGCGCTTCGGGTACGGCCCCGACAAGACCGTCATCAACGACTTCTCCGCCAAGGTGGCCGAGGGCCAGACCGTGGCCATCGTGGGGCCGACGGGCGCGGGCAAGACCACCATGGTGAAGCTGCTCATGCGCTTCTACGACGTCGACGGCGGCGCGATCCGCATCGGCGGCACCGACGTGCGCGACTTCGTGCGCTCGGACGTGCGCTCGCTGTTCGGCATGGTGCTGCAGGACACGTGGCTTTTCAGCGGGACCATCCGCGAGAACATCCGCTACGGCAAGCTCGACGCCACCGACGAAGAGGTCGAGGCGGCGGCACGGGCGGGCAGCGCGCACCATTTCATCAGCACCCTTCCCGGCGGCTACGACTTCGTCATCAACGAGGACGCGAGCAACATAAGCCAAGGCCAGCGCCAGCTGCTCACCATCGCGCGCGCGATCCTCGCGAACAAGAGCATGCTCATCCTGGACGAGGCGACGAGCTCGGTCGACACGCGCACCGAGGAGCGCATCCAGCGCGCCATGGACGCGCTCATGGAGGGCCGCACGTCGTTCGTCATCGCGCACCGTCTCTCGACGATCCGCTCGGCCGACCTCATCCTCGTCATGCAGCACGGTGACATCGTCGAGCAGGGCACGCACGACGAGCTGCTCGCTCGCGGCGGCTTTTACGCGGAACTCTACAATTCGCAGTTCGCGGAAGAGGAAGAATAGGTACACTCTATCTCTGCGCGGGGATCGTCCCTTCGCGCAGAGAGCCCCGCGTCTTGCCGGGGCGCGTTTCGGAACCATCGCAGGAAAGGGGCCCAAGCCGACATGAGCGCTGCACAAGATGCGCAGGTGCGCGACAACGGTGTCGTGCGCATCGCCGCATTCGATTTCGACGGAACGTGCATCGCGGGCAATTCCCCCGTGCTCCTCGTCAAGCGCCTGATCAAGCTCGGCAAGCTCGACAAGAGCGTCATCGCGCGCATCGGGCTTTGGGCCATCGCCTACAAGCTGCGCCTCCCGCAGAACGAGAGTTGGGTGCGCGGGCTCGTGTTCCGCGCCTTCGCGGGCGAGCCGGTGGAGAAGGTCGATAGGTTCCTGCGCGATTTCTACGATTCGGACGTCGCTCCCTTGTTCCGGAAGGAAGCGGAGGCCGAGCTTTCCGCCCAGCGGGCGGCGGGGCGCGTCGTCGTGGTCGTGTCGGCGACGTTCGAGCCCATCGTCGAGCGCATGATGGAATCCCATGCGGTCGACTTCCAGCTGTCAACGCGCATGAAGACGGCTGCGGACGGCACCTACACCTGCGAAGTCGAGGGCCTTCCCGTCGAGGGGGAGCAGAAGCTCGTGCGGCTGCGCGAGTTCGCCGATGCGCGTTTCGGGGCGGGCAAGTGGGTGCTCGACGCCGCCTACGGCGATCACCATTCCGACCGGACGCTGCTCGCCGCGGCGAAGCATCCCGTCGCCGTCACCCCCGACCGTCCGCTCTCGCGCACCGCGAAGGCGCAAAGTTGGCGCGTCGCCGAGTGGTAGAGCCTCGCCCGATCGCGATTCTCCCGTCCTCTTCGCACATGTTTCTCGGCGGCGCCGGCCCTGCGCCTCGCCGTATCGCGGAAACGTGAAATACTCACGCATTCGCCCCGCTTACCCGGCCAGTGGTCTAAAATGTCACCTGAACTGTAGACATTGCCGCACACCGATGCGATGCGGAAACGAATGGAGGTGGGTCCATGTTGGAGAACGCCAACACGCCAAGCCGCGACGACAATCGCGGCGACACGTGCGCCGACTACCTCGGCCGCGCGCAAGATGCGTGCGCCGCGGGCGACGCGGTGCTCGGCATGCACCTGTACTTGACCGCCTTCGAAAAGGCCTCGGGCTGCCAGGTCGAACCGGGCACCGAGGCGATTGACGGCCTGAAAAAGGCATGGGACCTTGCATGCAAGCTGAAGGAGCGCTCGCTCGCCGAGTACATATTCGGGAAGCTCGAGCCGTTCCTTTCCGCCAGCGAATCGGCCGAATACGCCGCCGAGCTCCAGAAGCTCGCGCTCGACAAGCTGGAGGAGTTCGGCCTTTCGAAAGACGACCTGGAAGACATGGCCGACATGATCTCGCAGGACTTCCTCGGGCTGGGCTCGAAGATCCTGAAGGTCGAGCATCTCGGTGATTTCACGCCCGACGACATCGCCTCGTGGGCGCACGGGCACGCTTCCGACGCGTCCGACGACAAGGCGGAAGGCGACGCGAAGGACGCGCCTTCGGCGAAGAAGCCGGCGGGCCCTGTCCGGGCTTCCCGCGGCCAGGCCACGACGCTTTCGAAGCTCGCCGAGAACGCGGGCATCAAGCCCGTCGAGCACCTTGAGCGCCTTACCTACGACGACCTGGCCGGCTACGACGCCGCCATCGCTACCATGAGGGACTTCGGCGTCGGCATGCAGGACGATGAGGGCTTCAAGGAGCTCGTCGACATGTTGAACGCTCGCCATGGGCTCGACCGCATGCCCGTCACCGACACCTTCCTCTTCCGCTCTCCCGCTCGCGAGGACGCCTCCCGCTTCATGGAGGCGACGCTCGGCGAGCTGAAGCTGCCGGCGCTGCGTATGCGCATGGAGGAGAACCTCTCGGGGATGCCCGTGCTCTGCGTGATGAGCCAGGTCGATCCTACGCTCAAGTTCGATTCCGCCCACGGGACGTTCATGGGCAGCGGCGTGCTCATCCTCGAGGACCTCGACTTGTGGTCGGCGCCGCAGGCCGATGCGGGCGACGACTTCGAGGGCTTCGTCTACGCCTCGCTTTCCCGCGGCGCGCGCGAAGCGGTGAACCTCATCCGCTCCGCGGTCGACAACCCGGACGTGTACGTGCTCGCCTCCGCCTCGAGCGAGGGCGACATCGACCCGTTCTTCCTCGACCTGCTCGAGCCGATGTCGTTCATCGACATCGACCTTCCGACGGCCGAAGAGCGCGTGGAGATCTGGATGGAGATAGCGCGCGACCATCCGTCCATCCGTGCGGTCCGCGTCGCCGATCTGGTGCGCTACTCCGTGAACATGCCGCGCTTCGACATCTACATGGCGGCGCGCGAAGCGATCGAGGAAGCATACAAGGAAAGCCTGTTCGCGCGGCGCTACGTCCCGGTCACGCGCGACAACCTCTTCGACAAGCTGGCGGCCTACCAGCCGCTCGACTCGAAGGAATACCATGAGCTTGAAGAGCAGGTGGTCAAGGATTTCAGGGCCGATTTGGACCATATCGACGATTTGCTTTCGGGCCTTTAGGGGGAAGGCTATAAGCTATGGACATCACACGACGTTGCGACTACGCATGCAGGATGCTTCGCGCCGCCTATCGGAACGGCGATGAGCGCATGTCGGTCGCAGAACTTGCCGAACGCGAGGGCATTCCCTACGCGTTCGCGCGCAGCATCCAGCACGACCTGACCAAATGCGGATTCGTGAACACGACGCGCGGCGCGCATGGCGGCCTGTGCCTTGGGTGCGACCCGGCCGTCGTGACCGTGCGCGACGTGGTCGAGGCCGTTCAAGGCCCGGTGAGCGTGTCGGAGTGCGGAGTGGGCGCCGCCCCGTGCGGCAGAAGCGCGACGTGCGCCTACAACAAGGTGTGGCGCGGCGCCGATCGCCTTTTGAGCGACTACCTGGGCTCGATCACGCTCAAGGACCTCTTCGAGCTCGGCAGCGACCATCCGTCGGTGCGCGAAGCACTGGGCGATTCCGACGACGGCTGCTCGGCTTGCACGGGTACGTTCGGCCTGGCTCTCGAAGGCGGCTGTCACAGCAAGGTTCCCTGCTAGCATGGCCCGCGCGCAAAGCTGTCCTTCTGCATGGCCCGATGACGCCCCCTCCCTGGGGGCGTTCGTTTCGCATGTGCGCGAAGAGGGGGCGCGCCTTTGGCGCGAGCTTCCCTGGCGCAACATCGGCGACGCGTACGCGGTGCTCGTGTCGGAAGTCATGCTGCAGCAAACCCAGGTCAAGCGCGTGCTTGGGCGGTGGGAGCGCTTCCTTTCGAAGTTCCCCACGCCCGACGCGCTTGCCGCCGCGGCGACGTCGGACGTGGTCGCCGAATGGCAAGGGCTCGGCTACAACCGCCGCGCGCTCGCGCTCAAGCGGGCCTGCGAGGTCTGCTCGGCCGACTTCGCGGGCGCGCTTCCGCGCACGGCCGAGGAACTCGAGAAGCTGCCCGGCATCGGGCCCGCAACCGCTGCGGGCGTGGTGGCGTTCGCCTACGACGAGCCGGCGCTCTACCTGGAAACCAACGTGCGCACCGTCTTCCTCCACGACGTGTTCCCGAATCGCGAGGGCGTGAAGGACAGGGAAATCGCCCCGCTCGTCGCGCTCGCGTGCCCCGATGAGGACGTGCGCGGCTGGTACTACGCGTTGCTCGACTACGGTGCGCACCTCAAGTCGACGGTCGCGAACCCGTCGCGGCGAAGCGCGCACTACACCCGGCAGAGCGCGTTTGAGGGGTCGCGGCGCCAGAAGCGCGCCGAGGTGGTGCGGGTCGTGCTCGCGGCCGAAGGAGCCGTTTCGCTTGAAGAGGTCCACCGGCTCCTTAACCGCTTCGAGCGCGAGCACGGGCGCGACGACGTCGACGGGGAGCTGTTCTTTTCTATCGTGGGCGATCTCGCCCGGGAAGGGTTTTTCACCGTCGAGGACGGCGTCGCGTCCGCGTAGCGTCCGGCTTATGGTAGAATTGCCGAATCCGTGGGGGAGTAGTCGGCGCCGGATGTGCGCGGCTTGGCCAACATACTGCTCGTTCGAGCTGGTCAAGCCTTAATCGACAAGACTCGCGGTGTGACGCTCGTCGCACCGCGCTTCCATCATGCCGGCGCGCGAGCCGGTTTTTTTATGCCCGGAAGCGGGGGCTTCGGGCGCGCGACAAGACGAGAGGATCATCCGCTGTGGGTTTCATCGAGCTGTTTTTGGTAGGCGTCGGGCTGTCGATGGACGCCTTCGCCGTTTCCATCTGCAAGGGGTTGGGAATGAAGCGCCTGAACATGAAACAGGCGCTCGTGATCGGGCTGTTCTTCGGGGGTTTCCAGGCGCTCATGCCGTTTCTGGGCTGGGCGCTCGGCACGCAGCTTGCCGACCTCATCACGCCGATCGATCACTGGATCGCGTTCATCCTGCTCGCGGTGATCGGCGGCAAGATGCTCCTCGACGCCTTCCGCGGAGGCGACGAGGAGGAGGCGGGCGAGGCGAAGGACGCGAAGCTCGATCTGAAGGAGCTGTTCATGCTCGCGATCGCGACGAGCATCGACGCGCTCGCGGTTGGCATCACCTTCGCGTTTCTGGGCGTCGACATCGTGTTCGCGACCGCGGTTATCGGACTCACCACGTTCGTCATCTCAGTCGCCGGCGTCGCTGTGGGGCACGCCTTCGGCGCGCGCTACGAGAAAGGCGCCACCATCGTGGGCGGCGTCGTGCTCATCCTGATCGGCCTCAAGATCCTCCTCGAGCATCTGGGGATCATCGCGTTCTAGTCGCAACCGGGCGCGCGGAGCAAACGCGCGCCCGCGCAGGCCGCCTATTCGATGGGGTAGCAGCCGAGCACCTTCACCTCGCGCAGCTTCAGGCGCAGGCAGTTCAGGGCCGTCTGGATGTTCGGCTCGTTCACGTTGCCCTCGAACTCGATGAAGAACATGTAGTCGCCGAGCGCCTGCTTGGTGGGGCGCGACTGGATGAGCGACAGGTTCACGCCCGCGTAGGCGAACTCGGACAGGATCATGTTGAGCGTGCCGGCACGGTCGCGGCTCAAGAACAGCACGACGGACGTCTTGTAGCGCGCTCCGGTGAACACGGGTTCGTGCCCCTGACGCCCGACGAGGGCGAACACGGTTTGGTTGCCGAAGTGGTCCTCGATGTCGGTCGCGCGGACTTCCGCGCCGTGCAGCTTCGCGGCGAGCGCGTTCGCGATGCCGGCGACGCGCGGGTTCTCCGCGGCGAGCCGCGCGCTTTCCGCGGTCGAGGACGTGGTGATGCTCGTGCGCCCGGGCAGCTTCTCAGAAAGGAAGCGGCGGCACTGCGCGAGCCCTTGCGCGTGGCTCGCCACGGTCTCGATGTCCTCGAGAGGCGCGCCCGGGCTCGTGACGAGGCAATGGTGGATGTCGACCACCGTTTCCCCCAGGATCACCGAGGTGCTGTTCAGCGCGAAGCCGTCGAGCGTCGCGGTGACGGGGCCCTCGATGGAGTTCTCCTTGGCGACCACGCCGTACTCGCACCTTCCGCGGTCCACGCAGTCGAACACCTCGCCGAACGAGGTGCACTCGACAAGCTCGGGCTCGTCGAGCCCGAGGCGCTCGGCGAAGGCGAGCGTCGCCTCGTGGGAGTAGGTGCCGGCCGGTCCGAGGTATGCGATCGCGTTGTCGGGGGAATTCATGGGGGTCGATGCTCCTTTTCGTGTCGGGCTTGCGCCCGTTCGTCTTTCGGCAAAACCGTATTGTAACGGCTCGGGCGCCCTATCGTGGGGATAAATCGTTCGATGCCTCGCTTTGCGCCGGGCGGCGCGGGGCTTGAAATGATGGCGTCTTGATGTCATTTCGACGCGTCCGTTTAGTTAACCGTTGCTTACAGAAATTGCTACCTCATCAGGCACATTATATGTTACTGAACGGCGGGTGCGTAACATTTTCGGGACAGTCGAACAATATTTGAGCACCTCGTCTTTTTTCCGCGAACCTTTATGCATACAATGTGTAAGCTTCAATTCGGAAGGCTCGGCAACGCTATGCCCTCATGCGGAAACGCGCTGCCGACATGACCACTTTTGAGAGGAAAAGGAGGTGTGCACATGGTAAACGAAGCCACTGCTTCGGATTTCTTCAGCACGCTCGAGGCGCGGGGGGTTACGCGCCGCAGCTTCATGAAGCTGTGCGGAACCGTCGCGGTCGCAGCCGGTCTGTCCGAGCTCGCCGCACCGCGCGTTGCGCAGGCGCTTGAAGAATCAGTTATCGGTGCAACCAAAGGAAGCCTGTACCCCGTGATCTGGATCGAGGGCGCGTCGTGCACGGGCTGCACGGAATCGTTCGCCCAGAGCGAGACTCCGGATGCCGGTGAGGTCGTGCTCGACCTTCTGTCCCTTAACTACTCCGAGACGCTGTCCGCCGCTGCGGGTTGGTCGATGGAAGAAGCTAAGGAACAGACCATCGCGGCCGGCAACTACATCCTTGTGTACGAAGGTGCGGTTCTCGAGGGTTGGGGCGGCCAGGCGCTTCGCGTCGCCGGCAAACCCGGCACCGAGCATCTCATCGAAGCCGCGGAGAAGGCGAACGCGGTCGTCGCGCTCGGTTCCTGCGCGGTGAACGGCGGCTGGATGGGCGCTCATCCCAATTCGGCCGGCGCTTTGGGCGTCGAGCAGTTCTTGAAGAAGAACGGCATCAATACCCAGGTCATCAACGTTCCCGGCTGCCCTGCCAACCCGGAATGGCTCGTGTCCGTGCTCGTCGACGTTATCATGATGGACGGAAAGCAGCTCAAGCTCACGTCCGACAACAAGCCGCAGGGCATCTTCGGCCAGACGATCCACGACAACTGCGAGCGCCGCGGCCACTTCGAGAACGGCGAGTTCGTCTACAAGTTCGGTTCCGAGGAAGAAGCCAAGGGCTACTGCCTGTACCCGCTCGGCTGCCGCGGACCGCAGACCAAGTCGAACTGCGGTGTCACCATGTGGAACAACCGCCGCAGCTGGTGCGTGCAGGCCGGTTCCCCCTGCATCGGCTGCTGCGAGGCCAACCCCAACGACCCGGGCGATAACTGGGTCGAGGTGAACACCCCGTTCTACAAGCGCCATCGCGACCTGCGCATCGGCGACTTCATGGTCCAGCCCGGCACCATCGCGCTCACGCTCACCGGCCTTGTGGCCGCAGCGCTCGTCGTGCACGGCTTCGGCATGAAGGCCACCGGCCGTATGGACGGCGGCGCGGACTTCGAAACCATCCGCAAGTGGGACAAGGATCACCCGGACAAGGCGATCGGCACCTACGACCTCACCGACGAGGAGAAGGCGCAGTCCTGCAAGGAAAACTCCGGCAACGTCTCCCAGAAGGAACGTCTCTACGATTCCCTTGGCGTTCGCCCCGACATCAAGAAAGACGACACGAAAGGAGGCCAGGAGTAAATGACACGTTCGATCATCGACCCGATCACCCGTATCGAAGGCCACCTTCGCGTCGAGATGGAAGTCGAGAACGGCAAGGTGTCCGACGCGTGGGTTTCGGGCGGCTGCTTCCGCGGCATCGAGCTCGTCGTTGAGGATCGCACCCCCGAAGACGCTGCTCAGATCGTCGAGCGCATCTGCGGCGTGTGCCCGGTTTCCCATGCGCATGCCTCCTCGAAGGCCGCTGAGGATGCTTACGGCATCGAGATCTCCAACAACGCGCGCATCATCCGCAACCTCATCGAGGGCGCCCAGTTCCTCCACAGCCATATCCTGTGGTTCTACAACCTGGCGGGCCTCGACTACATCAACCCGCTGAACGCCCTGAAGGCGAACGTGGGTGACGCCTACGACCTCGCCGCTTCGGCCGGCACCTCCACCTCGAGCGATATGTACGCCCTGAAGGAGCACCTGTCGAAGTTCGCGAACAACGGCCAGCTGTCCATCTTCTCCGGCAACTGGTTCGACGCCGAGGACGGCACCGGCTTCAAGCTCCCGGCCGAGCTCGACCTCATCTGCACCGCTCACTACCTCGAGGCGCTCAAGATGCAGGCGAAGGCCAGCGAGATCTCCGCGCTGCTCGGCGGCAAGATGCCGCACGTCATGACCATCGTCCCGGGCGGCACCGCGTTCGTGCCGACCTCCCAGAAGCTCGACGATTTGAAGTACCTCGTCGACGAGCTGTACAACTGGGTCGAGGCCACGATGCTCCCCGACGTGCTCGCCATCGCGCCGTACTACAAGGATGCCCTGAACTGGGGCAAGGGTCCTGGCCGTTACATCGCATGGGGCGTGTTCGAGAACAAGAGCATGCTCATGAACGACCGCTACCTGCCCGCCGGCGTTCTGCAGGACGGCCTCAAGCTCGAAGACGCCGACCCGTCCAAGATCTCCGAGTACGTGGGCCACTCCTGGTACAAGGGCGACGGAACCTACCAGGCGCCGGACTACACCACCGAGCCTGAGTTCACCCAGTACTACAAGGACAACTCCGACACGGTCAATGACCGCTACTCCTGGGTCAAGTGCCCGGGCTACGACGGAAAGCCGATGGAGGCGACGTCGCTGTCCCGTATCCTTGTCGCGTACAAGCGCAACGTGCCGTTCATCGTCAAGCACGTCGACGCCGTCCTCGAGGCGCTCGGCGCTCCGGGCAACCTCAACGCACTCGCGTCGACGCTCGGCCGCACCGCGATCCGTCAGGTCGAGACGCTCTACATCGCCGGCCTCATGAAGGACTGGGTCGACGAGCTCATCGAAGCCGTCAAGAGCGGTGACAGCGAGTACTTCCGCGAGCCGATGCGCACCACCGGTGAAGGCGTCGGCATGTGGGAGGCCCCGCGTGGCGCCCTCTATCACGCCGAGAAGGTCGAGAACGGCCGCATCAAGGGCTACCAGATCATCATCCCGTCCACGTGGAACCTCGCTCCGCACAACGAGCGTGGCGAGTACGGCCCGCTCGAGCAGGCGCTCATCGGCGTGCCGGTCGGCGACATCGAGAAGCCGATCAACGCGCTGCGTACCGTCCACAGCTTCGACCCGTGCACCGCTTGCTCCGTGCACGTGAGCGAGCCTGCGACCGGCAAGCACTTCGAGACCGTCACGAATCCTTGGGGGGTGAAGTAAGATGGCGCATCTTGCACACTATCGTGAGGCGCATCCTCTCGTTTTCGTCATCACCCACTGGATCAACCTCATCGCGATGATCATCCTGATCGTCACCGGTTTCTGCATCCATTTCCCGTTCTGGCCCTACTTCGAGAGCATGGCCCGCGGCATGCACGTGTTCTTCGGCTTCGTGCTGTTCCTGAACTGCGTGTTCCGCATCATCGCCGCGTTCTTCGTGAAGACGGCCCCTACGGGCGGCACCCGCAAGCAGGTCACCGACTACAAGACCTGGCTGCCGCAGAAGGATAACCGCCATCAGGGCCTCATCTGGATCAAGTACTACCTGTTCCTGAAGAAGGACCATCCGCTCGGAGCTAAGCTCGGCGTGCCGCAGAAGATCTCCTACCTGCTCATCCCGGTGTTGATCATCGTCATGTTCTACACCGGCATGTGCCTGTGGGTCCCCACCATGGACCTGCCCTTCTTCGCGGCCGGCACGAGCCTGGTCGGCGGCCTTATGTCGATGCGCATCATCCACTACTTCATGATGTACATCTTCATCATCTTCATGTTCATCCATGTGTACCTGGCGAACATCGAAGGCATCGCGCCCACGAAGCTCATGTTCTTCTGGAAAGAGCATGGCGGACTGGTGTACGATCCGGACACGCACACCATCGTCGGCGAAGACGATCTGGGCGAATCCGAGAAGCACTAAGCGCTTCTGTTCAAGGGCCCGTCTGCAAAAGGCGGGCCCTTTTTGTCTAGCCTGCTTGAGGAAAGAAAGGGAAGGAACGGCATGGCTCGGGAATTGACCGATGAGGAGATCGCCCGCGAGGAGGAATTCCTGCGCGGGGTGCCGCGGCTGAACATAGGCGCGCTTTTCCTGCCGCCCATCTGGGGGCCGGCGCATGGGTTCTGGGCCACGATCCTGTTCTACCCGCTGTGGCTGTTCGCCGACAACACGTTCTACGCCGCGTATTCCGCGCCGGGTGCGCTGTCCATCGTGTTCGCGGTCATCGTCTTCGCGCTGCTCACCGCGGCCACCGTCATCTTCGCCATCGTGAGCCAGCCCATGGCGGCGCACCGGGCGGCCGAGCGCGGCGTGAGCAAGGAGAAGTACCTTGCGCGCCAGCGTGTCTGGGCTGTCGTGTGCGTGATTGTGGGCGTGATCATGATCGCCGCGGCGACGTACTACAACATCGTTATCCGTCCGGGAACGGGGGCATGAGCATGACCGAATGCGGAAAAGCAGGCGCCGACGCCACGCGCAAGGGCGCGCCGGCCGAGATGCCGAGTGCGAACGGGGCACCCCGCAAGGCCGCGGTGTTCTGCGTGGGGAACCGTCTCATGCTCGATGAGGGCATAGGGCCCGCCGTCTACGACGCGATCATGCGCGACTACATCGTTCCCGACAACGTGCAGTTCTTCGATGTGGGCTGCATGAGCCTCGACATGCTTCCCTATGTGGAGTCGTGCGACGTCATCCTCACCGTCGACGCCGTCGACGGCACCGACGATGCGCCCGGCACGGTGTACCGCTTCCCGCCCGACGCCATGGCACGCCACACCGGCGCCATGGCGTCGCTTCACGACTTGAAGCTCGTGGACCTGTTCGACTCGGCATCGCTGCTCGGGTACGAGGCCGAAGGATACTGCCTCGGGATGCGCGTCGAGAACATGTCGCCGTCGGAGTACACGGTCGACTTGACGCCGCGCGTGAAGGCGGCGCTGCCGCTTCTGGTCGAAACCGTCGTCGCCGAACTTTCGCGAAGGGGGTTTGACCTGGCGAAACGCGACGATGGTTCCGCGTAAGGGTCTTCCGCGCATCGTTTGCGCTCTCGCCGATCGAGTTTTGATACCCGCACCGTGTCCTTTATCGAGGAAACGCACCGTTTGCCCGCAGACGGTGCGTTTCCTGTTGTTTCGGGGCCTTTCCCCGTGGTAGTATGCACGCGGCTCAACCGCCACGCGCCCATTCTGCAAACGGGCGTTTCGGACAATTCAGCGCCTTTCTGCCTTGTGTGCACCGTCCGTTAAAAGGGGTGGGGGCTTGAGCGATGGCGAGATTCTGCGTCGTCATATTGAGCTGAATCATTTGTTACAACCATATACAAAAGGAGATGCTTCACTATGATGAAGAAGGTTGTCGCTATCATGTGCACGTTCGCCCTCGCGGGCGGTATCCTCGCTGGCTGCTCGAGCACGTCCGCCAGCACCAAAACCGAAACGAAATCCGACGCCGCCACCGAGCAGAAGGCGGAAACCTCCGAGGTCAAGGCTCCGGAATCCGATGTCGCCATGAACTACATCACGCCGGCCGACGCCGAGGCGAACCTCGACAGCTCCGACTACGTCTTCGTCGACCTGCGCAAGGCCGACGACTACAAGACGAGTCACATCAAGGGCGCCATCGCGGCCGACATGGACGCCTGCAAGGGCGGGGACTTCCAGAACGGCGTTGACACGATGAAATCCGCGCTCAAGGACGCCACCGGCTCCGAGACCGGCGCCGACAAGAAGCTCGTCCTCATCTGCTATTCCGGCAAGTCCTACGCCCAGGCCGGCACCAACGTCCTTTCCGCCATTGGCGCGAACATGGACAACGTGTTCACCCTCGAAGGCGGCATGAAGGCCTGGACGGGCGCGACCGAGGCGTAAAGCCTCTCGCGGAAGCGGGGAAGCGAGATGTCACCCAAGCAAAAGGTTTGGGTCCAGCGCATCGTCATCGCGGCCGTCGTCGTGGCGGCTGCGGTGCTTTATGCGGTGGTTCCCGACGTCAATTCTTTCGTGAACGACCTTGTCCGTCGTTTCTCGACGGGCGACTTCACCGAGATGCGCGACTTCGTGGCGTCCTACGGTGCGTGGGCGGCTGCGGTGTCGTTTCTGCTCATGGTTTTCCAGTCGGTCGCGGCGCCCCTGCCCGCGTTCATCCTCACCTTCGCGAACGCGAACCTCTTCGGCTGGTGGCAAGGGGCGATCCTTTCGTGGGCGAGCGCGATGGCGGGCGCCGCGGTGTGCTTCTGGATCGCTCGGGCCTTGGGCCGCGAAGCTGTCGAGAAACTCTGCTCGCGCGGGGGCTTGGCGGCGATCGAGCGGTTCTTCGAGCGCCACGGCGATCAGAGCGTCCTTATCGCACGCCTTCTGCCGTTCGTGTCGTTCGACTTCGTGAGCTACTTCGCGGGCCTTACGTCGATGTCGTTCCGCGGCTTCATGGTGGCGACCGGCATCGGGCAGCTGCCGGCGACCATCGTCTATTCGTATGTCGGCGGCATGCTGACGGGTGGCGCGAAGATGCTCGTCACGGCGCTGTTCATCCTGTTCGCGCTTGCGGCCCTTATCGTGCTCGCCCGCCAGCTCTACCGCGAACATGCTTCCCGCAAGGACGCGGAAGCGGCAGGACGCGACGCTGCGGGCGAGGGCGTTGAGGGGTAGTTCGCATGGGTAACGTGCCCGACGGACTCGGTCGGGATGCTGCATCTGCTGCGAATGCGAAACGCGGATGGGCCAAGCCGGCTGCGTTCGTCTGCTTGGCCCTCGCCGTCGTTGCCGTAAGCTGCGCGATCGGCGGTGCGGATGGGTTCGCGTCCTTTGCGCCATGGGCCGAGCTGGAAGCGCTCGTCGGTGAGAACCTCGCGCTCGCGCTCGCCGTCTATTTTGCGTGCACCGTCGTCGGCTGCACCGTCTTCGTGCTTCCCGGCATGGCGTTCGCCCTCGCCGCCGGCATGCTGTTCGGCCCTGTTTTGGGGACGACGGCGTGCGTCGTCGCGGCGACGGCGGGCGCGGTGCTCGCTTTCCTTGCGGGGCGCTTCTTCCTGCGCGATGTGATCCGACCGCGCGCCATGAGAAACGCGTACCTGCGCAGATGGCTTTTCGAAGATGTCGACGTCAACGCGGTCGCGCTTCTCGCGGTGACGCGGCTCGTTCCGTTGTTCCCCTACAACCTGCAAAACTTCGCGTACGGCGTGACCGACATGAGGCTTTCGACCTACACGGCGTGCTCGTTTCTCTTCATGATTCCCGGCACGGCGATGTACGTGCTCGCCGGTGCGGGGATCGTCGAGGGCACAGGCGGCGTCTCTTATTTCATATCGGCTGCGGTTGCGGCCGCGTGCGTCTGCGCGGTCTCGATGCTGTTGAAGAAGCGCTACGGCATCGACGGGGCGAATGCCATCGACAAAGCGGGAAGGGGGAGATGATGCCGAACGCGTTGAAGCGCCTGCCGGCGCGGCTCACCGTGCTCGAGAAGACGAACTACCTGTTCAAGAACTGGCGCCATGCTGCCGCCGGCACCGTCGTTTTCCCCGGCTGCGGCTTCATGTCGTTCTTCCCGAAAACCTTGCGCGCACTCGAATTGGCGCTTAGCTGCGTGCCCGGCATGGGGTTCGCCTACGACTGCTGCGGGCTGCCGCTAGCCGGGCTTGCGGGCGAAGTTGCGGCGCGGCGCGAGCTCGACCGCGTAGGTGGGAACCTGTTGCGCGCGGGTGCGCGGGAAGCCGTGGTGCTGTGCCCGAACTGCGGCGCCGCTTTCGACGGGGCGCTTCCGTGCAACGTGGTCACGGTCTACGCGAAGCTCTATGAGCTTGCCCAGGCGGGACGTGCGAGCTTGCACGCGATCGAGGCGCCGGGTGCGGTGTTCGTGCCGTGCCCCGATAGGGACAAACGTGCCTGGCTTTCCGACGTGGAGCCGTTTCTCGGAGCCGACGTTTTTCCCTCCTCGCGCGATGCATGCTGCGGCGCCGCGTTCGAGCTGGGAAACCCTGCCGCTTCCGACGCTGCGGCGGTGCGGGTGCTCGCCGCCATCGCGCGCGAGTGCGCAGGCCGCGGCATCGACGACCCCGTCGTGTACGTGTACTGCGCTTCGTGCGCCGGCAAGCTCGAGCGCGCCCGCCGTTCCTGCGCCGACGAAGCGTGCCGCCGCGTCCGCATCGTCCACGTTCTATCGGCGCTGCTCGGGGTTGATGAGGCCCCTGCGATTTCCGCGAGCGTTCTCAACCGCGCGAGAAAGGCCTGGGGATGAGGGGAAAGCGTTTGGGAAAAGACGGCCCCGGGCGGGGCGTTGCCGTGCCGGCTCGAAGCATCTCGATCATCGTCCCCGTCCTCAACGAATCATCGACGATCGACGCGCTGCAGGACCAGCTCGATCGCATCGACCTCGATGCCGAGCGCTGCGAGGTCATCTTCGTCGACGGCGGTAGCACCGACGGCACGCGCGAGCGGGTTCGCCCGCAGTATCGCGTGGTCATGCAGAAAGGCCGCGGCCGTGGAGGCGCGCTTAACACCGGGGCCGCGGAGGCGACAGGCGAGGTGCTCTTCTTCCTCCATTGCGACAGCGTCCTTCCCGAAAACGCGCTTGGCGAGGCGCGCGCCGTCCTGCGTGCTTATCGCGTCGGCAGCTTCGGCATCCGCTTCGATAGGAAGACCCCGGTGCTCCTTCTGTGCCAGGCGATGTCGAACCTGCGCATCCGCCTGCGTCACCTTTCCTACGGCGACCAGGGGCTGTTCATCGAGCGCGAGCTGTTCTTCGACGCGGGCATGTTCCCCGATGTGCCGCTCATGGAGGACTACCAGTTCGCGAGGAACCTGAAAGCACGCGGCGAGCGCCTGGGCATGACGAGGCATCGCATCCGCACGTCGGCCCGGAGGTTCCCGGAAGGCGAGCTCAACCGCGTGCGCACGTGGCTTGGCATGGCATCGCTGCGGGCGAAGTACCTGCGCGGCGTTCCGACCGAGGAGCTGTCCCGGGCCTACGGCAACGCGCGATAGACGCGCAGCCTCACGACGCGCACCTATCGCGCGGCCGTGTCTCCCGCCGCGAGCCGCCTACGCCCCTCCCCGACTGGGGCAGATATCGGCGAGGAAGCACTCGTCGCATTTGGGGCGGCGGGCGATGCAGGTCTCGCGCCCGAAAAGCACCCACTGATGGTTGATCGGCCCCCAATATTCGCGCGGGTAGAGTTTGAGCAGCGCCTGTTCCGTTTTCGCAGGGGTGTCGGCCGACGGCCCTGCGAGCTTCAGCTTGTGCGCGATGCGGAAGACGTGCGTGTCGACGGCGATTCCCTCGACGATGCCGAACGCCTCGTTGAGCACGACGTTGGCGGTTTTGCGTCCGACTCCGGGAAGCTTCTGGAGCTCGTCGATGTCGCGCGGGATCTCCCCGCCGTAGTCGGCGACCACCATCTGCGCGCACTTCACGCAGTTCGCGGCCTTCGAGCGGAAGAACCCGATCGTGCGGATGATCTCCTCCACGTCGGCGACGTTCGCCTGGGCCAGATCGGCCGGGGTGGGGTAGCTCTCCCAAAGGGCCGGCGTCACCTTGTTCACGCCCTTGTCGGTGGTCTGCGCGGAAAGAAGCACGGCGATGGTGAGGCGAAACGGGTCGCCCCAGTAATGCAGGGCGCATTCGGCGGCGGGGTAGTGCTCGTTCATGCGGCGCGCGACCTCGATCGCCCGCTCGCGCTTCGCTGCGATGGTTTCCCTCGGCATGTTCGCTCCTTTCGTCTGTTCGGGATGCAAGTATAGCGCGCTGCCCCGGCGCGATGCCATACGACCGCGTGCGGTGCCGCCTTGCCGCCCGCGGCCGGATTGGGAAACGCGCGCGGCGCGCGGCGGCGGCTCGTGTGCGCTTATGCTACACTTGCGCGTGCTTTCACTCCTCCTCGAAGGGGTGCGGAATGGTTGCTCGAGCCGCATCCGCTTGCCCTTTCACGGGCGGCGATGCGGCTTTTCGTGCTGCTTTCGCGCCGATGCGAAGGCGGCTTGTGCGGGAAGAGGAAGAGATGCTCATCGATTCGCTTACGTTCGTGTTGGCCAAGTCCGGCGCGCTTGACGACTTCTGGGACAAGCTCGACGCCGGCGAGGACGCCACCCTCGGCGTCGCCTCGTCGGCCAGGCCCTTCCTCGCCGCTGCCCAGTTCGCCCGCCGCCCGCAGCCCACGCTCGCCGTGGTAGCGGGCGAGGAGGGCGCGATCTCCTTCGCTCGCAACGTTGCCGCCTATCTGGGCGAGGATCGCGTGTTGCTCTTTCCCGAGCGCACCGACACGCCGTTTGCTCCCAAAACGACTGACGCCCGCAAGGTCGCGCGCCGGATGGAGGCGGCGTGGGCGCTCGCGAGCGGGCAGACGCGGATGGTGGTCGCAAGTGCCCGCGCGCTCGTGCGCACGCTGCCGCCCGCTTCCGCATACGTCGAGGCGCCGCTTGTGATCGAGACGGGATGCGAGCTCGCCGACGCCGCGAGCGAGGGGGCGCATGCCTTGCCGGCGAAGCTGCGCGCGCGTTGCGTCGTGGAAGCCTTCGAGGACGCAGCGCGCGCTCTGGAAGACCGCGGCTACGTCAACACCGGCGAGCTCGACGGCCCCGGCACCTTCGGCGTCCACGGCGGCACGCTCGACGTGTTCCCCGGCAACCTCACCTATCCCGTGCGCATCGACTTCTTCGGCGACGAGGTCGACGAGATCAGGCGCATCGTCCCTTCGACGGGCCAGACGATCTCCTCGCTCGACCGCGTCGAGATATTCCCCGTGCGCGAATACTCGTGTTCTCCCGAAGCGCTCGCGCGCGCCCGCAAGAAGATCACCGCTCCCGCGCGGACGAACCCCGTCCTGCGCGATATGCTCGAGAAGCTCGACGGGGGCCTTCGTTTCGACGGCGCCGACGCACTCCTGCCGTACCTGTACGACAAGCCGGTAACGCTCGGCGCCTATGCGGCAAGCGGCGTTTTGAGCTGCCTTGTCGAGCCTCGGTCGCTTTTCGACGACGCGACGCATGCCTATGAAGAAATCGAGGCCCGTGCGAAGGGGGCGAAGATCCCACTCGACGGACTCTTCGCGGCGCCAGCCCAGCTCAGCTTCGGGGCGGGGCAGCGGGCGACGTACGTGTCGATCATGCGCGTCGGCGGCACGATCGATGTCGAGTTGCCGGTGAAGCGCGTCGACGTGGCGGGGCATCCCGACAAACTCTTCGGGCGCCTCATCAGCCTGACCGAGGGCGGCTACACCGTCGCGCTCTCGGCGAGCGACCCGCGCGCCCGCCACGACATCGAGCTCGCTCTCGTCGACAACAGCATCCCCTTCCAGGAAGCGCTCGACGCCACCTGGGGCGGGGAAGGGACGCTTGCGGGTGTTGGGCATGGGCATGGGGGCCCATGCTCAAACAGTCCTGACTCGCACGAAAGCGACATTAAGTCGCTTTCGGCTCGTGCGGAACTGCGCGTGGACCCCCATGCCCATGCCCAACAAGGGGAGGTTTCGGGAAACGCTCCTGCGAGCGGCAGGTCGAACGACCCCGCGGGTTCGGCGAAACGCCGACTGCGCCGCGGCATGGTGAACGTGGTCGACGTCGACATCCCGCTCGGCATGATCTTCCCCAAAGCGAAGCTCGCGCTCGTATCGCTTTCCGACACCCAGGGGACGCAGACGACCTCCCGCGCGCGCCGCCGCCTCGACATCACCGACGTCACCTTCCCCTACAAACCCGGTGACTACGTGGTCCACGCGGCGCACGGCGTAGCGCTTTTCAAGGAGCTCGTGCGGCGCGAAATCGACGGCACCGCGCGCGACTACCTCCACCTCGAATACGCCGAGGGCGACAAGCTCTTCGTCCCCGTCGAGCAGCTCGACCGCGTGACGCGCTACGTCGGCCCCGAGGGCGCGAGCCCGCGCCTCACGCGCTTGAACACCTCCGATTGGTCGCGCGCGACGGCGAAGGCGCGCAAGGCGACGAAGAAGCTCGCGTTCGACCTGGTCGACGTCTATGCCCGCCGCGCAGCCACCCAGGGCTTCCGTTTCAGCCCCGACACCGACGCGCAGCGCGACATGGAGCTCGCCTTCCCCTACCAGGAAACGCCCGACCAACTCGCGGCTATCGCCGACGTGAAGGCCGACATGGAAAGCGCCCGCCCGATGGACCGCCTCATCTGCGGCGACGTCGGCTTCGGGAAGACCGAGGTCGCGCTGCGTGCCGCGTTCAAGGCCACGCAGGACGGCAAGCAGGTCATGGTGCTCTGCCCGACGACCATCTTGGCCCAGCAGCACTACGCCAACTTCAAGGACCGCTTCGACCCGTTCGGCGTGGAAGTGGAGGTGCTCTCGCGCTTCCGCACGCCCGCCCAGCAGGCCCGCGCGCTCGCCGGGTTCGCCGACGGCAGCGTGTCGGTCCTCGTCGGCACGCACCGTCTGCTCTCGCGCGACGTGAACCCGCACGATCTGGGGCTCGTCATCATCGATGAGGAGCAGCGCTTCGGCGTGGGCCACAAGGAGCAGATGAAGAACCTGCGCGAGTCGATCGACGTGCTCACGCTTTCTGCGACGCCGATCCCGCGCACGCTCCAGATGTCGCTTTCCGGCGTGCGCGACATGAGCCTCATACTCACGCCCCCGGGCGACCGCCGCCCGGTCGAGGTGCATGTGGGCGAATGGGACCCCGACGTGGTGTCGGCGGCGATCCGCCGCGAGCTCGCGCGCGGCGGGCAGGTGTACTACGTGAGCAACCGCGTGCACTCGATCGAGGACGCGGTCGCGCGCGTGGTGGCCGCGGCGGGCGAGGCGCGCGTGGGCGTGGCGCACGGGCAGATGTCGCGCGAGGAACTCGAGCGTGTGATGGAGGATTTCAGCGCCGGCGAGCTCGACGTGCTCGTGGCGACCACCATCATCGAGAGCGGCATCGACAACCCGCACACCAACACGCTCGTCATCGAGGACTCGCAGCGCTTGGGGCTGGCGCAGATGTACCAGTTGAAGGGGCGCGTGGGGCGCTCATCGACCCAGGCGTACGCGTATTTCATGTTCCCCGACCACGTGAACCTGACCGAGGAGGCCGAGGCGCGCCTGACCGCGCTCGACGAGCACACCGATCTTGGCAGCGGCATGCGCATCGCCATGCGCGACCTCGAGATCCGCGGCGCGGGCAGCCTGCTCGGCGCCGAGCAGTCGGGCAACATGAGCGCCGTCGGCTTCGACCTGTTCGCGCAGATGCTCGAGCAAGCGGTCTCGGCGACGCGCGAAGGAGCGAGCGCCGACGCCGACGCGCTGCCGCCGGCGCTGTCGGACATCACGGTGAACCTGCCGGGACACACCTACCTTCCCGAGGAGTACGTTCCCGACACCGACGAGCGCGTGCTGTGGTACCGCAAGATAGCCTCCGCCGCGACCGTCGACGACGTCGACGCGATCGAGGAGGAGCTCGCCTCGAAGCGCCCCGATATGCCCGCCGCCGCGCGCAACCTCTTCATGAAGACGCGCACGCGCGCGTTCGCGAACGAGCACCGCATCAGCACCGTCACGGTGGTCGCCGGCAAGCTCATCGTCGAGCCCGTTTCCGTTCCCAAGGAGAAGATGATCCCCATACGGCGCGCGGGTGGGCGCTACATGACGGAGAAGCGCAAGCTCACGCTGCCGCTTCGGTATTTCAAGGTGGAAGAGGGCGACGCCCTGTTCGGGTGCGTGCTCGATTTTTTGAAGGAGCTCTTCGGTGAATAGGGACGTGCGGAAAAAGTACGTGTCGGGAATCGCGTCTGCGCTGGTAGGAGGCGCGCTCTGGGGTTTTTCGGGCACGTGCTCCCAATACCTCTTCATGCACTACGACATCGACGCGTCGTTCATCACGATGGCGCGCATGCTCGGGTCGGGCGTTTTGTTCCTGGTGCTTCTGCTCGCGACGCGGCGGACGCAGGTCGCGGAGATGGTGGGCGACCGCAAGACGCTTAGCGGCCTTATCATCTTCGGCGTGGTGGGGCTGTTCGCCTGCCAGTACACCTACATCTCCTCGATCGGCGCCACCAACGCGGGCACGGCGACGGTGCTCCAGAGCCTGGGGACCGTGTGGGTCATGCTCGTGACCTGCCTCGTTGCTCGCAAAGCCCCGCGAGCGGGGGAGGCTGCGGGGCTTGTGCTCGCGCTCGCCTCGACATTTGTCATCGCGACCCAGGGCGACCCGACCACTATCGCGCTTCCCGCGGCCGGGCTTTTCTGGGGGCTCGTGAACAGCGTCACGGTGGCCATTTACATCATGTACCCCAAGCGCCTGATGGCCCGCTGGGGAAGCCTTCCCGTCACGGGCCTCGGCATGCTTGCAGGCGGCATCGCCGCGCTCGCTTTCTGGGCGGCGCCGGCGGCGGGTGGCGGGTCGCTTTCCGTTCCCGCCCTCGATGCGGCGGGGCTTCTGGTCCTCGCTGCCATCGCGGTTCTGGGCACGTTCGCCGCGTTCGCGCTCTACTTGCACGGCGTGTCGGTGGTCGGTTCGGTCACGGGAAGCCTGCTCGGCGCGATCGAGCCGGCAAGCGCGACCGTCATCGCGGCGCTGTGGCTCGGCACGTCGTTCACCGGCTACGACTGGATAGGCTTCGTCCTCATGGTGTCGATGATCGTTCTCGTGTCCATTCCGGGCAAAAAGCCCCAGGAAGGTGCGATGTCGACTCGTGGCGGCGATGCGCGCGCTGCGGGAGAAGGAGGGGAATAGGAATGGGGCTTCTGCGAATCGAAGATGACCCGCTCGGCAAGGCGTTCGTGGCCGGCTCGGGCTCGGCGGCGTCTCATAGCGCGGCTTCGGGCGCCCCCTCGTCTGACGGTGAGAAGGCGTTTCGCGTGTTCGACTTGCACTGCGACACGCTCGACCGTCTCGCGCTGCACGGCGAGGGCGAGAACGCGTTCGCGTACATGGAAGGCGACGAGCGCATCCCCCATGCACGCATGAGCTCGCTTCTCGACAACGACGCGCACATCTCGCTTCGTCGGACGGGGCGCTTCGACTGGTGCCAGTGCTTCGCCGTGTTCATCCCCGACGATTTGCGCGGCGATGCCGCCTGGTCGTTCTACCTGCGTATCCGCGACTTCTTCCGCGGTGAATGCGAGCGCCATGCCGATCTTTTGGGACAGGTGCGCGCCACAGGCGATGCCGAAGCGGCGTTCGCGTCGGGCAAGACCGCGGGTATGCTCACCGTCGAGGGGGCGGCGTTCCTCGCCGACGACGGCGCGGCGCCCGCTCGCCTTGACGCCATCGCCGCCGACGGGGTGCGCATGGTGACGCTCACCTGGAATGGGCGAAACGCCCTCGGCAGCGGCACCGACACCTCGTCGGGCCTGACTTCGTTCGGCAGGCGCTGCATTGCCGAGCTCGAGGCGCGAGACATCGCCGTCGACGTCTCGCATTTGAATGACGCGGGGTTCAAAGACGTGCTCGCGTGCGCGCAGAAGCCCTTCGCCGCGTCGCATTCGAACGCGCGGGCGGTCTGCAAGCACCCGCGCAACCTCGCCGACTGGCAGCTGCGCGAAATCGCCGACCGTGGCGGCGTCGTGGGCTTCAACTACTACAACAATTTCCTGAACGACCGCGATGAGGAGGCGACGGTAGACGACGCGCTGCGCCATATCGACCACATCCTCGACACGGTGGGCGAGGACGTGCTCTGCCTGGGAAGCGACTACGACGGCAGCGACGTGCCGCGCTGGCTTTCCCCCTGCACGGGTGTGACGACGCTGCGCGACGTGGTGCGCCGGGAATTCGGGGAAGAGGTCGCGCGCAAGATGTTCTGGGAGAACGCCGCACGATTCTTCGCGCGCTAACTTGGCGTTTCTCTTGTGAGGATTGCCGATAAGCAGAGCTCCTTGGTATAATCAAGAGTCCGAATCGATTCTGAAAAGGTGAAGCCGTGCGAAACCCCAGCGCTCTCTCCGCGATCGCGAATCGCGTTCTCGCGCTCGCAGTCGCTTTTGCCGTGGCGTTTTCCCTCGTGCCGACGTCCCCGCGCGCGGCGTTCGCCGACGGCTCAGGCGATTCCGGCGACAAGGTGGTCAAGGTCGGCTGGCTTGCCAACAACGAGGGATTTCAGGAAGGCGAGCCGGGCGGCTATCTTACGGGCTGGGGCTACGAGTACCTGCAGACGCTTTCGTACTACACGCCCGGCTGGAAATACGAGTACGTCACCGGCACGTTCAGCGAGCTCATGGAAAAGCTCGAGGCGGGGGAAATCGACCTCATGCCGAACATCTCCTACACCGAGGAACGCGCGAATAATCTGCTGTTCTCGACGAACCCCCAGGGGACGGAACGCTACTACATTTACGCGAAGTCGTCGCGAGACGACCTCACGAAGGGCGACCCGAGTGCCCTGAACGGGCTTGTCATCGGGTGCAACAAGGGCGTCATCCAGACCAAGGCGGGCCAGGAATGGCTTGCTGACGAGGGCGTTTCGTGCACGTACCGGTACTACGACACGGGCGACGAGCTCTTCGACGCGCTTTCCGCCGACGAGGTCGACGCCATCATCATGAACGACACGATCTCCTCCGACGACGCCATGGTGATGTTCTCGGTGGGCGAGAGCAACTACTACCTCACCACCCCGAAATCGCGCCCGGACCTCATGGACGACATCAACGCCGCGATGACGATGATCCAAAGCGCGAATCCCCGCTACAACGACGAAGTCAAGACGAGTTACTCGGTGAGCAACGGCGGCTCGACGACGCTCACGAGCGCCGAGCGGTCATGGCTCGACGAGAAAGGGTGGTCCCTCACCGTCGGGTACCTCGACAGCGCGCTGCCGTATTCGAGCGAAGCCGCGGACGGCGCCTTCGACGGGGCGCTTTCCGCGCTCATCGATTCGCTTGAGGATCGCTTCGGTATAACGGTCAACACCGTGGCGTTCTCTTCGAACGCCGATATGAAGGCGGCGCTCAACGACGGGAACATCGACGTCGCCATGCCGGTCGCCAAGGATTACTGGCTTGCCGAGCGGGACGACTGCATCCAATCTTCGGCGATGGCGCAGACCGCGCTCATCGCGGTGTACGCGGGAGGGCGCCTCGACGACGCGCTCGGCTCGATCGCGTATTCTCCCGAGTCGCTTTTGAACCGCAGCCTTATCGGCGTGCGCTACCCCGACTCGCGCATCGTCGACTGCGCAAGCGCGCTCGACAGCATCGAGGCCGTCAAGCGGGGCGACGCGACGTGCGCGATCATCCCCGTCACCGGCATGGACGTGCTGCGCGAGCAGACCGACTTCTCGGATCTGAAGACCGCGCAGCTGCCCGACGGCATCGATCTCACCTGCTGGATGAAGCGGGGAGATGCGAGGCTTTTAAGCATCGTCGACAAAGCCATCGTGGAATCGAAGGACGAGATAACGGCCGAGGCCTACCATTATTCCAACGAGAGCTCCGACTCGGACCTTGTCCAGTTCGTCAAGAAGCACCAGCTGCCCATCGTCGTGTGCGTGATGGGGCTTTTGGTCGCGGTCGTGCTCACGCTCGTCTGGGCCCTGCGGAAGGCCCGCCGCGCGCAACAGAAGGCGCAGGCCGCCAACGCCGCGAAGACGGCGTTCCTCTCGCGCATGAGCCACGATATCCGCACGCCTTTGAACGGCATCGTCGGCCTTCTCGAGGTGAACGAGCTCGACCCCGAAAACGTCCAGCTCGCCAGCGAGAACCGCGCGAAGGCCAAGGTCGCGGCGAACCACCTGCTCACCATCATCAACGACATCCTCGAGATGAGCAAGATCGAGGACCGCGCCATCGTGCTCGAAAACAAGCCGTTCAACCTGATCGAGCTCTTCCGCGAGATACGCATCCTCTCGCAACTGCGCGCGTCCGATCGCGGCGTCACCCTTTCCGTCGGCCCGGCGGAAACGCTCGCGTATCCCGACGTGTACGGCAGCCCCACCCACGTGCGCCGCGTCATGGTCAACCTGCTCGACAACAGCATCAAGTACAACAAGCCGGGCGGAAGCGTCACCTGCACATGCTCGGTCGTGCGCGTGGAAGGCGACACGGTCGTGTACCGTTTCGTCATCGCCGACACGGGCATCGGCATGAGCGAGGAATTCCTCGAGCACATCTTCGAGCCGTTCTCCCAGGCCGCCGACGATGCGCGCAGCACGTTCCAGGGAACGGGTATGGGCATGCCCATCGTGAAGGCGCTCGTCGACGAGATGGGCGGCACGATCGACGTGCAAAGCGAGCTCGGTCGCGGGTCGACTTTCGCGGTCGTGCTGCCGTTCACCATCGATCGCGACCCCGCCGAGCACAGGCGCGAGCGCGAGGAGGAAGCCGACTGCTCCATCGCCAACATGAACGTCATGCTCGTCGAGGACAACGACCTCAACGCCGAGATCGCCGAGACCCTGCTCGAAAACGAGGGCGCCTCGGTGGTGCGCGCCCGCGACGGCCGGGAGGCGGTCGAGCTGTTCTGCCATAAGGAGCCCGGAACCTTCGACGCCATCCTCATGGACATCATGATGCCGCGCATGAACGGCTACGAGGCCACGCGCGCCATCAGGCTTTCCGACCGGCTCGACGCGGCGAGCATCCCGATCGTCGCCATGACGGCGAACGCGTTTGCCGAGGACGTCAAGGCGACGAAGGACGCGGGGATGAACGGCCACCTCTCGAAGCCGGTCGACGTCGATCTGCTCAAGCGCACGCTCGCGAGCTGCCGCGATAGGTAAGCAGCGTCTTCGGGCGGGGCTTGAGGCGTCGCCGTGTCCATGTTGGGCGGGGGAGGCCGAGGCGCCGTTGCGGCCGTGCTGGGTGGGCTGTCGGATGCGTGCGGGAAGGGCCGCCCAGCCTCGCCTGCGAGTTCGCGCCGCAAGCCGAACGAATGCGGCGCGCATGCTTCTTTCCCGAAGATGTTCTGGTATCATGTGCACGCTCGTTTTTCGGAACGCAGCCCGTGCGGGCGTGGCGGAATTGGCAGACGCGCCAGATTTAGGTTCTGGTGGGCAACCCCCGTGAAGGTTCAAGTCCTTTCGCCCGCACCAATTGGGGGGAGGGTGCTTTTCGGCACCTTCCCCCCAATTGCATTGTGAACGCAATCGCAAGGAAGGAAGGGATCACCCCGAAATGGACGCCATCAAGAAACTCGGGCGCGCATGGAACTCGATCAGCCTGATCAAGCGCATCATCGTCGGCTTGGTCATCGGCACCGTGCTCGCCGTCGTGTGGCCCGGCAACGACATCGTCGAGATGCTCGGCACGCTGTTCGTGAACGCGCTGAAGAGCGTTGCCCCCATCCTCGTGTTCTTCCTGGTCATCAGTGCTCTTTGCAACGCGAAGGGCGGCGGCCAGATGAAGACCGTCATCATCTTGTACCTCGTCGCGACCTTCGTGGCGGGCGCCGTGGCCGTCATCGCGAGCACCTTGTTCCCGGTCGACCTCACGCTCACCGCCCCGGCGGAGGACCAGGCCTCTCCCGAGGGCATCGGGCAGGTTCTGGCCACGCTCATCACCAACGTGGTCGCGAACCCCGTGGAAGCGCTCATGAAGGCGAACTATCTGGGCATCCTCGCGTGGGCCGTCGTGCTCGGTATCGCGCTTCGCCACGCGAACGACCAGGTGAAAAGCGTGTTCTCGAGCATTTCCGACGCGGTGTCGACCGTCGTCCGCTGGATCATCTCGCTCGCGCCGTTCGGCATCCTGGGCCTTGTGTACACCGCGGTGAGCACGAACGGCCTCGAGATCTTCACCGAGTACGGCCAGCTTCTGCTCGTGCTCGTCGGCGCCATGCTCTTCATCGCCTTCGTCACGAACCCGCTTCTGTCCTTCGCCTGCTTCCGCAAGAACCCCTATGGGCTTGTGGTGCGCTGCCTGAAGGACTCGGGCCTGACGGCGTTCTTCACGCGCTCTTCCGCGGCGAACATCCCGGTGAACATGGAGCTGTGCCGCAAGCTCGGTCTTAACAAGGACAACTACTCGCTGTCCATCCCGCTCGGCGCCACCATCAACATGGGCGGTGCCGCGGTGACCATCTCGGTCATGGCGATGATGGCCGCCCACACCATGGGCATCGAGGTCGACATCCCCACGGCGATCATCCTGTCGGTGCTCTCCGCGATCAGCGCGTGCGGCGCCTCCGGCGTCGCGGGCGGTTCGCTTTTGCTGATCCCCCTGGCGTGCTCGCTGTTCGGCATCAGCAACGACATCGCGATGCAGGTCGTGGGCATCGGTTTCGTCATCGGCGTGATCCAGGACTCCTGCGAGACCGCGCTCAACTCCTCTTCCGACGTCCTGTTCGCAGCGTCTGCCGAGTACGGCGAATGGAAGAGGCGGGGCCGCGACTTCAAGCCCGGCAAGGATGTCGAAGCGGCGTAAACGCGCTTCGCACCCTGCGGTGGCAGGTCGTCTGGTAGGCCGACCGCTCATCTGCGGCAACAAGCCGCCTTCCCTCCCCGAACCACGGGGTCAAGGAGGGCGGCTTTTCGTATTTTGGGGTAGGACGTGTTTTTTGGGGAAAGGGTGCGGTCATCTGGGATTTCTGACGTTTTCGACAGGATTGAAGATTCTTCGGCGGTCTTATGTTCGCCTTTTAATCCCTACTTATCCAGTTCCTTAAATATTCAAAATTCAGGGTATTTTGATTGCCCGTAAGGTTAAAACAAGATACTATTAGATTATTGCAAGTAATTACTGCGATGTTCTATTAGCACATCATCCTGTGGCAATATCTTAGAAGAAGGGATTACGAATGTCCGACCTTACCCGCCGCAACTTCGTGAAGGTTGCCGGCGCAACCACGATGACTGCCCTCGCCGCCGGCGCGCTTGCCGGCTGCTCGTCGAATGGCTCGTCTGAGGGCAAAACCGACTCTTCGAGCGACGCCTCCTCCGAACCAGAGTTCATGTCCAAGGGCAAAGGCGAGCATCTCGTCTGCGCCGTGACCGGCAAGCTCATCAAAATCGCGCCGGCCATCCTTGCCAACCAGCTCGGTTACTTCGAGGAAGAAGGCTGTGATGTCGAGTTCCAGACCGTCGCCCTCGCCGACGCCATGGCTTCCATGTCGGTGAACAAACTCGACATCGATCTGTTCGGTATCGTGCCCGCCTGCTCGTACGTGTCCCAGGGCACCGAGGTATACGTTTTCGGCGGCACTATCCTGAACGGCTCCGAGATCATCTCCACGAAGAACTTCACCAAGGAGCTCAAGAAGGCCGAGGACTTCAAGGGTCTGAACGTCGCATGCTCTCGCGAGGAATCCGGCCAGATCTACCTCAAGAATTTCCTGCAGGAGTCCGGCCTCAAGCTCGGTGAGGACGTCGTCTTCGAATACGTCGATAACGCCACGACCGCCCTCGAGGGCCTGCGCTCCGGCCAGAACGACCTCTTCATCACGAATAACGCCATGGGTTACACCTACTCCACGTCCATGGACGACATCAAGGTCGCCGCCATCCCGGCCGACATCACGGGTGATTACCCCTGCTGCCGCCAGAACTGCTCCGAGGACGCCTACCACAACAAGTTCCTCTCGCTCGTCGATTTCGAGACGGCGCTCATCCGCGGCTACGATTACTACCTCAACAACAAGGAAGACGTCATCAAGCGCCTCGTCGATTACTCGGCGCAGAGCGCCGACTACGTCGAGGCCGCCATGTACGGCACCGCTGATTACCGTAACGTCATGAATCTGTCTCCCGACCCGCACACCAACGAGATCGTGAAGTTCTACAAAGCGATGCAGAACATCGGCGAGATCGAGAAGAGCGACTACGACATGAGCGAGTACGCCACGTCCGCAGTGTACAAGAAGGCGCTCGACGCGCTTTGCGAGCGCGAGCCCGACAACGCCACATACAAGAAGCTCGCGGAAGACTTCAGCAAGTACAACGCGTAAAACGCTCGGCGCTTCATCAAGCTTGCGAAATCGAACACGGCGGCTCTTCGATGGGCCGCCGTTTGCGTGCCTTACGGCATGCGCATAAGGGAAGGAAGGTGCCGGTGGGCAGCCTCTCATTGAAAGATCTCTGTTTCGCCTACGACGATGACCTCGTCAAGGCGAGACAGCATCATCGCCTTGACGAGGGTGATGTGAAGGACGAGGATTTGGTGCTCAAACACCTTGACCTCGAAGTCGCCGACGGCGAGTTCCTGTGCCTCGTTGGGCACTCGGGATGCGGCAAGTCGACGACGCTGCGCATCCTGGCCGGCTTGCAAAAGCCGCTGTTCGGGACCATCGAATCGAATGGCACGCCCATCGAAGGCCCCGGTCTCGACCGATCGGTGGTGTTCCAGAACTACTCACTTTTCCCCTGGATGACGGTGAAGAAGAATGTGGAGTTCGGCATCAACCAGGCGTCTATCGAGCTTTCGCGTGGGCTTTCGAAGCGCGATATCTCGGACATCGCCGATGAGTACCTGGCCAAGGTGTCCATGGCGAAGGCCGCCGATCTGTACCCTTACCAGCTTTCGGGCGGCATGCGTCAGCGTGTCGCCATTGCGCGCGCCCTGGCGATGGACACTGAAGTGCTGCTTTTCGATGAGCCGTTCGGCGCGCTCGACATCAAAACCCGTCGCGAGCTCCAAATGCTCATGGAAGATCTTTGGGTGTCGGGCGAAAAGAAGAAGACGGCCGTCTTCGTCACGCACGACATCGAGGAGGCGCTGCTTCTGGCCGACCGTATCGTGTTCATGAGCGGCGGCGTGTTCCGCGACGAGTTCTCGGTTTCTGCGCCGCGTCCGCGCGTCCCAGAGTCGTATTTCGAGACCGTGCAATACAAGGAGATGCACGCCCGTCTGCTCGATTTGTTCTACCAGGCTGAAGAGACCAAGCTCGACCAGGCCGACCGCGAGCAAGTGTTCGACGGAGGTGAGATGCTGTGAAACGTGCGTTGAAAATCCGCATCATCTTGGCTCACGTCCTCGTGATCGCGCTCGTGGCGGTGATCGCCCTTGCACCGCACGCGAGGCGCAACGTCGCCGACCCGTTCGCGTTCTACGTGGCCATCGGCATCATAGAAGCGCTTTATCTTGTAGCGCTTTTCGCCGGCCGGAAGAAGGACCCCTTTCCGCAGGGCTCGACCGATATCACGCTGCTCGTCTGGACGCTTCTGCTTCTTTGGGAAGTTTTCGGGCCCGTCCTCGGCATTGCCCACAACGTGCTTCTGCCCTCGCCTGAAAACGTGTTCAACGTGTTCGTCGAACATGGCGGGGAGCTCGTCGCAAGCGTCGTGTCCTCGCTCGAGCTTCTGCTGTCGGGCTTCTTCTTCGGCACGCTCTTCGGCGTTGTCCTCGGCGTTATCTGCGGCTGGATTCCGCGCCTTCGTGCTATGTTCTACCCGATCGCGAACGTGTTCGCGCCCATTCCGTCGGTCGTGTTCACGCCGTTCCTCGTCATCCTCATGCCGAACTATCGCCTGGCCGCTGTCATGGTCATCCTGCTCGGCGTGTTCTGGCCGCAGTTCTTGAATATGATCTTGCGTGTGGGGTCGTTGCCTCCCGCCATCATCGACAACACCCGCGTGCTCAAGGTGAGCAACTTCACCATGATCACGAAGGTCATCATGCCCTACATCCTGCCCGATATCCTGAAGGGTCTGCGCGTCTCGCTTACCACAGGGTTCCTCATGCTCATGTACGCGGAAAGCTTCGGGGCGAAGTCGGGCATCGGTTACTGGATTTCCAACGCGAACGTGTTCGCGAACTACGCCAACATC
>CAKUGU010000015.1 GCA_934654815.1 uncultured Ellagibacter sp.
CGACATAATTCCAAGACTGAATGCATCAGCCCACATCATGTACACAAAGACGTGCATTTGAGATTGGAACTAACCGTCAATCGACCCTGGTCGAATTACACACATAAGTTTACATAACATTTATTATCGATAAATTAACCCCACGTCGAGGTGATGCTCGTTGCGGCGTTGGTTCCGCTTCCGCCGAGGAGGGTCTGCATGTCGCCGCTCTGCATGGCGTTCAAGAGAATCGGCATCATGATCGCAACCGAAATCGCATTGAGGACAAGTGCGATAGCGCAAATGATAAGAGCAACGGCCCCTGGTCGTGCCGCAGTGAGGACGCGTTGCTCGAATTCCTTGTTCTGTGCATGGTCCGACTTCAGCAGGTCGTTTATTTTCCGTCTCGCGATAAACGCGCAGACGAGCCCAGCGCCGCTCAAAATGACGCCGCCGATGATGATGGATACGGGCCCGGCGATATTCGCAAACGTTATCAAGTGACGGGCCGAAAGGAGTTTGCGTTCCTCCGGCGATTGATTATCAGTAGTAGACGGCATGGCTTATCCCTTGATCCCGCTGCTTCCGAAGCCTGACTCACCGCGCTCGGTTTCGTCGAGCGAATTCCTCACGTCGAAACGGGCGTTTTCTACTTTCATGATGACGAGCTGCGCGATGCGGTCGCCTCGTTCGGCATGAAACGTCTGCTGTGCGTCGAGATTCACGAGCGTCACCTTGAGCTCGCCTCGATAATCGCTGTCGATAAGCCCCGGCGTATTGACGATGGATATACCGTGATTCACTGCAAGTCCGCTTCTCGGCATGACGAAACCGGCGTATCCTCGCGGCAGCGCGATGGCGAGGCCGGTCGGCACGAGCTTACGTTCGAACGGTTTCAAATCGAAGGACTCGGTAGACCGTAAATCGACGCCTGCATCGCCTGGATAGGCGTATTCGGGCGCAGGCATGCCTTCGTCAAGCTTGTGCAACGGTACCAAAATCTCGTCTGTCATGGATTATTTCAGCTCCTCGAGCGCGGATGCGAACTCTTCAACGTTTTGGAAGTCCTTGTATACGCTTGCGAAGCGCACGTAGGCGACGACGTCGAGCTTCGCAAGCCGCACGAGTGCCATGTCGCCCAGGTCCTTCGATTTGATTTCGGTGCGCGACGAATTGCGCAGCTCGAGTTCGATGCTGTCGATCAGCGAATCAAGCTGCTCTTTCGTAACAGGCCGCTTCGCGCAGGCGATAAGCAGGCCCCTGAAGAGTTTTTGTCTGTCATAGGCTTCCGACGACCCGTCCGCTTTCACGATTACGAGGGAATTTTCTCCGAGCCGCTCGTAGGTGGTGAACCTTCTTTTGCATTTCAGGCATTCGCGTCGCCTGCGAATCGACGTCCCGTCTTCTGCTGGACGGGAATCGACGACCTTTGATTCAAGATAGCCGCACGATGGACAGCGCACATTTGCTCCTTTGCTTTCGATGGAGCAACGGTACCATACAACATATTGTGTTTAGGTTGAGAAAAGCCAATCGCCAGCGTATCTATACAGAGCGATTCTAAGCCGGCGATTGGCGATATTCCCTTAGATTCCGAACATCAGGAAAAAGCTTGCGAGCGTGAAGATGATGCCGCCTGCAACGGCTTCGAGTCGAGAGACGCGGCCGTATGCCCTTCCCGCAAGCGAACCGTCTTTGAGATTGCGAATGATTTTACGTTCGGACAACGGCTGATTGAAGAGCGATTCGACACGATAGTAGGCGTTCGCCTGTTCGTATTCATTCGAAATGCCTGTGTTCGGCGAGGTATCGCGCGAATCGGCGAGGCCGGGGAAAGCGATGATTCGAGCACCGCCGGAATATGCGTTTGAACTGGGCTTAAGCGCGTTGGAACCGTTGACCGGGTACTCGGTTTCGAATTCTGCCATCTTTATGCCTCCCTGCTCTTGCGTAGAACCTTTGTTCGCATATATAATAAATCGAACAAAGGTTCACGTCAACGAAAAATTAAAACATTTGTTCGATAAGAAAGGACTCGACCATGGCCGCGAAGATTACCAAGCGCCAACAGGCTGTTCTCACATGCATCGAGAATTGCATCAGGGAAAAAGGCTATGGGCCGACGGTGCGCGAGGTATGCCACGAATTGGGGCTGTCCTCCCCTTCGACCGTCCACGTCCATTTGAAGGCGCTTGAGGAAAAGGGCTTGATCAAGCGCGACCCGCTCAAGTCGCGTTCCATCTCGCTTACCTATCCGCTCGAAGACCCGGCCGCTCCCCTCTCCGGCGGAAACGACGTCGTGCAGCCGAGCTTCAGCAAAATCGTGAACGTGCCCCTTGTCGGCAATGTTGCGGCCGGTACGCCGATTCTCGCCGAAGAGAACATCACGGACACGATGTCGCTTCCCACCGACATCGTCGGCGACGCGCCTTCTTTCATGCTTTCCGTTCGAGGCGAATCGATGATCGAGGCGGGAATCAACGACGGCGATTACGTTGTCGTGAAGCAGCAGCCCGTTGCGAACAACGGCGATATCGTCGTGGCGATTATCGACGACGGTGCGACCGTCAAACGTTTCTACAAGGAAAAGGACCACATCCGCCTGCAACCCGAGAACTCCTCGATGGAACCCATCATCACGACGAACTGCTCCATCGCCGGCAAAGTCGTTGCGGTTTTCCGTCGTCTGTAGCTTCGAGCAGCGCCAGAAGGCTTATTCGACTTTGCCTGTTTCGAACGGGGCGAACGAATCGATATAGGCTTTGGGGACGAGCATGGTGATATGCGTGCCGTCTTCCCCATGCGCCTCGTTCACGATATGGCAGCGCTCATGGGCTTTCGACGTAAGGTCGCCGCGCGTATACGGGATGAGCACTTCCATGTGCTTGTCGGCCGATGCGGCTGCAAGAGCGATACGTTTGACGAGCTCATCGACTCCGACTCCGGTAGCTGCCGAAAGCACAAGCGCCTGAGGATGGCGCGCGCGCAACGCGGCGATCTCCTCATCGGTGAGCAGATCGCATTTGTTGAACACTTCGATTCGGGGAATGGACTGGGCGCCGATTTGCTCGAGCGTGCTCTCGACCGCTTCCCGCTGCCCTTCCCTCTCGGGGGACGAAGCGTCGATCACGTGGAGTACGAGGTTCGCGCCCGTGATCTCGTCGAGCGTTGATTTGAACGCTTCGATCAAGGTCGTCGGAAGCTTTTGGATGAAGCCGACGGTGTCCGTGACGGTGATTTCGCGGCCTTCAGGGAGCTCGAATTTCCTCGTTGTGGAATCGAGCGTGGCGAAGAGCTTGTCGTAGCTGAGCACGTCGGCGTCACAGAGCCGGTTGATGAGACTTGACTTTCCGGCGTTGGTATAGCCGGCAAGTGCGGTGCGGAACATCCCGCTCGAGTAGCGCTCCTCGCGTTGCAGGGCTCGCACGTCGACGAGGTGGGCCAGCTCCCGCTTGATGGAGGTGATGCGTTTGCGAACCATGCGGCGGTCGACTTCGAGCTGGCTCTCGCCTTCTCCGAAGCGCGATCCTACTCCGCCGCCCATTCGGTTCGACGCAAGATGCGCCCACATGCCGCGAAGGCGCGGGTAAAGATATTGGTTCTGTGCAAGACGAACCTGGAGGCGCCCCTCTTTCGACGTTGCGTGAAGGGCGAAGATATCGAGGATCAGGGCGGTCCGGTCGATCACTTTGACGCTTTTGTCGACCGTCTTTTCGAGGTTCGACTGCTGCGAAGGCGTAAGCTCGTCGTCGAATACGACAAGGTCAGCGGAATACGAGCGGCAGAGCTGGGCGATTTCCTCGGCTTTGCCCGTGCCGACGAACGTGCGCGGGTTTGGGGCGTCGAGCTTCTGCGTGGTTGTGGCGACTGTGTCGGCGCCTGCCGTGTCGACGAGACGCTCAAGCTCGGCGAGTGAAGATTCGAGCGACCATTTCTGTCCAGGTCGCTCCACCCCGACGAGGATCGCGCGCTCGCGTCGTTCCTCGAAAACGGTTTTCGCGCCCTTGACCAGCGCCGATGCGTATTCCGCCATGCTTTAACCCTTCTAATCCTAAAGCGTGACGGCGCCCTCGAACGACTCGGCGGCAGGGCCGGTCATCATCACGTGGTCGTCTTCCGCCCAAACGATATGCAGGGTGCCGCCGCGGAGGATGAGGTCGTTCTCGCGTCCGGTTCGGCCGGTGAGCGATGCGGCGACGCAGGTCGCGCATGCGCCTGTTCCGCAGGCGAGCGTTTCGCCGCACCCGCGTTCGTAGACCCTCATCTCGATGCCGTGGTCGGTGACGGAAGCGAACTCGATGTTCGCTTTCTCGGGGAACATCGAATGGCATTCGTAATGCGCGCCGATTTTCTCGAGATCGAGCGTCTTCAGGCTCTTCTCGCTCGACGTGAATAGCTCGTCGGGAAGCGCCTCGAAGTCGTCGATGAACGTGATCGCGTGGGGATTACCCATGGAAACGCAGGTGAATGCGAAGTCGCCCCAGGGAGAAGGAATCGTAACTTCCCGTGCGAAGATCCTTCCGTCTTCAGTTTCCGCGTTTGCTGCGGCCGCGACGGGTACTTCATTCGGGTCGAGGATGGGATGCCCCATGTCAACCGTCGCCTGCGTCAATTTCTCGTTCTCGTCGACTTCGAAGCTGATCGGTTTCGGTCCTGCAAGCGTATCGGCGACGAACGATCCGTCGCTCGCCTGCACATAGCCGCGATCGACGAGGAACTTCGCGAAGCAGCGGACGCCGTTGCCGCACATTTGGGCGAGCGTTCCATCCGAGTTGATATAGTGCATGTACGCTGCGCACTCCGGGCGTTCCGAAGGCCTTACGAGGATGACGCCGTCGGCTCCGATTCCGAAGTGGCGGTCGCACAGCCATGCGACCTGTTTCTGCGTCAGCTCGATCTCGTTCGAAAGGTCGTCCACGAAAACGAAGTCGTTGCCGGCGCCATTCAATTTGCTGAAGGTGAGTTCCATTGCCTGCTCTCTTTCCTAACGGTTAGCCATGTATTGTATCAATGAATTGTTGCGCGTTCGTTGCTATCGCCTCCGCGTCTCCGCTGTCGGCGTTTACCCAGGTGATGCGCTTGTCCTTTCGAAACCATGTGCGCTGTCGCTTCGCATAGCGGCGCGTCGCCAGCTTGATTCGCTCGATCGCCTCAGCGAGCGTGGTCTCGCCGTCGAGCGCGGCGACGATTTCCTTGTACCCGATCGCTTGAGGGGCGGTGATTCCCTCGCGAAAACCCGAGTCGAGAAGTGCTTTCACCTCGTCGACGAGGCCGTGCTCGACCATGCGGTCGACGCGTACGTCGATGCGGGTTTTCAGCACCTCGGGGTCGACGGCCAGCCCGATAAAGACAGCCGGGACGGCCTGCGGGATATGCGAGAGGTTACGTTTCTGCTCGGCATATGTCGTTCCCTCCGCGAGCAGCTCGAAGGCGCGCACGACACGCCTTACGTTGTTCGGGTGAACGACTGCGGCGCTTTCGGGGTCGATATCGTGCAGCTTGTCCCAAAGCGCCTGCGCGCCATGCTCCTCGGCGAACGCGGTCCACTTCTCTCGTTCGGGGTTGTCGATCTGCTCCCCCTTCGGAAAATCGTACGCGTCGATAGCCGCGCGCACATAAAGTCCCGTTCCGCCTACAAGGAAGGGTCGTTTTCCATGCGACGCGATGTCGTCGAAGCATGAGCGAGCATACGTTTGATAGACCGCCGCGGAATACGGCTCGCCCGGGTCGACGAGGTCGAACCCGTAGTGCGGGACAAGGCGCTGGTCTTTCGGCAGCTTTCCCGTTCCGATGTCCATGCCGCGGTAGATCTGCATGGAGTCGGCGCTTACGATCTCGCCATCGTACGCGAGTGCGAGAAGTTGGGCGACGTCCGTTTTCCCCGAGGCAGTCGGGCCGACGACGCAGACGACAGGCGCCGTCGGCGGTTTTTCGGGCACGCTCGTCGCCACTACGCGGACGCCTCGGAGGTGTTCCCGGTGCCTGCGGCGCTCACGACGTCACCGGTGAGGTACCACGTCTTCGCTTCGGTGATCTTCACGTCGACGAACGACCCCGCCATCTCGTCCGGCGTGCGGCCTTCGGGGGCGAGCGCGTGCACGGTCTGGTTCTTCGGGCTCTTGCCCGAGATCATGCGCTCATCGCGCTTCGAGCCGCCCTCGACGAGTACCTTGACGGTCTGTCCGACCTCGGGCTGATTCAACTCGTAGGCGTGTTTTTGGACAAGGTCGACCAGGCGGTCGAAGCGTTCCTGAATGATCTCGTGCGGCGTCGGGTCCTCGATTTTCGCGGCGGGGGTTCCCTCGCGCTTCGAGTAGATGAACGTGAAGACCTGGTGATACCCGACTTCGTCGACCAGGCGATAGGTGTCTTCGAAATCCTTCGCGGTTTCGCCCGGGAAGCCAACGATGATGTCGGTCGAAAGCGCGATGTCGGGGCATGCCTCACGCAGCTTCTTCACGAGCTCGAGATAGTGTTCGCGCGTGTAGCGGCGGTTCATCGCTGCGAGCACGGCGTCGGAGCCGGACTGCACGGGAAGGTGAAGCGCGGGCATGAGCGAGCGCACGTGTCCGAACTTCGCGATGACCTCGTCGGTCAGGTCCTTCGGGTGGCTCGTCGCGAAGCGCAAACGTTCGATTCCCGTCGAGTCGATGGCGTCGAGCACGTCCGCGAAGCGGGGCTTGCCGTACAGATCGCGGCCGTAGGAGTTGACGTTCTGCCCGAGCAGGGTTATTTCCTTCACGCCGGCGGCGACGTAGCGCTCGGCTTCGGCGACGATGTCCTCAAGCGGGCGCGACTTCTCGCGTCCGCGGACGTAAGGGACGATACAGTATGAGCAGAAGTTGTTGCAGCCGATGGTGATGGGAAGCCATGCCGCCCACGCGTGCTCGCGCGCGGTAGGAAGCTCGGTCGGGAATGACGAGGACGCGTCGAGCACCTCGACCTGCTTGCCCTGGCCTTCGATCGCCGCTTCGAGCAGGCGCGGCAGCGAGCCGAGGTTGTGGGTTCCGAAGACGACGTCGAGGTGCGGGAGTGCGTCGACGAGTTTTTCGCCGTCACGCTGGCCGATGCAGCCGCCGACGGCGACGATGCGCTTCGAGAGCGGCGAGTCGGGGCGCATCTCCACGTTTTTGAGTGAGGCGACCTGGCCGTAAAGCCGCGTGTCGGCCGCTTCGCGGACGCAGCAGGTCATGAAGACGATGATGTCGGACTCCTCGACCGTTTCGACGGCAAGGGCGCCGAGCGCCTCGAGCATGCCTGCGATGCGCTCGGAATCGTGTTTGTTCATCTGGCATCCGAAGGTATGGACGCAGAACGTGAGCCCGTTCAAGGGTGAATGCATAGGTATCAGTTCTCCGAAGTGGTGCTGGACAGGGTCGCGTGATCGATGGGTGCTGCGGCCTGCGCGTGGCGCGGCTCAACCGCGAAGCGAATAGCGGTTCGGTATTCGCCATCGATCACGATGTCGGCAAAAGACGGTGCGCATACGATTTCGATGCCGACGGGCGACAAGAATCCACGTGAGATGGCGATGGCCTTGACGGCTTGATTGACCGCCCCTGCTCCGACGGCTTGGATGTCGACGGTCGACCCGTCTTTTATCATGCCGGCGATGGCGCCGGCGACGGATGCAGGGGAAGATTTTGAGGACACCTTAAGGCAGCCGATGGGAGACTGCGGGTCCGATGCGGTTGTCACGGATCGTTCCTTGTCGTTTCGTGGTTCGTTTCATGCGCGTTTTTGCAGCTCGTATACACGAAGTGCATTTTAGCTGTTCACGCTGCGTGTGGCAATGCGTGAACAGCACCGGCTAGCGCTGCTTCTCGAAGTGGATGGTTATCTTGATCTCGTTTCCTCCGACGTGGACTTCCGGCATTCCCAAAGGGTCGAGATAGTAACGTTGCGCGATGTCGGCGAACGCCGCTTCGCACGCTTTCGACAAAAGGCGCTTGTCGTTGCTGTCTATCTTGAGCGATCGCGCGTCTGCTTTTTTCGCCTTCGTCTTCGCGCGGCTTTCGGGTGAAGAGGCGTCGTTTCGCGGCTTCAAGGCGAGCTCGTTCGTCCGAACGCGTTCGGCGAGCGATTCGATTGGCGTGATCTCGTCGTTCAAGATGCGTCGCGCGGAGCGCTCCGACAGCATGAGCCCGAGCGAAGCGGCGATCTGCGAGAACGTGAAGGGGTCGGATGCGATGCAAAGTCGCTTGCAAACGGGAAGCTCGCTTGGGTTCTTGCAGAAAGCGCGCGCCGAGGGCGACATAGTCGACACGCCGAACTCGTAAAGCGTTGCCGCTATCTCGGTCGCGGATCCCCAGTAAACGGTGCAGCTTTTACGACATTCGAGCGCGAACTCGGTGGCTGTCCTCACGATGTTGCGCGGGCCGCGCATCGAATAGGTGCCCGATTCCGTCTTCTCGAACGTGGGAAAGGTCGACTGGTCCGCCCGCTCCGGAAGTGTTTTCAGGTCGGTTTCGACGTGCAGGGCGCAACCGAGCCCCTTATCGGACGCGAGGATGCGCGCCTCGGTCGCGTTCACCTTGACTGAATAGAGTGCCATGCCGCGGCCGTGCACTCCCCACTTGTCCATATGGACGGTGTCGAGCTTCGAGGTAACGCGCGGTTCGAACACGCGCTCGTGCATCGCTTCGGGAATGCCGTCGCCGTCGTCGATCATCGTGATCTTGCGCGTGTCCCCTTCCCTGCCGACAGCAAGGAAGATCGTGCGCGCATGCGCATCACGGGCGTTGCGGAGCATCTCGATGACGATGTCCTCGCTCGAGCGGATGTCGTGCGCCGCTTGCCTTCGTTCGGCCTCCGACGTGCGCAAACGAACAAAGCCATCTCCGAAGTCGGTTTCGACGCGGAGATGGCTTTCAGCGCAGACGGAATCGACGAAAGCTTCGAGATCCGTTTCTGCCATATGCTATTTGGCGATGTCGACGGCGCGGCTCTCGCGGATGACGACGACTTTGACCTGGCCCGGGTACTGCATTTCGCTTTCGATGCGATGGGCGATGTCGTGGGCGAGCACGACGGTCTGGGCCTCGTCGACCACATCGGGTTCGACCATGACGCGAACCTCGCGGCCGGCTTGGATCGCGTAGGTGCGCTCGACGCCCTTGTAGGATTTCGCGATTTCCTCGAGCTTTTCGAGACGCTTCACGTACGCGTCGAGCGTTTCCTTGCGTGCGCCGGGGCGAGCGGCGGAAACCGCGTCGGCTGCCTGAACGAGCACGTCGATGACACTGTTCGGCTCGACGTCGTTGTGGTGCGCCTCGATCGCGTGAACGATCTCAGGGCGCTCGCCGAAACGACGTGCCAGATCGGCGCCGATGACGGCATGGCTTCCCTCGACCTCATGGTCGACCGCCTTGCCGAGGTCGTGCAGAAGGCCCGCGCGCTTCGCGGGAACCGGGTCGAGGCCGAGCTCGGACGCCATGACGCCCGACAGATAGGCGACCTCGAGCGAGTGGTTGAGGACGTTCTGACCATAAGAAGTACGGTAGCGCAAGCGGCCGAGCGTCTTCACGAGTTCGGGGTGAAGGTCGTGGATGCCGGTGTCGAACGCGGCCTGCTCGCCCGCCTCGCGAACGCGCTGGTTGACGAGGCGCTCCGCCTTGCCGAACATCTCCTCGATGCGGGCGGGGTGGATGCGGCCGTCCGCGATGAGGTTCTCCATGGTGACGCGGCCGATTTCACGCCTGACCGGGTCGAAGCACGAGATTGTCACGCATTCCGGCGTGTCGTCGATGATGAGGTTCGTTCCCGTGAGCTGCTCGAAGGAGCGGATGTTGCGGCCCTCGCGGCCGATGATGCGGCCCTTGAGATCGTCGGACGGGATATGGATGGTCGAGACGGTGGTCTCGGCGGAATGATCGGCGGCCACACGCTGGATGGCGAGGCTCAAGATCATGCGCGACTTCTTGTCGGCTTCGGCTTTGGCTTGCGCCTCCGCATCGCGGATGATGGCGGCCGACTCGTGCGCGACCTCGTCTTTAAGCGACGTGAGCAGTTCGTTCTTCGCTTCGTCCGGGGTCATCCCGGCGATTTTCTCGAGACGTCTTCCCGCTTCCTTCTCCGCTTCGGTCACGTCGCGCTCGCGGCGTTCGACTTGGCCCTGCATCGAGGAGATCTGATGCTCGCGGGCGTCGAGCGATTCGACGCGGCGATCGAGCGATTCCTCGCGCTGGGAAACGCGGTTTTCCGCTGCGCGGACTTCCTTCAGGCGCTCTTTGTTTTCCGCTTCTGCTTCCTGCTTGAGCTTCAGCGCTTGGTCCTTCGCTTCGAGAACGGCCTCGCGATGCAGTGTTTCGGCTTGTCGTTTCGCGTCTGCAACCAACTCTTCCGCTTCTTGAGCTGCCTTCTTCGACGAGGCGTTGATTACGTAACGGGTGATGACGAAGCCGAGAGCGATGCCGACGACGGCTCCGATGACGAGCCATAGAATGCCAGGCATGAGCTCCCCCTTCCCTTTTTTGTCCAGTAACTTTTCGGCAAAATAAAACCCGGTAAAACCGGGCATAAGCGAATCGCACGCAAGGGGTACCGCTCTATAGGTTTTTCGATATATAAGAAGCACCCGTTGGGGATGCAAATCACTTAAGCCACATTACATAATAAAGTAAGAAAGCAGGTCATTGTACCCTCAGCTTCAAAAAAGAGGATAAATGACCTGCTTTACGTGTTGCCGGATGGAGCTTGCGCTAATAGCGCGATTCAACCCACTTGCGCGAGGCGCTTGCGGCGATGTCGGCGCTGTACCCTTTTTGGACGAGCTTGCGATACGCTCCCTCGCGGAGGTTCTTCGACCGCGGTGGCTTTCTTTCAAGCAGCGCGAGGGCGCGGTCGAGCTCGTCTTCGCTTCCCGTGCGTTCAAGCGCCTCGTTCCAGACTTCCTCGTCGGGAACGAGAATGGCGAGCTCTTCGAGTTCCCGCTCGACGCCGCGCCGGCCGCGCCCTTGTGCGATCCTCATTCTGACGAAGGATTCCGCGTAGCGCTCATCGTCGACGATCCGGCATGCGACGGCGCGTTCGAGGGCGCTTTCCACGGCGGCTTCGGGAAACCCGTCGCGAAGAAGGCGCGCTCGCAGCTTCTCGGTTGCCTGCTCCTTGATGCTTGCGAGCTTGAGGATCTTCTTGAAGGCCCGCGCCGCCTCTTCCTCGATCGACGCTTCGGTAGCCGTTCCTTGCGTTGGCGATTCGATCTCGCGCATCTGCGCCTTGAGCTGCTCGAGGTCGATGAGCGAGGAGGCCATTATTTCTTCTTCGGCTTGGCGACGGGGGTCACCGCGTCGGCCTCTTCGGCAGTGCGCTTGGCGACGGGGATGTCGAACGCCTCGCGGACCTTCCCTTCGAGCTCGTCGCGCAAGTCGGGGTTCTCGCGCAGCGTGCGCTTCGCCGCTTCTCGGCCCTGGCCCAGGCGCTGTTCGCCGTAGGTGTACCACGCGCCGCTCTTCTTGGCGACGCCGCATTCGACGGCCATGTCGACGATGCACCCTTCGCGGGAGATGCCCTCGCCGTACATGAGGTCGAACTCCGCCTGGCGGAACGGAGGGGCGACCTTGTTCTTCACGACCTTCGCGCGCACGCGGTTGCCGATGATCTCGCCGTCCTTCTTGATGGAATCGATGCGGCGGATGTCGATGCGGACGCTCGAGAAGAACTTGAGCGCGCGGCCGCCCGTGGTGGTTTCGGGGTTGCCGAACATGACGCCGATCTTCTCGCGGAGCTGGTTGATGAAGATGCACGTTGTGTTCGATTTCGATAGCGACCCTGCGAGCTTGCGCAGCGCCTGCGACATGAGGCGCGCTTGAAGGCCGACCGTCGTGTCGCCCATCTCCCCTTCGATTTCGGCGCGGGGCACGAGCGCTGCCACCGAGTCGACGACAACGCAGTCGATCGCTCCGGAGCGGACGAGCATGTCGCAGATTTCGAGCGCCTGCTCGCCGGTATCGGGCTGAGAGATGAGGACTTCGTCGATGTCGACGCCGAGGCGCGCCGCGTAGACCGGGTCGAGCGCATGTTCCGCGTCGATGAAGGCCACAACGCCGCCCATCGCTTGCGCTTCGGCGAGGATTTGGAGGGCGAGCGTGGTTTTGCCGCTTGATTCGGGGCCGTAGATCTCGATGATGCGGCCGCGAGGGACGCCGCCGATGCCGAGCGCCGCGTCGAGGGGCAAGGCTCCCGTCGGGATGACGCCGATGTTAAGGTGCTCGCCGCCTTCGCCAAGCTTCATGATTGAGCCGCGACCGAACTTCTGCTCGATTTGATCAGTCGTGATCTTGAGCATCTTGGCTTTTTCGTCGTTCATTCCTTCTCCTCCGATTACGGCGATTTCGTTCGTTGCTGTTTCGTCCATAGCGCGTCTCCTTATTATACGAACAAACGTTTGTTCGTCAAGGATTTACCGGAAACCCTCGACGGGGTTCACGGTAGCTGCGCGCCTCGGGCGTTCGCCTTCTTGTTATGCCTTCCCTGCGCCGCTTGAGACCCTGCGCTCTCGCCGGTACGTTCGCCGAATGGCTCCGCGGTGCCGTTTGGCTTCAACACGCTTTCGCGTTTTCCCAACAGGGATTCGCCCAAGGTGCTTCGGTGAGGCGAGCCACTGAAGCACCTCACGGAAGCAGTCGAAGCCGGCCCGCAGGTGTGCGCGGGTCGGCTTCGACGTTGAATTGGAACGATGTGATTCAGCCCATTGCTTTCTCGAGCGCTTGGAGCGCTGAGAGGACGGTGCTTTCGCGCACCTGGTCACGCGACCCGTTGAAGTGGTGCACCTTCGCGTTCGCGCCCTTATCCGACGCCGTCGCGATCCAGACGGTGCCCACGGGCTTGCCGGGTTCCGCCCCCGTCGGCCCCGCGATCCCCGTGACCGAAACGGCCATATCGACGCCGAGCTTTTCGCGTACGCCTTCGGCCATCTGGAGGGCCACTTGCTCGCTTACGGCCCCGTAGGTCGCGAGATTCTCCTCGCTGACGCCGAGGACGCCGTGCTTCACCTCGTTCACGTAGCTCACCACGGCGCCCTTGACGACCGCTGAGCTTCCGGGCACCGCGGTGAGCGAGCCGGAGATGAGGCCGCCCGTGAGGCTTTCCGCCGTCGCCACGGTGAGCCCGCGCTCGGTTGCGGCTTCCACGATGCGTTTCGCCGCGGCCTCGATGCCGAGCTCCGTCTCGTCGGGCTTCGCGGCGGTTTGCGCCTGGTCCTTCGGCCCGAACCCGAGCAGATGGCGTGCCTTCGCGAAGTAGTCCATCATCGAGATGATGGTGAGTGCGAGGGCTGCGAGCATGACCACCCACGATAGGACGTAGAGCGGATTGTCGAGCTCGTGACCAGGTGTTACGGGAAGGATGCTGTCCTTCACGATGAAGAGCACGATCGCGATGATCTGCGTGACCGTTTTCGCCTTGCCGTACCAGCTCGCAGCGATGACGACGCCCTTGTTCGCTGCAACCATCCTGATGCCCGAGACGATGAACTCGCGCGCGAGGATGATGAGTACGGGCCACGACGGCAGTACGTCGAGCTCGACGAGCGCGAGCAGCGCCGCCGCAACGAGGATCTTGTCGGCGAGCGGATCCATGAACTTGCCGAAGTCGGTGACCTCTCCCCTGCTGCGTGCGAGGTAGCCGTCGAGCCAGTCCGTGCACGAGATGAGGATGAAGATGAAGGCCGCGACGAGGCTCTTCGACTGCATGGAAATGCCCTCGAACCCGAACCAGTCGGGCCAGGGGCTGATGAGCGCGACCACGAACACCGGCACGAGGCAGATGCGCACGAGCGTGATGACGTTCGAGATGGTCCAAAGCTTGTCGGTTTCGGCCGGCTTCGCCTTCTCGGGCATTACTCGGCCTCCATTTCGTACAGAAGCGTGTCGGCTATCTTCACGTGGACGATGTCGCCCACCTCGCCTTCGCTCACGTAGGTTTCGCCATCGACGTCGGGGGCTTGGCACATCGCGCGCCCGAACAGCTGGCCGTCTTCCTCGACGCCTTCGATGAGGACGTCCATTTCCCGCCCCTGGCGTTCGGCGATGCGCGGCGTGCAGGCCGCGTCGGCGAGGTCGCGCAGGGTCTGGGCGCGCTCGGCCTTCTCATCTTCGTCGATCTGGCCGGGCAGGTCGTAGGCGGACGTTCCCTCTTCGCGCGAATAGGCGAATACGCCGACGTAGTCGAAGAGCGCTTCGGACACGAAGTCGCAGAGCTCCTCGAACTGCTCCTCGGTTTCCCCGGGAAAGCCCGCGATGAGCGTCGTGCGCAGCGTCACGTCCGGCACGGCGTCGCGGATGTGCTTGACGAGCGCGAGGTACTTCTCGCGGGAGCCTGCGCGGTTCATCGCGCGGAGCAGCTCCTTGTCGACGTGCTGCAGGGGGATGTCAAGGTACGAGCAGATGTTGTCATGGCCGGCGATGGCGGCGAGAAGCTCGTCGGTCACGCCTTCGGGCTGCACGTACATGACGCGGAACCACGTGCCGGGATGGCGCTCGGCGACGTGGGACATGAGGCTCGCGAGCGAGGACGGCTCATCGAAATCCTGCCCCCACCGGCCCGTGTCCTGCGCGATGAGGACGATCTCCCGCGTTCCCGCAGCGACCTTCGCGTCGATTTCCGCGTCGATCTCGCTAAGCGGGAACGAGTGGTAGCGCCCGCGGATGTAGGGAATCGCGCAGTACGAGCAGAAACGGTCGCAGCCGTCCGAGATCTTCACGTAGGCGGAAACGGGCGCCTGCTCGGCCCCATCGTCCTCGCCTTCTGCGGGTGCCGCGCTCTCGCACGGGCCGCCGAAGAGCGCGTCGAGGATGGAGCCGAGGTCGTCCTCCTTGCTGCAGGGAACGAAGGCGCATGCCTCGTCGAGCTCTTTTTCCAGGTCGGCGCCGTAGCGCGCGGGCATGCAGCCGGCGACGATGAGCTTCGCTGCGCCCGAGGCGACGTTTTCCATCCCCGCCGCCTCGAAGATGGCCTCGAGGCTTTCTTCCGTCGCGGACTGGATGAACGAGCAAGTGTTCACGACGATGGCATCGGCGGATTCGGGGTCGGCTTCGATGCGGTAGCCGGCGCGGCGGGCTTTTTCCCTCATCTTCTCGGAGTCGACCTCGTTCTTCGCGCATCCGAGCGTGATGAAGGATATCGCGCGCGCGCGGGACGGCGTGTGGGTTTGTTCTGTCATCGGGCGCCCTTTAGCGGTAGTTGACGTACTGGAGCGGCTGGCCGAAGTCTTCGCCTTTGAGGTGGGCGATGACGTCTTGCAGGGTGTCGCGCGAGGCCGAGGACACGCGGAGCTTGTCGCCCTCGATCGCAACCTTGCACTTCAGCTTGAGGTCGCGGACGCTCTTCGAGATCTTGCCCGCCGTTTCCTTGTCGATTCCGTTGATGATGGTCGCGGTGACGCGCACGCTCTGCCCCGTCGCCGCTTGCGGCTCTCCCCAGGTGACGGCGGAAAGCTCGATGCCGCGCTTCACGAGCTTGCTGCCGAGGACGTCTTTGACCTGGCGGGCGACGAAGTCGGCCGGCGCCGACACGGTGAGGGTGCCCTTCTGCTTGTCGAGCGTTATCTCGGCTCCCGAGTCCTTGAGGTCGTAGCGCTGTGAGATCTCGCGCTTCGCCTGCTGGTAGGCGTTGTCGACCTCTTGCATGTCGACAGTGGACACGATGTCGAAGCTTGATTCTTTTGCCATGGGGTGACTCCTAACGGGTTAGTTGGTCGATCGGGAAGAGCTGGTCGAACCCGAATTTGTGCTTTTCGTGCTTGAAGATGAGCTCGAAGAATTACTCGAAGAGCTCGTCGAGGACGTCGTCTGGGAGGAATTCGAGGAACTTGCCGAAGACGATACGCCGTGCTCCTGCTGCCACTTCGAGAGGATCGAGGCGAAGTCGACCGTGTAGGCGTACATGCCGTTGCTGTTCTCGGTGAGGTCTACCTTCTCGCCGTCGAGCGTGCATTCGACGGCGCTCGACGCGTCGGATATGAACTTCAGCTTCGAGGTGACGTCGAAGGACTTCTCAGAGGGACCGGTGACGGTCTGCGCGATGGTCGCCGTGGACGAGTCGCCTTCGTACACCTCGATGTAGACGCTGCCTCCCGAGGCAACCTTGTAGGTGAACGTCGCCTTGGTGGGCGCGACCGCGCTGCTTGCGGACTGCTTGGATGAGTCGTCCTCGCTTGACGCGGAGTCCTCGGATGCGGACTCGGACGAGTCGGCCTGCTTGTTCGAGGTATCGGAAAGCCCCGTGATGGGCACCGTCGGCGTCTCGGCTGCGGGCTGGGAGCTCTTGTTGCCGAAGACGAGCGCGAGCACGATGATGAGGACGATCACCACGGCGGCCGCGATGACGACGATCGGCAGCTTCGATTTCGGCTGCGAAACGTTCTGGGGCGGCGCGCAGAGGTTGGTGTACTGGTGCGACCCGGGCGCTATGGTGTGGCGCGACGGGTGGACCCGGTCGGCGTTTCGGTCCTCGACGAGCGAGCGCCCGAGCGGCGTGCGGCGCGAGGCCGGGCCGTCGTTCCCGCGCGTGCGCGAGGAGCGGGAGCCGCGTCCTTCGCGCGACGATTCCCGTGAGGTGCGCGAGGCGCCTTGCGAGCGCTGCCTTGTGGTGCGCATGCTGTTCGCGTCCGAGCGCATGCGGCCCGTCTCGTAGGCGCTCACCTCGTCGAGGTACATGCGCGTGATCTCGCTCGGGTTGAGATCGACGAGTCGTGCGTAGGCGTTCACCATGTTGCGGGTGTACCCGCGCGGCGGCATGCGGGAGAAGTCGTTCTCCTCGATCGCGTGCAGGATGTCGGCGCGAATGCGCAGCTGGCGCGCTGCGACGGACACGCTGATTCCCTTGCGTTCACGCGCGTCGCGCAAAAGCGCGCCAAACGTCATATTGCCAGCCACTTCTACTCCTCCGCGCCGCCGGATGCGGCGTCTTTTGCTTCGAATGCCTTCAGTGTCTCAAGTTCCATCTCGTCGACGAGGACCTCGCGGGGCTTGCTTCCGTTCGGCGGCCCGACGACGCCCTTTTCCTCCAGCTGGTCCATTATACGACCGGCGCGCGAGTAACCGACGCTCAGGCGCCTTTGGATGTTCGAGGTCGAGCCGAGCCCGCTCGACACGACGATCTCGGCCGCCTCCCACACGAGCGGGTCGTCCGAGGTGACGCTGCCGCCCGACCCGTCGGGGGAAAGGTTGCCCGGCGACATGAGGTTGGTCTTCAGGATCTCCGAATGGTACTCGGGCGTTCCCTGCTCCTTGAGCGCGTCGACCACGGCGTTGATCTCGTCTTCGGACACGTAACAGCCCTGGATGCGCAGGGGTTTCGCGTACTCGGGCTTGCTGAAGAGCATGTCGCCCAAGCCGATGAGGTTCTCGGCGCCCGGCGTGTCGAGAACGACGCGCGAGTCGATGCCCGACGCCACGTTGAACGCGATGCGGTTCGTGATGTTCGCCTTGATGAGGCCCGTCACGACGTTGGTGGACGGGCGCTGCGTTGCGACGATGAGGTGGATGCCGGCCGCACGCGCGAGCTGCGCGATGCGGCTGATGGAGAACTCGACCTCTTTGCCGACGTTCATCATGAGGTCGGCAAGCTCGTCGATGATGATGACGATGTAGGGCAGCTGCTCGGCAAGTTCCTGCGGGACGGGCTCGGCATCCTCGCCCTCGCCCGCTTTCTCGAGCGCGGCGTGGACCTTCGCGTTGTACTGCCCGATGTTGCGCGCGCCGACCTTCGAGAAGACTTTCAGGCGGCGTTCCATCTCGGCGACGCCCCACGAAAGTGCGCTCGCCGCCTCCTTCGCCTCGGTGACGACGGGGACGTAGAGGTGCGGGATGCCGTTGTAGGGCGTGAACTCGACGCGCTTCGGGTCGATCATGATGAAGCGCACTTCCGCTGGCGTGGCGCGCATGAGGATCGACATGATCATCGCGTTGATGGACACCGATTTGCCCGAGCCGGTCGTGCCGCCGATGAGGAGGTGGGGCATCTTCGCGAGGTCGGTGACGATCTTCGTGCCCTCGACGTCTTTGCCGATGGCCATGAGGAGCGGGCCGCCCTCGGCCCCTTCGAGCACGTCGCCGAGATACACCGTCTGGCGCGTCTTGTTCGGGACCTCGATGCCGACGTAGTTCGTGCCGGGGATGGGCGCGAAGATGCGCACGCCGGGGGCGGCGAGCGCGAGCGCGATGTCGTCGGAAAGCGCGGTGACGCGGCTCACGCGCACGCCGGCGGGCAGGTCGACCTTGAACAGCGTGACGGTGGGGCCCGCCACCCAGCCGACGACCTCCGCCATGATGTTGAAGTCCTCGAGCGTTTCCTGCAGGCGGTCGGCGGTTTCGCGCAGCTCGGCTTCGGAGGCTTTGTCCTTCTCCGGGTCGTTCGTGCGCGAGAGCAGGTCCATCGACGGCAGCTCGAAGCCCTCCATGGGGTCGGGCGCGCTCACGGGCGCCTTCGGGCGCTTGGGGCGCGAGGAGGTGACGGCGGGCGCTTTGGCCTCGGCCTCTTCGTGAGCCTTCTTTCCGAGCTTGCGGGTGAGCTGGGACGATTCGCCCTTTATGGCCTCCACGCGGTGATCGAGTGCGCGCGTGGGCGCGCCCTTCGCCTTCTGGGCTTCCGCTTCGGAGGCGGCTTGCGCCTGGGCTTCGGCGCGCGCGGCCTTGCGTGCGGCACGTCCGAGCGTGCGGGTCTTCGCCGAGGAAAGGCCGCCTGAAACGTCCGCCTTCACGGCGTCGGGGCTCGCAAGGGGATGCGCGGGCAGCACCTGGGTTTCCGCCGCCGCATCGACTGCCTCTCCCCCGCTCGGCGCGCCCGAAGACGACGCCTTGGCGCGGCGGATGCGGCCGAAGGGAGCGGATGCGCCGGTGGGCGTGTCTCCCCTCTCTTCGGCCGCCTGACGGATGCGATCGATGAGCTTGGAGATCGAGAGCCCGATGACGCAGACGCCGGCGATGCCCGCACCCGCCATGATGACGAGTGAGATGACCTGGCCGAAAAGCGTGAAGCCGAGCCACGCGATGCCGGCGCCGATGTAGCCGCCGCGGCTTGCGAGCTCGGTTTCCTTGAAGAGCGTTTGCGCGGGGTCGGCTCCCTCGGCGATGGGGGTCGAAAGCGAGAGGATGGAGAGCAGTGCGACGAACACGATGGCGAGCCCGACGGCGACGCGCGTGGGAACGCGCTCGGCCTTGAAGCGGATGAGGAATGTGATGCCTATCGCGAGCAGGAAGAACGGCAGGATGTACGCGCCGATGCCGAGGGTGAGGTGAAGCGCCGTCGACACGAAGGACGTGACGATGGCGTCGGAGTGCATAACGGCGGCGATAAAGAGAATGACGGCGCAGACGGCGAACGCGATGCCGATGATGTCGCGGCGCGCGTAGTCGTCGATGAGCTTGGACGCGTTCTCGCGCTCGGCCTTGGCTTTCTCGGCGCGGGCGTTTCGCCCTTTGCGCGTGCCCGGCTTTCCCGCGGCGTCCTCGGCGCGGCCCTTCTGGGCACGGCTTTTGGAAGTCGAAGAGGAAGATGAGGACCGGGGCACTGTTTCTCCTTACTGCTGCGGTTACGTGGTTGCGTCTGGGAGCGAAGCCCGCACTTCCCCCCGCCTGCTTGGGCAAGGGGAAGGCGCGGGCTTCGGATGTGGTTGGTTAGACGTCGAGGAGGTTCACGATGACCATCGGACGCTGCTTCGTGCGTTCCCACAGAAGGGACAGAAGCGCGTCGCGCGCGATCTTCTTCGCTTCCTTGACGGTGGCGTTCTTGCCGAGCGCCTTGCGCAGCGCGCTCTTGACCGAGGACTCGGCGTCGCGCGCGAGGTAGCCGTCGTCGCCGCCGGTGATGCCGCGCATCTCGACCTGGACGTCGCTCACGATTTCGTGGCGCTTGAACGACACGGCCGCCGCGATGCAGGCGAAACCCTGTTCGCCGAGGGCGCAGCGCTCGTCAAGGATGTCCTGGGAGGTGTCGCCGACCGACAGGCCGTCGACGTAGACGATGCCGCTCTGCACGACTTCGCCGCGGTGGACGCCCTTGGGCGTGAGCTCGAGCGATTCGCCGTTCTCGCAGATGAAGATGTTGTCGCGCGGCACGCCCGTGGCCTCCGCGAGCTTCGCGTGGGCGCGCAGGTGCGTCGACTCGCCGTGGACCGGCATGAAGGCCTTGGGCTGCACGATCGAAAGCACGATCTTGAGCTCCTCGGCGCCCGCATGTCCCGAAACGTGGACACGTGCGCGGCTCTTGTCGTACACGTCTGCGCCGATCTTCGCGAGCGAGTTGATGACGCGGGTCACGGCCTTCTCGTTGCCGGGGACGGGCGTCGCCGAGATGATGACGGTGTCGCCTTCCTCGATGTCGATGGTCTTGTGCTCGCCGTTCGCGATGCGGGCAAGCGCCGAAAGCGGCTCGCCCTGGCTGCCGGTGCACATGATGACGACCTTGTCGGCGGGGATGCCCTTGAGGTCGTAGGCGTCGATGAGGTCCTCGTCGGGGATGGAGAGGTAGCCGAGCTTGCGCGCGATGTCGGTGTTCTGCACCATGGAGCGGCCCGTGACGACGACCTTGCGCCCGTTGGCGCGCGCGGCGTCGCAGATCTGCTGCATGCGGTGGATGTGGCTCGCGAATGACGCGATGATGACGCGCTGCTTCGCCTGGGCGATGATGCGGTTCAGGGTTTTGCCGACTTCCGCCTCGCTCGGCGTGAAGGTCTCCTTCGTCGCGTTCGTCGAGTCGCTCATCATGAGGTCGACGCCGATCTCATGGTAGCGCGCGAGCGCGCCGAAATCGGTGTGCACGCCGTCGATCGGCGTTTGGTCGAGCTTGAAGTCGCCGGTGTGCAGGACGTTTCCCGCCGGCGTCTGGATGAACACGCCGACCGCTCCGGGGATGGAGTGGTTCACGGCGAAGAACTCGGTTTCGAAGCAGCCCATCTTCACGCGCTGGCCGGGCTTGATCTCGACGAGCTTCGCGTTCTTGATGCGGTGCTCGGCGAGCTTGCCCTCGATGAGGCCGAGCGTGAGCTTGGTTGCATAGATAGGCACCTGCTGGTCGAGGTCCTTGAGCAGGTAGGGCAGCGTGCCCGTGTGGTCCTCGTGCCCGTGCGTGATGACGATGCCGCGCAGCTTGTCGGCGTTTTCGAGCACGTAGGTGTAGTCGGGAAGGATGAGATCGACGCCCGGATGGTTGTCGTCGGGGAACATGAGGCCCGCGTCGTCGACGATCATGTCGCCGTTGCATTCGAACACGGTCATGTTCTTGCCGATCGCGTCGAGGCCGCCGAGCGGGATGACCTTGAGCGTGGCCTTCGGGTCCTTCTTCCCGTTCGAGCCGGAGCGGCGCGAGGAGCGGTGATCGGGCTTCTTGTGGCCCTCTCCCTGCTTGCCCGACCCGTCGCGGGTGAGCTGAGGACGCTTCTTCTCAAGCTTCACGTGCTTGTAGGAACGCGTCTTCTTCCCTTTTTCGGGCGTTTGGGGGTTCTTCTCCTCCCCGGTACCCGAAGATGCGTTTTTATCCATATGTTTCCTTACCTTGTATACGCGAACGCCCGCAGGGAGCGCTTCACCTGCGGGCGTTCGCGCTTGACTTGCGTTTAGAGCACGCCGACTTCGCGCATGATCTGCGCCAGGCGCTCGGACTGAGCCGGCGTCGCGTCGACGAGCGGCAGGCGCACGCCGCCGACGGGGAACCCGGAAAGCTTCAGGGCTTCCTTGACGAGGATGGGGTTCGCGGTTTCGAACAGGCCGTTCATGAGCGGGAGCAGCGCTTCGTGCTTCTGCCAGGCCTCGTCCCACTTCCCTTCTGCGCACAGCGTGACGAGCTCTTTCATGCGGCCGGGGGCCACGTTGCCCGTCGTGGAGATGACGCCCGCGCCGCCGAGACGCATGATGTCGTAGGTGGCGGAGTCGTCGCCGGAGTAGACGCAGAAGCCCTCGGGTGCGGATGCGGCGATCGTGGCGATCTGATCCATCTTGCCGGAGGCTTCCTTGACCGCGACCACGTTCCCGCAATCGTGAGCGAGGCGCAACGTCGTTTCGGGGAGCATGTTCACGACGCAGCGGCCGGGGATGTTGTAGAGGATGATCGGCAGCTCGACGGCGTCCGCGATCGTCTTGAAATGGCGGTACATGCCCTCTTGCGGCGGCTTGTTGTAGTACGGGACCACGCACATGAAGCCGTCGACGCCGAGCTTGGCGACATCGCCCGCGAAGTCGACCGTGTCGGCGGTGCAGTTGTCGCCGACGTTGGCGATGACGGGCACGCGGCCCGCGACCGCTTCGACGACGGCGCGGAACAGCTCGATCTTCTGCGGGTAGAACACCGTCGGGCTCTCACCGGTGGTGCCGTTGATGATGAGCGCGTCGTTGCCGCCTTTGACGAGGCGGTCGGCGAGCGCCTGCGCGCGGTCGAGGTCGAGCTCGAGGTTCTCGTCGAAGGGGGTTACCATTGCCGTGATGAGACGGCCGAAACGAGGTTCAGCGTTCGACATGCGAGTCTCCTTTATCATGCGTGAACCCCCTGACGTCGCCGCCAGGGGGTCGGATGCTGGTTTACAACTTATTGATTATGCCAAAAACGCGAGGACATGCCTACGCCTCGTGCATGAAGTTCTCCAAACCTACAATGAGGCCCTCGCGCGCGCCGACGCTCCTGATTCCGAGGAGGACGCCCGGCATGTAGGAGGTGCGGTCCCACGAGTCGTGACGAATCGTGAGGGTCTGGCCCATCGACCCGAAGACGACTTCCTGGCTCGCGACGAAGCCCATCGAGCGGACCGAGTGCACGGGAACGCCCGAGATGAGCGCGCCGCGCGCGCCCTCGGCGCCTTCGATCTCGGTTTCCTTGCCCGGGGCCTCGCTTGCGCGACCGCCGCGCGCCTCCGAGATGATCTGCGCGGTGCGCACCGCCGTGCCCGACGGCGCGTCCTTCTTGTTGCAGTGGTGCATCTCGATGACCTCGGCTTCGGGGAAGTACGGGGCCGCCGCGCGGGCGAACTCCATCATGAGCACCGCACCCGTCGTGAAGTTCGGCGCGTAGAACAGGCACGTGCCTTCGGGCGCGAGTGCCGCGAGCTCCTCGAGCTTCTCGTTGGAAAGGCCCGTCGTGCCCACGACGCAGTCGATGCCCGCCGGAAGCGCGGCGCGCAGGTTGTCCTCGATCACCGAAGGCTGGGTGAAGTCGACGATTACGTCGAACCCGCCGGCCTGCACCGCTTCCTCGACGCTTCGGTAAACGGGGTACGTCGCGTTCTCGTCGCCGAACGGGTCGATGCCGCAGGCGACTTCCATGTCGTCTGCGGCGGTGACGGCGTCGACGACGGCGGAGCCCATGCGCCCCGCGCACCCAGAAACAGCTACTTTGATCATTTCCGTCTCCGATCGACCGAGTCTTTTCTACTGCGCTTCGTGGCGACGGCGCGGGGTGCGGCCGTTGCCCGAACGGACGCCGCGGCCCGGGCGCATGTCGCGTTCGCCCTTGTGCTCGCCGCGATCATGATCGCCGTGCCCGCGGCCGTGGCCCTTTTCGGGCGCGGAGCCTTCGGGGGCGTCGGGCTTGTCGAGGCGGTCGAGCGAGATCTTGCCCGACTTCGGGTCGACTTCGAGCACCTGGACCTTCACGATGTCGCCCATGGACAGGACGTCTTCCACCTTGCCGACGCGGCCGTTGGCGACGCGCGAGATGTGGAGCAGGCCGTCCTTGCCCGGCGTGAGCTTGATGAACGCGCCGAAGTCCTTGATGCCGACGACCTCGCCGTCGTAGATTTCCCCGACTTCGGGTTCCTTCACGATGCCGAGGATCGTGGCCTTGGCGGCCTCTCCCGCCTTGCCGTCGACCGCGGCGATGTGGATGGTGCCGTCTTCCTGGATGTCGATCGAGGCGCCGGTTTCCTCCTGGATGCCGCGGACGACCTTGCCGCCAGAGCCGATGACGTCGCGGATCTTGTCGACCGGGATGTGGATGGTCTCGATGCGCGGCGCGGTCTCGCGCAGTTCGGCGCGAGGAGCGGGCAGGGTTTCGAGCATGGCGTTCAGGATGAATGCGCGGCCCTCGTGGGCCTGCTTGAGGGCGCGGGCCAAGATGTCGACGGACAGGCCCTTTGCCTTGTTGTCCATCTGAAGGGCGGTGATGCCCTTCGAGGTGCCGCAGACCTTGAAGTCCATGTCGCCGAGGAAGTCCTCGAGGCCCTGGATGTCGGAGAGGATGACGACGTCGTCGCCCTCCTTGATAAGGCCCATGGCGATGCCGGAGACGGGAGCCTTGATCGGCACGCCCGCGTCCATAAGGGCGAGCGTGGAGCCGCAGGTGGACGCCATGGAGGACGAGCCGTTGGACTCGAGGATCTCGGAGACCACGCGGATGGCGTAGGGGAACTCGTCTTCAGAGGGGATCACCGGCAGAAGTGCGCGCTCGGCCAGTGCGCCGTGCCCGATCTCGCGGCGCTTGGGCGAGCCCATGCGGCCGACCTCGCCGGTGCAGTACGGCGGGAAGTTGTACTGGTGCATGTAGCGCTTGCCCTCGACCGGCTCGATCGTGTCGAGGCGCTGCCATTCGTTGAGCATGCCGAGCGTGCAGACGGAAAGCGCCTGGGTCTGGCCGCGCTGGAAGAGGCCGGAGCCGTGCACGCGGGGCAGGTAGCCCGGGACGATGTGGAGCGGACGGATTTCGTCCGGACGACGGCCGTCGGCGCGCTCGCCCGTCTCGATGACCATGCGGCGCATGGCCTTCTTCTCGAGCTTCTTGAGCGCGGCGGCGATGTCGGAGCCCCAGGAGGCGCGCTCGTCGTCGGAGAACTCGTTCTCGGTGATCTCGGATTTAAGGTCGGCGACCTTGTCCATGCGGGAGAGCTTGTCGGCGTCCTTCAAGGCTGCGGACATGCGGTCGAAGTACGGCTCGACGCGCTCGGCGATTTCGGGGGCGGGCTCGTGCAGCTTGTACTCGAGCGGCGTCGGGTTCACCTTGGCGATGAACTCGGCCTGCTTGTCGCAGAACGCCGCGATCGCTTCCTGGCCGAAGCTCATGGCCGCGAGCATATCCTCCTCGGAGATCTCCTTCGCGCCCGCTTCGACCATGGAGATGTAGTCCTTGGTGCCGGCGATGGTGAGGTCGAGGTCGGAGTTCGCGTCCTCCTCGTAGGTCGGGTTCACGATGAACTCGCCGGTTTCAACGTTGCGGCCGATCTTCACGCAGGCAGCCGGGCCGTCGAACGGCGCGCCGCCGACGAGCAGTGCCGCGGAGGCGCCGCCGACGCAGATGACGTCAGGCTGGTTCTCGCCGTCGCAGACGAGGGTCGTCGCGACGATATGGACCTCGTTCTTGAAGCCGTCCGGGAAACCGGGGCGGATGGGGCGGTCGATCATGCGGGCGTTCAGCGTGCCCTTCTCGGAGGGACGTGCCTCGCGCTTCAAATAGCCGCCCGGGATGCGGCCGACGGCGTACATCTTCTCGATGTAGTCGACCGTCAGCGGGAAGAAGTCGTAGTCTTTCTCCTGCTTGGAGACGACGGCCGTGACGAGGATGGTGGTGTCGCCCTGGGTCACGAGCACGGCGCCCGTCGCCTGCTTGGCGAGCTCGCCCGTCTCGAAGCGGTACTGCTTGCCGTACAGCTCGAAGGATTCGACGATCTTTTCCATTGAATTCTTTCTTTCTCTTAGCCTCGCGCGCCCTATTGCGCTCGAGCTTCTTCGGATGCGGGGTACTCACGTTCCCCCGTTCCCGCGAGCGAACCTGCCGAATGCTGGTCCGACCGCCTTGTATAGCACGGGACCCGCGCCATGGCGGGTCCTCGTTTCAAGCTTAGATGTTGTCGCGGATGCCGAGCTTCTTGATGAGCGCGCGGTACTCTTCGATGTCGCGCTCCTTGATGTGCTTGAGAAGGCCACGACGCTTACCGATGAGCTTCATGAGGCCGCGGCGCGTGTGGTTGTCCTTCTTGTGGCTCTTCAGGTGCTCGGTCAGGTTGCGGATGCGCTCCGAGAGGATCGCGATCTGAACCTCGGCGCTGCCGGAGTCGGATTCGGACTTGCCGTACTCCTTGATGAGTTCGGCGGTCTTTTCCTTGGTGATGCTGAGCTTGCTTGCCATGTTTCCACCTTTCAGGTATCTAAGCTTTTCGTTCGCTCCGAGTACGCAAACGGGTGGCGCATGCGAACTAGGATGGAACCGCTGCCCTATTGCAGCCTGTCTATTATAAAGGTGCGCCGTCCCGCGCACAAGAACCGGCGCGCTCTTGCGCATCGGTTCTGCATAACTTGCCCGTTATTCGGTGGCTTTTGCCTCGCGAAGGGCACAGCAAAGCTGGTCGGCGCACGACGTGGAACGGTTGCCGCAGGTGTTGCCGTCGAGGATGGCGCAGACGTCGTCGACCTTCTTGCCCTCGACGAGCTTGGAGATGGCCTTCAGGTTGCCGTTGCAGCCGCCGACGAAATCGACGTGCTTGATGACGTCGCCCTCGACGTCGACGTTGATGGCGCGGGCGCAGACGCCGCGGGTTCGGTAGGTGAGCATGGTTTCCTCTTTCTCGTCTTGGATGGGGCGCGCTTCGGGCGTCGCCCCGGTATGTCAGTACAGACCGCAGGTGAACAGGAAGTCGAGGGACTTCAGTCGATGCCCGACGTGCTCGCGCGTCCAGCGCTGGCACAGATCGAGCACCGAGAACGCCTCGGTCGGCCCGGCGCTCGAGGCCGCGACGTCGCGAAACGTCGAGCCAAGGAAGAAATGCGCCCAGGACACCGCGCGGGCGTCGACGCGGAACGCCTCGACGCGGGAACGGCACGGTGAGCATATCACACCCCCCTCGCGCGGCGAGAACGCAACCGTCCCGTCGGGCGAGGACGGCGCCTCGCCACCGCAAACGGCGCACCTGTCGAGCGTGGGGCGGAAGCCCGAGAACGCGAAGGTCTTCAAGAGGTGCGCCGCGGTGAGCGAGCAGACGCGGGCCGTGTCGGAAGCCGCCATGGCCGAAAACGCCGTGCGCGTCATCTCGAACAGACGCGGGCTTTCGAGGGAAAGCTGCGTTACGCGGTCGAGCAGCTCGGCGCAGGGCGCCGCCGCCGCGGCGAGCGCGATGTCGGTGCGAAGGGGTGCGTTCCCGCAGATGAGCTGCGCTTCCGACACGATGTCGAGGTTGCGGCCGCGCGCGATGAGGACCTCTGCGACCGAGAACAGCTCGAGGCGCGAGGCGAACGAGCTTTTGGGTTTGCGCGCGCCCTTGGCGACGGCTCGCAGCTGCGAGCCGTCCTCGGCGAGCATCGTCAGGATGAGGTCGCTCTCGCCGAGCTTGGTCTTGCGCAGCACGATGACGCGCGAGGTGTAGGTGGGGCGAGCCACGCTACTTGGAAAGCTTCGGGGAAGACGAGCGGATGGAGTTGTCGGAGCCCCAGGTGATGGTTCCCGACATCTGCTCGGAGTTGGCGAACAGCGTGCCGAACAGCGCCGTCTTCTCGAACTTCTTCGCGGTGATGGTGTAGCTCACCACGCCGTCGCCCTCGTAGTCGACCGAGTCGCATGAGACGATTTCGCAGTTCACGCCGTCGATGACGACGGTCGCGCCCTTCGAGAAGTAGTCCTTCGTTTCCGAGACGAGTTCCTTCGCGCGCGACTTCGCGACGTTCAGGGTGACGGTCGTGCCGCTCGAAAGCTTCGTCCCCGCCTCGGGGTCGGACGAGATGACGGTTCCCTCGGCGGTGTCTTCGGTGTAGGTGGTCTTCGTCTTCACTTTGTAGCCCGCGTCGTTAAGCGCGGCCTTCGCGTCGTCTTCGGATTTGCCGGTGACGTCGGGCACGGTGTAGGCCTCGGCGATGGTGACGGTGAGGGCAGTGGCGGCCTTCACCTTCGTGCCCGCGTCGAGCGAGAGCGCGATGACGGTGCCCTCGTCGTCGTCGGACTTCTCGGTCGTGAAGGTGACGTTGTCGAGGCCCTCCTTGTCGAGCGCGGCCTTCGCGTCGTCCTGCGTCTTGCCCATGATGTCGGGGACCGCGCGCGGTGTGGCGATCGACACGTTGATGGCGGTTCCCTTGTCGACGCGTGAGCCGGCCTGCGGGTCGGTGATGAGCACGATGCCCTCGACCTCGTCGGACTTCACCTGCGTGGTGTTGACGTGGAAGCCCTTGCTCTCGAGCACCCAGACGGCATCGCTTTGCGCCTCGCCCGTGACGTCGGGCACGGTCTTTCCGCCCCAGAGCTCGAGGTAGTAGGTGGAGCCCGCCGCGATGGCTGCCGCGATGACGATGACGAGGAGCGCTATGAGCACGTGCTTCTTGCGGGAGCGCTTCTTCTCCTCCACGGGGTCGGGGGCCTTGAACTCGCGCTGCGCCTTGGGCGGCTCGCCTTCGATCTTGGGGAGCTCCATGGTGTCGCCCGAGCGCCAGCTCGGCGCGGGCGGGACGTAGCTCGAGTCGACGAGGCGCTCGAGGCCGGAAAGGTCCGCCGTCTTCGCCGCGTCGATGTTGATGACCTGCGTCTTGTCGCTCGAGTAGTCGGCGGGGTCCTTCTCCCCCGTAACGTCGATGACGGGAACGCGGGCGGGGTCGAGCGCGTTCAGGCGCCCCGAGCGGGACGGCGCAGGCTCGGCTTCGGCTTCGGATTTTCCGCCTGCCGCCTCTTCCCCGTTGCCTGCGGGTTCCTCGTCGCTTGGGGCTTCGTCCGCCCCGTCGGATGCGGCGCCGTCGCCGGTGGAATCGTCTGCGCCGTCGTCCTGATCATCTTCGGCGGTATCGTCGGCATCGCCGTCTTCCTCAGGGGGGATCTCGACTTCGGCTATCTCCTCGTCGACGTCGGTGAAGTCGTCGAGCTCGTCCTCGCCGACGCGCTCGAGCTCGAGCTCGAGCGCTGTTACCGCCGGGCATGCCTTCTCCTCGGCGTCTTCGCGTGGCTTATCCTGCCCGGTGAGCACAGGGAGAACGACCGTCTTGTCCGACGGACCCACAAGCGGGGAGCCGCATTCGTTGCAGAACTTGGCGCCGGCTCGATTCTCGCAATGGCAGTTTGGGCAGATCATGTTTCGCGCTCGTCTTTCGTTTTCAATGGCTTATCCGCGCCATTGTAGCCGAAAAAAACGGGGCTGCGTTTCGTCAACCGAAGCTGCGGGTCAGACGCGACAATACCTGCACAAAGATGTGGAGAAACCTCTATTCGACGCGCGTTCCCGGGCGCCTTTTACGCGCCCTCGCCGTAGCCGAACTTGCGGATCTGCGTGGCGTCGCGTCGCCAGTTCTTCTTCACCTTCACATTGAGGTCGAGGTACACCCTGCAGCCGAGGAGCTGCTCCAAGTCGCGGCGCGCCTCGCTACCGATGCGCTTGATGGCCGCGCCCTTCTTGCCGATGATCATGCCCTTCTGGCTTTCGCGCTCCACGTAGATGGAGGCGGCGATGAGCTCGACGTCCTTCTTGCGGTCGTATTCCATGTGGTCGGTCGTGACGCCGATGGCGTGGGGCACCTCGTCGAAGAACGAGCGGAGGATCTTCTCGCGGATGAACTCGGCGACGACGACCTCGATGGGCTGGTCGGTCTCCATGTCGGGCGGGAACCATGCGGGGCCTTCGGGCAGGAAGAACACCGCTTCCTCGACGAAGGCGTCGACGTTTCTGCCGTTTTTGGCCGAAAGCCCCACCATCGCGTCCCAGGGAGCGAGTTTCTCGGCCGCCTCGCGCTGGGCCGCGATCTGCTCGGGCGTGGCGAGGTCGGTCTTGGACAGGACGCAGATGCGCTTCGCGTCGGTCGCGCGCACCTGAGCGGCCACCCATTCGTCACCGCGTCCGATGGGCTGCGACGCGTCGATGAGCATCGCGATGACGTCGACGTCCTCCAAGCCCTTGAGCGCCGACACGTTGAGCTCCTCCCCGAGGGCGTCGTGGGGCTTGTGGAGGCCCGGGGTGTCGACGAGCACGAGCTGGTAGTCGTCGGTCGTGAGCACCGCGCGGAAGCGGTGGCGCGTCGTCTGGGCGGTGCTCGAGGTGATGGCGATCTTCTTGCCCATAATGGCGTTGAGCAGGGTTGACTTGCCTGCGTTGGGGCGTCCGACGAGCGTTGCGAAGCCGGACTTGAACCCTTCCTTGCGAGTTCCTAGCAAATGAGCTCTCCAATCTTGGGGACGAAAACGACGCATCCGACGACGACGGACGCGCATGCTGCGATGAGGGCCGCGCCCGCCGCGCAGTCCTTGGCGTGCTTGGCGAGGACGTGGTAGTCGGGAGATACGAGGTCGACCACGGACTCGATGGCGGTGTTCAGGGTTTCGAGGGCGAGGACGGCGCCGATGCAGAGGATGACGGCGAGCCAGGAGGGCGCATCGATCCGCAGCACGAACCCGAGGATCGTGGCGAGGGCGGCGGCGCAGACGTCGATGCGCATGTTACGCTGCCCGAGCGCGAAGCGCACGCCCTCGGCGGCGCACTTGAAGGCGTGCGGGAGCGACTGGGTCATCAGTGCTCCCCGCGAACGAGCGCGTGCGCGCCGTTGAGCTCGCCGAAGATCGCCATGTCGAGGCCGCGCGAGGCCGCCCACGCGGAGAGGAGCTCGGCTTCGCGCGCCTCCATGACCTCGGCCTCGTCGTCCTCGATGTGGTCGTAGCCGCACAGGTGGAGCAGGCCGTGGGTGAGCAGCAGGCTCACCTCCCCTTCGAGGGTCGTGCCGAACTGGGCCGTCTGGCGCTCGGCCACGTCGAGTGCGATGATGACGTCGCCGAGCTCGAAGGGCGCTGCCGCAGCGGCTTCCGAAGCGAGGAAGGCCTCGTCGTCCTCGGCGCCGTCGCATTCGAAGGACAGCACGTCGGTCGGCCCGATCTTGCCGCGGAACTCCTCGTTCAGGCGGGCGATCTCCTCGTCGTCGACGAAGCTTATGCACGCCTCGCTCGACGGAGGGCACGCCTCGCTTTCGAGGACGAACGAGGCGAGTTCGTGAACGGGCAGCGCGTCGACGTCCTCTTTTCGGTACTCGGCGTTGATCTCGATGTTCATCGGGCTTCCTTCCTGCTGCGTTTTTCCTCGTCGGCGCGGCTGTACGCCTCGACGATGGCGGCGACGAGCGAATGGCGCACGACGTCTTTGCCGGTGAGGCGGCAGAACACGATGTCGTCCGTGCCGTCGAGCACGCTTTCCGCGTCGGCGAGCCCCGAACGGCTTCCAACGAGGTCGCGCTGCGTCTGGTCGCCGGTGATGACCATCTTGGAGTTGAATCCGAGGCGCGTGAGGAACATCTTCATCTGCTCGGGCGTGGTGTTCTGCGCCTCGTCGAGGATGATGAAGCTGTCGTTCAAGGTGCGGCCGCGCATGAAGGCGAGCGGGGCGATCTCGATGACGCCGCCTTCGATGAGCTGGTTGGCGCGTTCCATGTCGGTCATGTCGAAGAGCGCGTCGTAGAGCGGGCGGATGTAGGGGTCGACCTTCTCGTTGATGGTGCCGGGCAGAAAGCCGAGGCTCTCGCCCGCCTCGACGATCGGGCGCGTGAGGATGATGCGGCCGACTTCCTTGCGCTTCAAGGCTGCGACCGCCATGGCCATGGCGAGGTAGGTCTTGCCCGTGCCCGCAGGCCCGAGCCCGAACGTGATCGTGTTTCTGCGAATGGCATCGACGTAGCGCTTCTGGCCTGCGGTTTTGGGGCGGATGGCCCGGCCTCTGTAGGTGAGCAGGATGTCCTCTCGCAGAGCGGCGGGCGAGAACTCGGCGGTCCGCAGAAGGTCGATCGCGCGTTTGGCGTATTCCGGCGTGACCTCCTGGCCCCCTTCGGCGACCTTGATGAAGTCGGAGAAGAGCGCGGTGAGCGACTGCACCTCGACCTGGTCGCCCGATAAGACGATGGAATCGCCGCGCACGACGATGGAGGCCGAAAAGGCCGCTTCGACGAGGCGCAGGGTGGAATCGGCGGGACCGACCACGAGCGCCATGTCGACGCTTTGCGGCGCGGTCAGTGTAATTTGCGTTTGGTCAGTCATGTCGGTCATTGTATCATGCGCGCACCGTTATAATGTGGTGTTCGATATTCACCACATCCTTACTATTCAGGGGAAACGACATGACAACAGTGAAGCACTTGTTCGACGAGGCCCGCGCCGCATCGCGCGCGACGCTGTCGTTCGAGATATTCCCGCCGAAGGGCGACCTTGACCACAACACCGCGCGAGAGGTGGCGGGCGGCTTGGCGCCGCTTCGCCCCGACTTCATCTCGGTCACCTACTCCGCGGGCGGCTCGGGCAACAAGCACGCCACCAACGATGTCGCCGAGATCCTCCAGGCCGACTTCGGCACGACATGCGTGGCGCACCTCACCTGCGCGGGCGCCACGAGCGACTCCATCGCGGCCGCGATCGACGACTTGCACGCGCACGGGATCGAGAACGTCCTCGCGTTGCGCGGCGACATGCCGGCGGGCACGGAGCCCACTGAGTTCCGCTACGCGAAGGATCTCATCCCTCGCCTCGTCGACGCCGGGTTCTGCGTGGGCGCCGCGGCCTACCCCGAGGGGCACATCGACTGCATCGACGCCGACGTGAACATCGAGCACTTGAAGGAGAAGGTCGACGCGGGCGCGAGCTTCCTCGTGACCCAGCTGTTCTTCGACAACGAGTTCTTCTACCGCTTCCGCGAGAAGTGCGTGTCGGCCCGCATCGACGCCCCGATCGCCTGCGGCATCATGCCGTTTTTGAGCAAGCAGCAGATCCAGCGCATGGTGTTCATGTGCGGCGCGTCGCTTCCGAGCCCCATCATCAAGCTGCTCGCCCGCTACGAGGACGACGCGGCGAGCCTGCGCGCGGCGGGCATCGAGTACGCCTGCAACCAGCTCGTCGATCTGGACGCGCACGGCGTCGACGGACTGCACGTGTACACGATGAACCATCCGGACATCGCGCGCACCTGCACCGAAGCGATCCGCCGTGCCCGCTAGCCCCGTGACCGGCCCGAACGTCGACGCGCTTCTGAACGGCAAGCCCCACTGCGGGTTCTTCCCGAGCGCGCCGAAGCCTGGGTCGCTTCGCCTCGACCGCGACGAGGCGCTCGGGTATTTGGGCTATGGCGAGCAGGAGCTCGAGAGCGGGCTCGAGCATCGCTTCGCCGCCATCGCGAGGGAGGTCGAGGAGACGCTTTCCCCCGCGTTCTCGTGGGCGGCCTTCCCCATCGCGGGCGCTCGTGCCCAGGGAGCGGAAGCGGGAGTCGAGCTTGCGGGCGCGCATGTCCGCCTTACGGGCGCGAGCATGGTCGAGCATCTCGCGGATGCCCGGGGGGCGGCGCTTCTTTCCTGCACGCTCGGGATGGCCTCCGAGCGCGCGATCGCGCGCTACCAGGCCACAAGCCCGACCGACGCGCTGTTCTACAACGCGTGCGCGGCGGCGCTCGTCGAGGCGTGCGCGAACGCGGTCGAGGCCGACATCGTGCGCGCAGCGGCAAACGTTAGGCTTCATACCAACTGGCGCTTCAGCCCGGGCTACGGCGACGCGCCGCTGTCGCTGCAGCCGGCCATCCTGCGAGCGCTCGGAGCGCCGGGGCGTTTGGCGGTGAGCTGCACCGACAGTTTCCTGCTCGTGCCGTCGAAGAGCATCACGGCGGCGGTCGGGCTGTTCGAAGAGGGAGTGCACGCGAACGGCGTGCGAAGAGGATGCGCCACGTGCTCGCTTTCGCGCGTGTGCGCGATACGGAAGCAAGGGAGAACGTGCCATGGCTAGCAACTTGGCGGGACTTTCCATCAAAGACGACCACTTGAGGCGCGCGCTTACGGGCGAGGACTACCTGATCATCGACGGCGCCATGGGAACGCAGATGCAGGAGCGGGGCCTCGACGGGGCCGAGCCCGTGCCCGAGCTTCTCTGCAAGACGCACGCCGACGACATCACGGCGATCCACGCGTCCTACGTCGCGGCCGGCGCCGAGGTCATCACGACCAATACGTTCAGCGCGAACCGGTTGAAGCTCGGGGATCATCTAAGCGTCGAGGAGGCCTACCGGCTCGCGGCCGCGTGCGCGCGGCGGGCGGGTGCGCCCTACATCGCCGGCGACATCGGGCCGACGGGCTCGCTTCTCCAGCCGATGGGCACGCTTTCCTTCGACGAGGCGTACGACATCTTCGCCGAGCAGGTGCGCGCCGCCGTGGCGGCGGGGTGCGACCTCATCCTCATCGAGACCATGGCCGACTTGCGCGAGGCGAAGGCGGCCTTGCTCGCCGCCCGCGAGAACTCGACGCTGCCCGTCATCGTCACGATGACGTTCGGCGAGGACGGGCGGACCTTCCTCGGCACGCCACCTGAGGTCGCGGCCGAGGTGCTTTCCTCGCTCGGCGCCCAGGCAGTGGGCCTCAACTGCTCCCTCGGCCCGGCCGAGCTCCTCGACGCGGCGAAGTCCATGGCGCACCGCGTGCGCTGCCCGCTCGTCGCGCAGCCCAACGCCGGGCTTCCGCGCATGGAGGCGGGGCAAACGCTCTTCGACGTTACCGCTGAGGACTTCGCGGCCGCCATGTCCGTGATGCTCGATGCGGGCGCGAGCATCGTCGGCGGGTGTTGCGGCACCTCTCCCCGCTACATCGAGCTTCTCGCGAAGGAGATCGAGTCGCGTCGCACCCCGGCACCTCGCGATTTCAGACCGGCCTGCGTCCTTACGAGCGCGCAGGAGGCGGTCGTCCTCGAGAAGGGCGCCCACGCCGTCGCCGTCGTCGGCGAGCGCATCAACCCGACGGGCAAGAAGAAGCTCAAGGCGGCCCTGCGAGCGGGCGACCTCGACTACATCGTCGGCGAGGCGGTCACGCAGAGAAACGCCGGAGCCGACGTGCTCGACGTGAACGTTGGCCTGCCCGAGATCGACGAGCCTACCATGCTCGCGGCCGCGGTGGAAAAGCTTTCCGCCACGGTGACGCTTCCGCTCGTCATCGACTCGAGCGACCCGGTCGCCATCGAGCGCGTCGTGCGCAGCTACGCGGGCAAACCCCTCATCAACTCCGTCAACGGCAAGCGCGAAAGCCTTGACGCGGTGCTGCCCATCGCCAAGAAGTACGGCTGCGCGGTCATCGGGCTCGCGCTCGACGAGGCGGGCATCCCGCCTACCGCCGAGGGCCGGTTCAAGGTGGCGGAGAAGATAGTCGCCGAGGCTGAGCGCGTGGGCATCCCCCGCGAGGACGTCGTGATCGACTGCCTCGTCATGGCGGCGGCGACCAACCAGAGCGAGGGCATGGAGATCCTGCGGGCCGTGTCGATGGTCAAGGAGCGCTTGGGCGTGCGAACGGTGCTCGGCGTTTCGAACATCAGCTTCGGGATTCCCCAGCGCTCGCTTCTGAACAGCACGTTCCTCGCGGCGGCGCTCGGATGCGGGCTCGATTTCCCCATTCTCAACCCCTCTTCGGCGCGCTACATGGACACGGTCGCCGCCTTCCGCGTGCTCAACGCGCAGGACACGGGCGCCGTGCGCTACATCGAGAGCTACGCGGACGCGCCCGACCCCTACACCGCGCCTGCGGGCGCGCAGGCTGAGGGCACGGGAACGCGCGAAGGGGTGCCCGCCGCACCCGCCGCGAAGGCGGCTTGCCCCATCGAGGTGCCTGAGAACCTCGCCCACGAGAAGGCCGCGGTCGAGGGCGTCGTTGACCTCATCATGTCGGGCCGCAAGGGGCCTATGGCCGCCGCGACCGAGAAGCTGCTTGAAACCTGCGACGCGCTCGACGTCGTGAACGAGGTGTTCATCCCCACGCTCGACGTCGTGGGGCAGAAGTTCGACTCGGGCGCCTTCTTCCTCCCCCAGCTCATGGCGTCGGCGGAAGCGGTGAAGGCGGGCTTCGACGTGGTGCGCGAGCACATGGGCGACGCCGAGGTGGCGACCGACAACGCGCGCACGATCATCGTGGCCACCGTGCGGGGCGACATCCACGACATCGGCAAGAACATCGTGAAGATGCTGCTCGAGAACTACGGCTACCGCGTGATCGATCTGGGGCGCGACGTCGCCCCGGCGGAGATCTTGCGCGTGGTGAAGGAGCAGAACGTGCGGCTTGTGGGGCTTTCGGCCCTCATGACGACGACGGTGAAGGCCATGGAGGAGACGATTGAGCTCATCCACGCCGAGGCGCCCGGGTGCGCGGTGTTCGTTGGCGGCGCGGTGCTCACGCCGGAATACGCCGAGCGGATCCACGCCGACCACTACAGCAAGGACGCCGCCGATTCCGCCCGTTACGCCGAAGAGTACTTCGCGAGCATCGGGCTGTAGGGGCTGCAAGCCCTGCTGGATACGCGGCCTTCGATGAGAAACGGCCCCATGCCGACGCGTTCTTCGGTTCGCGTCGGCATGGGGCCGCATTGCGTTTCGGCCAGGAAACGAGGCGTTTCCGCTATAGGACGACTTCGACGACGTCTCCGGGGTGGGCGCTTGCGGGTGCGGGAACCTCGAAGTAGCTTTCGGTGAGGGCGGTGTCCTCCCCTTCCACCACGGCGAGCTCACGTGTGCCGCACCGGCGCGCGAACTCGGCTGCGCGCAGCTCGTTGGCGAGGCTTCTCAGGCGCGCGGCGCGTTCGGCTTTCACCTCGGGAGGCACTTGGTCGGCTCGCGCTGCGGCGGGCGTTCCCGTGCGCAGCGAGTAGGGGAACACGTGGATCTTCGAGAAACGGCACGTGCGCGCAAGGGCGAGCGTCTCTTCGAACTCGTCGTCGGTTTCGCCCGGGAATCCGCAGATGATGTCGGTGGAAAGCGACAATTTCGGGACGCGCTCGTAGAGTTTATCCACAAGCGAGGCGAACTGCTCGGCGGTGTAGGGGCGATGCATCTCGCGCAGCACCTTCGTCGAGCCCGCTTGAAGCGGGAGGTGCAGATGTCGGCAGACGCGCCCGTCGGATGCCGCCAACACGTCGATGAGGCGGTCGTCCACGTCGCGCGGCTCGATCGACGAGATGCGGAAGCGCGTGGGGTACGCGCGCCTGCATGCCGGCTGCTCGGTTTCGGCGAGGAGCCGTTTCAGCAGGTCGGGAAGGCGCACGGCATCTCTGCTTCGCCGGTCGCCCCAGCAATACGACCCGAGGTTGATACCGGTGAGGACGATTTCCCCCACGCCTGCGGCGCTTAGGGCCTTGCAGGTTTCGACCACCTTGTCGGCGTCGACGCTCGCGGCGCGCCCGCGGGCGACGTGCACGATGCAGTAGGTGCACGCGTTGTTGCACCCGTCCTGCACCTTCACGCCGACGCGCGTGCGGAAGCCATCGCCGACGGGAAGAGCCCTGCCGTGCGCGGCCTCCGCCTCGCCGAAGGCGCCCGCGTCGATCGCGGAGGCGAGGGAGGCCTTGCCCATGACGCGGATGCGTCCGCTCATCTGGGTGAAGACCTCGGCGTCGATCGCGGCGGCGCAGCCGGTCACCACGACGGTCGCGTTCTCGCTTGCGCGCAGCGCATGGCGCACCGCCTTGCGCGTCTTCTTCTCGGCCTCCCCCGTTACCGTGCAGGTGTTCACCACGATGAGCTCGGCATCCGCCTCGGGCGCCTCGACGCATCCGCGGGCGGAAAGCGCGGCTGAAAACGAATCCGACTCGACGCGGTTCACCTTGCATCCGAGGTTCACGATGGCGTACTTCATGCGCGCTTCCCCAATCCGCCGAGCTCGTAGAGCGCGAGCGCCGGAGCCACGACTCCCGCCGTCTCGGTGCGCAGGATGGAGGGCCCCAGGCTCACGAGCGCGCTTCGCGGGTTGCACGCCAGAAGCGATTCGACCTCGCGGGCGGAAAGCCCGCCTTCCGGGCCGACCACGACGGCAACGTGCGCATCTGCCGCGTCCGTGCCCGTTTCCTCGAGCGCGCGCTGGAGCGCGGACGCAAGGCTGGCGGTTTCGGGCGCCTCTTCCCAGCACACGAGCACGGCGGTCGCTTGGGCGAGCTTCTTGCATGCCGCGTCCACCGACGCGGGCTCGAATACGCGAGGGATACGGGGCTGCCCCGATTGCATCGCGGCGCTCTTCGCTATCGCGCCCCACCGCTTCATGCGGTTCGCCGTCTTCTTCGCATCGAGCTTCACGATCGAGCGCTCGCAGGTAAGCGGAAGGAAGGCGGCCACGCCGAGCTCGGTTGCGTGGCGGATGACGGAATCCATCTTCTCGCCCTTCGCCATGCCCTGCACGAGCGTGACGTGGGCGCGCGCCTCGGGCGCACCCAGATGCTGCGCGATGGCCACGACGGGCGCGGAGCCGTCGAACCCGCGGATCTCGCATTCGAAGTAATCGCTCGCGGCGTCGACGACGGCGATGTACTCACCGGGCGCCAAGCGCAGCACGCGGAGGTGCTTCTCGTCGTCGGGCGAGAGGGCAAGGGGGAAGTCCTTTTGCGCCTCATCGGCGATGACCTGGTCTTCCAGGAAGAATCGTTGCAGGGACATGATGCCTTTCGAGAGTGAAAAGCCGCCGGGCAGCGTGCCCGGCGGCGTTGGCGGTTAGCTCAGCGAGTCGCGGAGCTTCTGAAGCGGGCTTCTCGGGGCGGAGACCTTCTCGCCCATTTCGTCGGCGAGCTTCTCGAGCAGCTCGCGCTGCTTCTTCGAAACCTTCTTCGGGATGACGACGTTGATGTGGACGAACATGTCGCCGCGCGTCTCGCTGCGCAGGCGCGGCATGCCCTTGCCCTTCACGCGCACGACCTGCTCGTTCTGGCAGCCGGCCGGGACGCGGACCTCGACCGTCTCGTCGGCGAGGATGCCGTCGATCTCGATCTCGGCGCCGAGGATCGCCTGGATGAACGACACGTTCGCGCGAGCGTGCAGATCGTCCCCGTCGCGCTCGAAGAACTCGTGCGGTTGGACGCGGCAGGTGACGATGAGGTCGCCCGACGCGGCACCGCGGATGCCCGCTTCGCCGAAGCCGCCCACGCGGAGCTGCTGGCCGTCGCGGATGCCGGCGGGAACCTTCACCGTGACGCGCTGGCGGTCGGGCACGCGGCCCTGGCCTTCGCACTCGGGGCAGGGGTTCTCGATGGTCTTGCCCGTGCCGCCGCACTTCTTGCAGGTCGTCGCCGTCTGCATGTCGCCGAGGAAGGTGCGCTGCACGCTGACGACGCGGCCCTTGCCGCCGCACTCGGGGCAGGTGACTTCCTTGCCGCCCTCGCCCATGCCGGTGCCGCCGCAGTCGGCGCAGGGGGCCAGGCGGTCGTAGACGATTTCCTTTTCAACGCCCGAGGCCACTTCTTCGAGCGTGATGCGCAGGCCGACGCCCATGTCGCGGCCCTCTTGGCGCACCGTGCGCCCGCCTTGGCCCTGGCCGCCGAAGAACGAGCTGAAGATGTCGCCCATGCCGCCGAAGCCGCCGCCGAACAGGTCGTCGAAGTCGACGTAGCCGCCGCCACCGCCGCCTGCGGCGCCCGGAATGGTGCCGAAGCGGTCGTACTGGGCGCGCTTGTTCGCGTCGGACAGCACATCATAAGCCTCGTTCAGCTCTTTGAACTGGTCTTCGGCGTCGGGGGCCTTGTTCACGTCGGGGTGCAGCTCGCGCGCGCGGCGACGGAACGCCTTCTTGATTTCGGCTTCGGAGGCGTCTTTCGACACCCCGAGAATCTCGTATAGATCCTTGGCCATTTCGTTAAAGCCTTTCTCGTTCTTCCGTCGCGTCCCTTGAAACCTTCAAAGGACGCGAAGCTCACTCTTAGATATCGTCGAGGGCCGCGCTCGCCGCACGGACCGCCTGGATAACCTTCGAATAGTCCATGCGCGTCGGCCCGATGACGGCCACCACGCCTTCCGCGTCTCCCCTGCCGTAGCGGCTCGCGACGACCGACACGCCGGAAAGCCCCGCCGTCTTGTTCTCGCGTCCGATATGGACCGAGAGGTCGTCGGATGACGACGCGCGGTCGAGGATGTGGAGCAGCATCGTGTCGTCCTCGAGCACCTGCATGAGCGGCAGCACCGCGTCCGAGCTGGAGAATTCCGGCTGCGTGAGCAGCGCGCTCATGCCGAGCCTGTGCGCACGACCCGTCTGCCCTTCCTGGATGCATGCGAGCACCTCGTCGAGCACGGTGCGCACGATGGGGTCGGTGAAGGCCGCGCGCATGCTCTCGAGCAGCCCCGACTCCACGTCGGCAAGCGATTTGCCGCAGAGCAGCTCGCCCAAAAGCACCTGCACGCGGGCCAGATCCTCGCTCGCGACCGGGGCCGCGAAGTCGATCTGACGGTTGAAGACGTTGCCGTCCTCGGTGACCACGATGCAGATGGCGCGCGTGTCGGAAAGCGATACGAGCGTGATCTGCTTGATGCGCGTAGCGAGCACCGACGGCGCGAGCACGATGGACAAGCAGTCCGTCAGCCGCGCAAGCGCTCCCGAGGTCTGCTCGAGCAGCGAGTCGAGCTCGGAGGCGCTGCGCTTCAAGTCCTCGGTGACCTTGCGGTAGCGCTGCTCGTCGGGTGCGGTGCCCTCGGCGAGCAGGTTGTCGACGAACGCGCGGTACCCGAAATCGGTCGGGATGCGCCCGGCGGACGTGTGCGGTTGGGCGATGTAGCCTTCGTCCTCCAAGATGGAGAGCTCGTTTCGCACCGTCGCCGAGCTGACGCCGAGCTGGTAGCGCTCGGTGAGCGTGCGCGACCCGACGGGCAATGCGCGCGCCACGTACTCCTCGATCAGCGCCGCCAAAACGCGCTGCCTTCTGTCTGAGAGCATGGTCACTTCACCCCTTCACGCTACTTCAAGACGCCATGCCGAAAAGCCATTCTAGCAGCCGAGGCGCGGGAGTGCTAATAAAAACGGCAAGCGTCGGGCATTCTTGACGGATGCGCCATACTCGGCCGCCGCAGACAGCGCGCTTATCTTCGGGCCGTCGCTTCACGCCAGGTCGAAGAGCTCGCCGTAGAGCTCGTTGCCGCAGAGCCAGCCCCGTTCGGTCGGGACGAAGCGGTCGTCCCGCATCTCGGCGAGGCCCTCTTGCGTAAGGTGCGCGATCGCCTCGTCGAGGCGCGGGAGAAGCGGGCGCGCCCGGTTGATCGAGGCCTGCGACACGCCGCGCGTCATGCGCATGCCGAGCATGAGGTCCTCCGCCGCCATCTGGGCGGGGTTCAAATCGTCGGTGACCTGGCCGTCGGTCACGCGCATGCGGCGCGTCTCGTTCTGCGTCATCGTCGCAGCGCTGCGTCCGAGTCCCAAATACGGGACACCAGTCCAGTACGAGATATTGTGCTTGCACTCGTATCCCGGCTTCGCGTAGCTCGCTACCTCGTAGCGATCGAAGCCGGCTGCGGTAAGGACCGCCTCGGCAAGCTCCATCTGCTCGGCTTCCACGTCGTCGTCCGGCTCGGGAAGCTCGCCCGACAAGACCATGCGGTCGAACGGCGTGTGCGGCTCGATGGTGAGCGGGTAGACGCTCACGTGAGCGACGCCCAAGGAGACCGCGCGCTTCACGCTCTCCTCGAAGCTTTTCGCGCTCTGGCCGGGGATTCCGCACATGAGGTCGACGCTCACGTTCTCGAACCGCTCGTGCGCGCACTCGATGGCGCGCGCCGCGTCGTCGGCCGTGTGGGCGCGGCCGAGCGTTTCGAGAACGCGGTCGTCGAAGCTCTGCACGCCGATGGACAGGCGGTTCACGCCGAGCGCCCAGATGTCGCGCACCATGTTGGCCGTGAGGCTTTCGGGGTTCGCCTCCATCGAGCACTCGACGTCGGGCTCGAGGCGCATCGAGGTGGAAAGCGCGTAGAGGAGCATCGAGAGGCGCGAGGTGCCTACGAAGCTCGGGGTGCCGCCGCCGAGGTACACCGTCTCGATCTGCGCGAGCTCGCCTTCCCGCGACTTGCGGCGGATGGAAAGGCAGAGCTCCTCAATGTACTCGTCGATCGCGGCGTCGTCCTTTTGCGCGGCGCGCGTCGTGAAATCGCAGTAGGCGCAGCGCTTCACGCAGAACGGGATGTGCAAATAGAGCGCTTTGTACGGGTCGTGCGGCATGGGTCCCTCCTTGTTCGTGGCGGTGTGCGGGCCTTGCGCGACGCCGTCGGCCTTGGCGGTGCTAGGACATCTCGGCGTTCTTGCGCAAAAGCTCGTCGAACACCGCGTCGAAGTCCTCCGGCGTGACGCAGGCGTTTATCTTCCCACGGGCGCAGGCGGCGCCCGGAAGCCCCGCCATGTACCACATCGCGTGCTTACGCATGCGCACGATGTTGCGCCCCTCGCGCTCGGCGAGCAGGTGAGCATGGCGGCGCGCCATGGCAAGCCGCTCGGGCACGGTGGGGGCTGCTGGCTCGGGCTTTCCCGCAAGCGCGGCCTTGGCCTCGGCGAACACCCAGGGATTGCCCTCCGCGCCGCGCGCGATCATCACCGCGTCGCAGCCCGTTTCCCGGGTTATCGCCACCGCGTCCGCGCCCGTCTTCACGTCGCCGTTGCCGACGACGGGGATGGAAAGGGCCTTTTTCACGCGCGCGATCACGCCCCAGTCGGCGCTCCCGCGGTAGAGCTGCTCGGCGAAGCGGCCGTGCACGGCGACGGCGTCGGCGCCGGCCTCTTCCATGCGGCGCGCGAACTCGGGCGCGGTTTCTTCGTCCTGGAAGTACCCGCGGCGGAACTTCACCGTGACGGGGTGGCAGACCGCACCCTTCACCGCCGACACGATCTGCGCTGCCAATTCCGGCGTGCGCATGAGCGCCGACCCGTCGCCTTTCGAGGTGATCTTGCGCGCGGGGCAGCCCATGTTGATGTCGAGGTAGGCGAGCGACGTGCCCATCGTCGACTCGATCCACGCGGCCTGCTCGGCCATGACGCGGGGCTCGTGCCCGAACAGCTGCACCGCGACCTGCTTCTCGCCCGGCGCGAGCCGAAGCAGGTGGCGGGTCTTCTCGTTCGCGTAGGAAAGTCCCTTCGCGGAGACCATCTCGGTGAAGGCCATGTCGGCCCCCTGCTCGCGGCAGAGCGCGCGCATGGCCTCGTCGGTCACGCCCGCCATCGGGGCCAGGATGAGCCGGTGGCCCTGGAAGAATTCGTGCATGTCCATGGCGCTACCTCAACGACCCGAGGGCCGCAATCCCCATCGCGAGCGTCGCCACGATGAAGACGACGCATGCCACGAGAACGAGCGCGCACCCCGCGGCGCGCATGCCGCCGCCCGCTTGCGCGCGCTTGAGCTCCTCTTTTTCCTTCTTCTCGTCGAACGGGTCGTCAAGCCAGTCGTACTGCTCGTTTCTCGGCATGGGCTAGTCATCCACCTTGAGGATCGCCATGAACGCTTCCTGCGGCACCTCGACGTTGCCGATCGCCTTCATGCGCTTCTTGCCCTGCTTCTGCTTTTCGAGCAGCTTGCGCTTGCGCGAGATGTCGCCGCCATAGCACTTCGCCAGAACGTCCTTGCGCTTCGCCTTGACCGTTTCGCGCGCGAGCACGCGCCCGCCGATCGCGGCCTGGATGGGCACCTCGAACATCTGGCGCGGGATGATCTCCTTCAGCTTCTCGGTGAGCACGCGCCCGCGGTCGTAGGCCTTGTCCTTGTGGACGATGAACGACAGCGCGTCGATGGGCTTGCCCGAAAGGAGGATGTCGAGCTTCACGAGCTGCGAGGGCTTGTAGCCGTCGAAGTCGTAGTCGAGCGAGGCGTAGCCCTTCGTGTTGGACTTGAGCTTGTCGAAGTAGTCCATGATGAGCTCGGAGAGGGGAATCTCCCAGAGCATTTCAACGGTGTTCTGCGACAGGTAGTTCATGGTGACGAACGTGCCGCGACGCGCGACGGTGAGGTCCATCACCGCGCCGACGTAGTCAGGCGGGATGAGGATCTTCGCCTTGAGGTAGGGCTCCTCGATGTGCTCGATCTCGCCCGGGTCGGGCATTTCCTGCGGGGAGTGGAGGCTTATCATCTCGCCGCCCTGCTTGAACACGTGGTATTCCACCGACGGCGCCGTCGCGAGCAGGTCGAGGTTGAACTCGCGCTCGAGGCGCTCCTTCACGACCTCCATGTGAAGGAGCCCCAAGAAGCCGACGCGGAAGCCGAAGCCGAGCGCGTGGGACTTCTCCGGTTCCCACAGAAGCGCCGGGTCGTTGAGCGAGAGCTTCTCGAGCGCCTCCTTCAGAGGCTCGTACTGGTCGGACTCGATCGGGAACAGGCCCGTGAACACCATCGGCTTCGCCTCGCGGTAGCCCGGAAGCGGCTCTGCGACGCCGCCTTCGGCGAGGGTGATCGTGTCGCCGACCTTCACGTGCACGAGGTCTTTAAGCCCGGTGACGAGGTAGCCGACCTCGCCGACGCCGAGTTCGGGCAAGGGCTCCTCGACCGGGTGGCGCGCACCCACTTCCTCGGCGAGGATTTCCTTTCCCGACGCCATGAGCTTCAAGCGCTGGCCCTTGTGCATGGAGCCGTCGACGATGCGCACGAGCGCCACGACGCCGCGGTACGGGTCGAAGTAGCTGTCGAAGATGAGCGCGCGCAAGGGCGCGTCGGCGTCGCCTTTCGGCGCAGGGATGTTGTAGACGACCGATTCGAGCAGATCGTGCACGCCGACGCCCGTTTTGCCCGAGGCGAGCACCGCATCGTCGGCCGGGATGGCGAGCGCGTCCTCGATTTCCGCGCGCACGCGCTCGGGGTCGGCCGAGGGAAGGTCGATCTTGTTGATGAGCGGGATGATCTCGAGGTTCGCGTTCATCGCCATCATGGCGTTCGCGACCGTCTGCGCCTCGACGCCCTGCGTGGCGTCGACGACGAGCACCGCGCCCTCGCACGCGGCGAGCGAGCGGGACACCTCGTAGGTGAAGTCGACGTGGCCCGGCGTGTCGATGAGGTTGAACTGGTATTCCTCGCCGTCGTCGGCCTTGTAGGTCACGCGGACCGCCTGGCTTTTGATGGTGATGCCGCGCTCGCGCTCGATGTCCATGGTGTCGAGCAGCTGGGCCTGCATGTCGCGCTCGGCGACGGTGCCGGTCATCTCGAGGATGCGGTCGGACAACGTCGACTTGCCGTGGTCGATGTGCGCGATGATGGAGAAGTTCCTGATGTGCGAAGGGTCGGTCATGGCCTGCGTCTGGTCCTTGTCTCTTCAAGCTTCGATTGCGTCTTTTGTGTTCAATGTATCCGTTTGCGCATGAAAATGCGGGATTTTGCTAAAAACTTCGTGCAATTCACGGAAGCGTTTGCTATTCTATCGCATTGCGTATCCAGCAAGCGATCGCGCGATGGCAAACATCGGCGAATCCGCAGACATGGCTGCACGAAGGAAAAGCTTGCGCTGGATGGCCGATTGGCCGGCGAAACAGAGAAAACCCTGCCTGTTTCCTTATGCGAGACGCACCGCGGTCTGCCCGCTTTTCTTTGTCTCGCTCGTCAATCTTGCCTTCCGGCGTTTCATCTCCCCCTTCGCTTCCGGTCTCGCTCGATACGCGAGAGAACGTGTACATCGAAGGAAGGAATCCGAACATGGCCAACATCAAGAGCCAGAAGAAGCGCATCATCACCAACGAGAAGGCCCATCAGCGCAACGTCGCCTGCAAGTCCGAGCTGAAGACGGCCGTCCGCCGCGTCCGCGAGGCTGTCGCCGCCGGCAACGGCGCCGAGGCTTACGCCGCCGCCCTCTACGCTTCCCGCCTGCTCGACAAGGCCGCTTCCAAGGGCATCATCCACAAGAACCAGGCCGCGAACCGCAAGTCCGGCGTCATGAAGCTCGCCAACACCATCGTGACCGACGCCGATCGCGCCGCTTACGTGAAGCCGGAGCCGAAGAAGCAGGAAGCAACCGGCAACAAGAAGGCCGCCCGCAAGGCCGAGCGCAAGGCCGCCCTCGCCGCCGCTTCCGCCGAGAAGGCGAAGCGCCGCGAGAAGCAGCTCAAGCAGGAAGCCGAAGCTGCGAAGCGCAAGGCCAAGGAAGCCGAAGAGGCCGCCAAGGCCGAGGCTGAGGCCGCTGAAGGCGAAGAGGCTGCCGAATAACGGCTACTCGCTTTGCGATTCGAAGGGCTCCGGGGCTGTATGCCTCGGAGCCTTTTTTCGTTGCTCGCCGTTTCCCGCCGTTCAGCGCGCGCCCTGCGTTTCCCTGTTGCATATGTGGTTCCATTCCCTATAATGCCTAGTATTTTGACGGGATATATAGGGAATAGAAAAGTCGCGAGAAAGAATGCAGATCCAGCAATTGAGATACGTGCTCGCCACGGCCGGATGCAGTTCGCTGCGCGCCGCGGCGCAGAAGCTGTTCATATCGCAGTCGACGCTTTCCGTCGCCATCAAGGACCTCGAGCAGGAAACGGGCACGGTGATCTTCGAGCGGAACAGCAAGGGCATCTACCTCACCGACGAGGGCGCCGAGCTTTTGGGGTACGCGCGTCAGATCGTCGACCAGGTTGATCTCATGACGAGCCAGTACGCGCGCGACCGCGGCAAGGAGGTCCGCTTCGCCGTGTCGTCCCAGCACTACTCGCTCGTGGTCGAGGCGTTCGGCCGGTTCGTCTCGGCTTTCGACGGCGAGCGCTGCAACTTCTTTCTGAACGAAACTTCGACCGACGCGATCATCGCCGACGTGCGGGAGCTGCGCAGCGAGTTCGGCGTTCTGTACCTGAGCCACTACAACGACCGCGTGATGAAGCGCGCGCTCGACGCCTCCGACCTCGAGTTCCGCCTGCTGTACACCGCGCATCCGCACGTGTTCGTCCGAGCCGGCAGCCCGCTTTCGAAGAAAAGCTCAGTGGCCGTCGAGGAACTTTCGGATTTGGTGCGCTACGAGCACGAGCAAGGCGCGTCATCCTCGTCGTACTTCAGCGAGGAGCCGCTTTCGGCCATCCCCTGCAAGCGCCGCGTGCGCTTCAGCGACAACGGGTCGCTCGCGCGCCTGCTCGCCTCCTCCGACGGCTACACCGTCGCCACGGGCGTCTACCCCAACGAGCAGGGGCTCGTATCCGTCCCCGTCGCCACTTCCGAGTACATGCAGGTCGGCTACATCGCGCGCAAGGGGGCGAAGCCCACGCGGCTCGGCAAGGCGTTTTTGCGCGAGCTTGCGCAGGGGATCGCGGCGTGCTCCGACATGATAGAGCCTTCCCGCATCGCTCTCGGGCTTGCGAACAAGAAGGGGGTTGAACAGGAGTAGCTCCCGTTCAACCCCCTTCTTCTCGGTAAACGATTCCTTTCTTGCGCACGAGCCGACGCACGTTTGTCACCCGCCCTCCTACCCTCGCGGGCGCGTGCGGTTACGATACTTCGCAAGTCCCGCGAGAGCCTCATCC
>CAKUGU010000016.1 GCA_934654815.1 uncultured Ellagibacter sp.
TGGTTCCCTGAGCAGGACGGCGAAGAGCCCAACCTGTTCGGCGTTTGGAAGTCCAACTTCAACAGCCTCGTGCCGCACCAGAACATCGGTAAGCTTGGCTTCGGCGCTCCGTACAAGGGTGTTATGTGCAACATCCGTCGCGTCCATAGCCTGAACTCGGACGACTAGAAAGGAAGTGGCATTAATGGCAGATCAGAAGTACGCACTTCTCGTTGACTACACGTACTACTCCGGCAACCATGCCGCTGAGATCGGCTGCAAAGAAGAGCTTGGCCTTCCTCTCGAACAGTTCGGTATCAAGGAAGTTCAGGTTGGCCCGTTCAAGAAGGGTGAGGGCAACGACGGCGACGCTTGGGAATGGTTCTATATCCCCTGCCCGACCTCGATCTTCTCTGAGCATTGGGGCACCAACGGCGACAAGGCCGGTCAGCGTCCGCTCGCTGTGCAGGTCGATGAGTCTGGTTCGATGTACTACGGTACCGTCGAAGAGATGGTCGCCAAGATGGCAGAGTTCGATCGTCCGATGGTTCTCTTCCAGCTGTAACTCTTTAATGTGTTAAGATATCGGTGGCCGCCGCGAAAACAGCGGCCACCGTATCGTGTGAAAGACCAATAAGGAGGGATAACATGACCCGCGATGAGTTTTTTGAGCTCGACGCAGCTGCTGCTGCGAAGGAGCTGAACGCTGGCCTCGCAGAGGGCAAGAGCAAGGACGAGGTTCTCGCTGACCACGGTATTGCTCAGGCTGACCTCATGAAGGCTCAGATCTTCTTCGTGAAGGACAAGTTTATTGCTCGCGCTTGGGGTGGCTACACCTCGACGAAGCGTACCGGCAACGAAGCTGGCGACACCGCTAATGGCGTTGGCGACTCCGATCCTTCGAAGGGCTACAACGGCATCTAGTTCCTTTCTGGGGAATGTTTTTCTAGGGGCCTATAGCAAGCTCGATAAAGAACCTCTTCGTTCGCGAAGGGGTTCTTTTTTTTCTCCGAAAACTGGAACAGGGTTTCGCGTTGTGTTCTACATTGCTCTGAACTGGGGATATGGAATAATGGCTATGCTAGAATAAATGTTGTTAGCACTATGACGTTTATGGCGTTCATGTCATAACAGTGAATGGAGGGTTCTCTCGCAATGGCAACGGAAGACGATATTCTCGCAGAGGTAGAAGAACTGGGCCGTCTTACTGAAGAGCAGGAAGACATTCTTTACAACATCGCTTTGAAACAAGACGAACTCGGTCGCGAGGCAACGAACATTCTTCTCGAGAAGGTCGAGGGAAGCGAGTTGTACCAACCGATGATCGATCGCGAAATGCTCACCTACGAGGTCTTCAACAAGGGCGGCAAGCACGAGATCGCCTGTTTGTATGTCACCCTTAAGGGCGTTCGCTATTGCATTATGTACGGCGATGAGATTTCACCTCGCCGCCGTCTTGATCCGGCGGGTTCGCCGCGTCGCTAGTCCTTTTCCCTTTTGGGCCCGTCGTTTTGCGGCGGGCCCAATGCGCTTTTAGGCGCACTATGCTGCGCCATAGAAACTGTTGTGAGCTGAAGCGAAGGGGTGTCGAGAGCGAGTATGGACGCTATGCTGCAGTCCGTTCCCAAAACCGGTAACTACACGGCACCGGTAAGCAGGAACAAGGCGCTTAACGTGCGCGATCTCGATGTAAGTTTCGGAGGTTTCACGCCTATGCCGTTGAACGATGCGAACGCGACGCGCGCGCAGGTGCTCGCGTCGGAAGAAAGGCTCAAAGCCTACCACGATGCCGTTAAAAGAGCGGCCGATCTTGAGGCGGCGCGTGTGAGCGAAACAGGGGAAGAATGCGATGCGGAAGGAACGACGTGGCGCTATTCCGTCCTTGACGGCAAAGAAGTTCGGATTGAAGGGTGCGTCCCCAATGTGAGCGCGTTGTATGTTCCATCCGAACTCCATGGGTTCCCCGTCGCCTCCCTGGCGCCCGATTCGCTTGCTTACTTGGCTGACGTTGTTTCGATTGTCGTCCCTGATACGGTGCAATCGATTGGCGGGTGCGCCTTTCGCGGCGACACCGCTCTTGAGTCTGCGGTGCTTCCGCGCGGGGTCGCTGATTTCAATTCCGATTGGTTTCGTGGATGCTCGTCCCTCAGCCAGCTTGTTCTACCCGGGCTTTTGCGAAAGATAACGCCGCAGGTTTTCGATATCGAAGGGCTCGAGAAGCTCACGATCGGTTCAGCGGCTTGCGAAATCGAGCCAGGATCGTTCGCGAAGAGTAAGCTTGCCGAAATCGCGGTCGACCCTAAGAATCCCTATATCGGGACAGACGGCGTTGCCCTGTATGATATAGCGGGAAGCGCGCTTTTAGCGCTTGCCATTCCCGTTGGGGAATATGACGTCATTCCGTCATGCGTCAGGATTGCGCGCAAGGGAATGAGCACGTTCCGCGGTTTGCAGCGTGTTGCGCTGCCAGACGGTCTTGAGGAAATCGGTCCCTATGCGTTCGCTCATACGTCTCTTGCCGAATTTGAGGCGCCGCACAATCTCCGAACGGTAGGGGAGCGCGCTTTCTTCGACTGCGGGAAGCTTTCGCACGTTTGCCTGAACGATGGGTTGCTGCGTATTGAGGCGGACGCTTTCTCGTCGACTGCGCTTTCCGAGCTTACCATTCCCGCCTCGATCGAGGAGCTGAAGTATCCGCTCGCCGCTGGCTGCGGACTGACGTTCTCGGGAGAAAAAGCGACGTGCAGGATAGCTGAGGGATCGGAGCGTCTCTGGTTCGATGAACAGGGCGGCTTGTATCGAAATGGCTCCGAGGGCCCGACGCTCGTGTATGCGATGGACGAAGCGGCTGAGACGTTCGACGTACCCGAGGGAACGGTTGGGGTCGCAGCGCATGCGTTCGAGAAGCACGTGAAGCTTCGCCATGTTTCATTTCCCAAAAGCCTTGTTCGCATCGGTGAGAGCGCTTTCAGAGGATGCCATGGGCTTGTGTCGGCGCAGTTGCCCGAGAATCTTGAAGCGGTCGGATCAGAGGCATTTCTCGATACGTCGATCGAGTCGCTTCGCATTCCGTGCTCGCTTACGAAAATCGGCGACAACGCTTTCGTGTCGCTCGGAGCTCATAACGGCAGGAAGAAGCCGAGCTTGAAGCGCGTTGAAGTGGAGAAAGGCAATCCAAGGTATCACGCTGAATCGGGAATGCTGTTCGAGCATTGGTCGAACGGGAAGCTTCGTGTTGTCCTGTACGCAGGAGAAAACGAGGTAATCCGCATCTCGAAGGATGTCGTCTCGATCGCGCCTTACGCCTTCAACGGGGTTCGTAGCGCGCGCGAGCTGTATCTCTCGGACCGCATCACACAGGTCGGCATGAGGGGTTTGTCGTTCAACTGCTACCTAGAACTCATCCATGTCGATTTGGACGAGCGGCCGATGGGCGGGAAACCCTTCATCGAGTTCCGTTTCCCTGCAGTCGACCGAAGCGTTCAACAGATTCAGCTGGCGTTCAACGGCTCCGAGACCGTCAGCGTCGAATCGCTGTACGAGCATTACGACAACACGGTCATCGCGGGAAACAACTACGATGCGAAAGAAGACGGGCGGCTCAGCAGGTACGAACAGTGCAGGCTCATCGTTGAGCGACTGAAGGATCCGGTATGCCTGAGCGCAAGCAACAAAGGCATGATGGAGCGGATACTGCGCAACGATCTTAAGGAGATTTGCGTGGATATCGCGCGCCATGACGACCGAGCGGCGATTGATGACTTACTTGACCTGGGATTTCTCACGCAGGATACGATCGATGGGGTGATAGAGCGCGTCTCGATGCTTCGGGACGCAGCGATGACGGGGCATCTGCTCGAGGTGAAGCGCCGCTTCTTCGAGCTTGATGCGTTCGATTTCGAGCTGTAGAAAGGAGCGAGAGCGATGAGCGAAGGAATTCCCGATGTGAAGATGGAAAGGCGGCAGCGGGAGGATGAGCTGGCGCGCGACATCATCGAAGAATGCCGCGTGCAGTTGATGCTCAAGTTCCGCTTTCTTGACCTGGCCCTTTGGCGTATGGAGCTCGAACCGTTTCGCGCTGGGGCGCGCTACGGGCTCGCAACCGACGCGAAGCGCGTCGCGATCGATCCTCCTCGTGTTATCGCACGGTTCAACGAATCGTTCGACGAGCTCGTTCGCGACTACCTCCATATGGTCATGCATTGCGTGTTCCGGCATCCGTTCGACAAGAACCACAACCATAAAGAGGCGTGGAGTCTTGCCTGCGACATCATCGTGGAAAACGTCGCGATGGATATGTGTGGGAACCGGTTCGAGAGCGCTGACGACGCGAAGCGCCGCGAGGTCATCGACAAGCTGAAGATGCTGTTGGGAGGTTTGCTTCCCAATAAGGTTTACGGCCTGGTGAAGGGTCTCATGCAAACGCCGAACGGGCAGCCTTACCGCGGGCTGAGCCGCGGCGTGCTCAACGAGTGGCGAGATTTGTTCGAGCGCGATGAGCACGGGGCGTGGCCGGTCAACAACGACAAGCGCGAGAAAAGCGAATCGAGGCCCGATTCGGACGACGATGGGATAAGCGAGGCGGATCCGTCGTCCGGCTCGGACGAGGAAGACCTCGACATGAACGAGGCGGGCGGCACCGAAGAAGGGTCGTCCGACGACGATGCAGTGGATGCGAACGCGCAGGAGCTTCCCAACGACGCCGAAGAGGACGCGGACGACGAGGCCGACGCGTCGGATGAATCCGATCAGGGAGGCGCCGAGGACGAGTCGCAGATGCGCGAACGTCCCGAGCAAGACGACGATTCGCCCGACTACGAACAGGAAGAGAAGGAATGGGAGGACATCTCGAAGGAAATCGAGATGAACCTCGAGACGTTCTCGAAGGAATGGGGAAAGGAATCGGGGAGCCTCGTCGCCGCGCTTTCCGTGGCGAACCGCAAGACGTACGACTACACCGAATTCCTTCGCAGGTTCTCGACCGTCACCGAGGAAATCCTGCTCAACCAGGACGAATTCGACTACATCTACTACACGTACGGCATGGACCTCTACGGAAACATGCCCCTTATCGAGCCGTTGGAATACAAGGAAACCGACCGTGTGCGCGAGTTCGTCATCGCGATCGACACGTCGGGGTCGGTCCGCGGCGACCTGGTTCGCAGGTTCATCGAGCACACGTTCGAGATTCTGAAGGAATCGGAGAGCTACGCGACGGACGTGAACATCCACATCGTGCAATGCGACACGCGGGTCCAAGCCGACATGAAGATCGGCGATTTGAGCGAGGTCGACGCGCTCATGGAACGCTTCACCGTTCGCGGGTTCGGCGGCACGGATTTCAGGCCGGTTTTCGACTACATAGACGACCTGCGGAAACGTGGGGAATTGACCGATATGAAGGGCCTTATCTACTTCACGGACGGGCTGGGGCAGTTCCCCGAGAAACCGCCGGAGTACGATACCGCCTTCGTGTTCATGAACGACGAGGGCAAAGAACTTCCTCCCGTCCCGCCGTGGGCGATGAAGGTCATTATCGACGAGTCGGCCATCGAGCGCATGAAAGGCGCATCGTCGTAGTTTGGGCAACGAGAAAGCACCGGGGGCGCCCGGTTTGAGAAGAAGGGATCCGGTATGAACATCACTTCCGCAAAACAGCAGGTGAAAGATACCGTCGAAGCGTACTTGAAGAAGGACGACGCGGGGCTGTACGTCATCTCCCCCGTGCACCAAAGGCCGGTGTTTTTGGTGGGCGCGCCGGGAATCGGGAAGACGGCCATCATGGAGCAGGTCGCTCGCGAGCTGGGAATCGGCATCGTGTCGTATTCCATGACGCACCACACGAGGCAAAGCGCGCTTGGCCTTCCGCGCATCGAGCACCGCGAGTTCGAGGGCGTCGAGTACGAGGCCTCCGAGTACACGATGTCCGAGATCGTCGCCGCGATCTACGACTACATGGAGCGCACGGGACTGCGGACGGGCATCCTGTTCCTCGATGAGATTAACTGCGTGTCCGAGACGCTTTACCCGTCGATGTTGCAGTTCCTGCAGTTCAAGACGTTCGGCAAACATAAGGTTCCTGAAGGTTGGGTCATCGTATGCGCGGGCAACCCGCCCGAATACAATCGGTCGGTGCACGAGTTCGACATCGTGACGCTCGACCGCCTGCGCGAAATCGACGTCGAGCCCGACTACGGCGCGTGGAAGGCATACGCCTCGGAAGTGGGCATCCATCCGGCGGTAACAACGTTCCTCGAAGCGAAGAAGGACTGTTTCTACAAGGTCGAGTCGCGCCCCGGCGGCGGGAAATCGTTCGTCACGGCGCGCGGTTGGGAGGATTTGGCGGAGGTCATCTCGCTGTACGAGAAGATGGGCAAGCCTGTGAACCGCGAGCTGTTCGCCCAGTTCCTGCGCGACGACGACATCGCCGATCAATTCGCCGTCTACTACGCGCTGTTCGAGAAGTACCGCTCGGACTACCAGGTGAGCTCGATCCTGTCGGGGCAGGCGAGCGGCGCCATCAAGAACCGCGCGTCGGAGGCGAAGTTCGACGAGCGGGTGGCCTTGCTCGGGCTCTTGCTCGATGCCCTTTCCGGGGACTGCACGGCGGCGCTTCGTCAGGAGGAAATCGTGCTCGAGCTGCGCGACCTGCTGCGCGGGGCGAAGCCCGAGTTTTTGGCAGGCGCGTCCGTTGATGACGCGCTCGGGTCCCGTATCGCGGAAAGGGAGCGGAAGCTCGCCCGTAAAATCGATTCCGGCACGGCGGCGAAGGCGTTCATTCGGAAAGAACGCCTGGTCATCGACCTGCTTAAGGGCTTCTCGGCACAGTGTTCCCTCGAGAAGGCGACGGAAGGCGACGTGGCCTTCCATGTGGTAGAGCGCGCGTACAAGGCGGAAGTGGGGAAGATCAAGCCGCTTGCGACGGCTGCGAGCGACAAGATGGATTGCGCCTTCGATTTCATCGACGACTGCTTCGGGAACCGCGAGATGCTCGTCTTCCTCGCGGAACTGACTACGCGCGCTTCAACGACGCAGTTCATCTCCCATTACGGGAACGAGAAGTACTATGCGCACAACGAGGACCTCAAGGTCGACGCCGCCCGCATGGGCTTGTCGGAGCGCGTGACGAGGTTGTCGGAAATCGATGGCGAGGTTCCGAACGATGACGGCCAGACCCCCGACACCCCGGGGGCGGTGGGCCTGCGCCTTTCGTCGAAGCCCGAGGGCGGTGCGAACACGACGTTCTCCGAAGCCATGGGCGGGAAAGCGAAAGCCGCTGCGCAGCCGGCCTCTTCCCCGGCGATAAGCGTCGACGCGTTGCGCAAGCATTACGGCGGCAAGCAGTTCGAATACGGGTTCGCGAGCATCTGCAAGATGATCCTGCCGACTGGCGACCTTAAGGGTAAGAAGGTTCTTGACATCTGCTGTCGTCGCGGGCGCGGCGTCTACAAACTGAGCGCGCTCGTCGGCGCGGCGGGGCATGCGTACGGTGTCGATTGGAGCCCCTCGTACGTCGAGGAGGCGAAGGACGGGGCCGACCGTGCCTGGCATGAAAGCGGCCTTAAAGAAAACAACATGGACTTCCGCGTCGCCTATCCCGAGGACCTGATCGGAGCGGGATTCGGTACGTCGACGATGGATGTGGTGTATGTGAACAACGTCATGACGCTGTTCTTCGATCAGGCGAGTGCGATCAAGGAGTTCGGCCGCGTCTTGAAGCCGGGCGGGTTGCTGATTATGGAAACGATTTTCGCCGACCGCGCACGCGACGAGCGGATAATCGACGAGGCGCGAGCCATCGGCAATAGCGTCCAGGCTGCGCGGACCCAGGAAGAGAATTACGCTTGGCTTGCGGCGGCAGGGTTCGACAGCCCTTCCATCGAAGACGAGTACGACGTCACCGCTGATCGCGGGTACAAATCCGACTATTCGGTTCCCGTGGTCGAAGGTGACGAAGATGTGAACTATCGAGCGGTATGTCTTTACGTTCGGAAAGCGAAGTAAACTAAGCGTCGGTTCATGCGTCGAACGCTATGCGCCCGTCGCCCTTGGAACGGGGCGGCGGGTCGCTTTCTGCAAGGGGGAAGAAATGGCTGATGTGCCTGTCGAGAAGAGGTTTCGAGGATCGGTTCGCTTGGTGACGCTTCATCTGTGGCGCATCGCGAAGTCGACCGATATCGAAGAAGGGTTCAAGGCCGCTCAGGACCTCAAGATGTTCAACGAGGAAAACGAGTTATTCGTTCGTTCCTGCTTCGAATTGGACAAGCAGCTTGAGGCCGGAAGCGAGCCAGCGCAACCGATCACGATCGATATGGTCAACGAGTTGCAGGCGTGCGCAATTCGCCTGAACTCAGCCGACCCCGCATAAGCGGCGGGTTGTCGTTGCAGGGTGCGGGGGTCGGGCTTCACGGGCCGCGCGTCCGTCAGTCGCCGAAAAGGCGGCGATCGACGTTGAGCCCCTTCGTATGCCCGCCGGTTCCCCAAGACATGTGCGCATCACGCGCGGCCGAGCTTGTTGCCGCCTGCGTTCTTGCGGCAAAGGTGCGCAGGAAGCCGGAAAGCCCGCGCAGCAAATCCTCGATAGAACCTCGGTATTCGTTCTGCAGATAACCCTTGAACGCTGCGTAGACGTCGTCTTTGTCCGATATATGCAGATGAGGGGCCTTTATCGCCAGCCACCCGCGCAGTGCGGCGTTAAGGCTCACCGCATCGCCGTCGTTCTCGTAGAGCTTCTCGACGGGTTCCCAGTACTGCTCGTAGAGACGCGACTGCTCGTCGTAGTCGATGCCGATGAACAGCAGGTTGCGTGCGAGGTCGGCGGTTGTAAGCGGCATCCCTTTCGAGTTGAGGCTCTCGAACACGGCTTGGGGACGGTCGTCTTCGTCGAGGTCGGCGACTATCACGAGCAATTGGTTCAGCCCGCGCCAAAACGTCGCGGCGTCGAAGCCGGCTTCCATCTTCTGACGGAACTGACGATAGTTCGCAACGACGTTCTCGGATAGGTCGTCTTCCTCGGGAAGGTCGGAGCGGTCAAGCACGGCGCGCAGCGTCGTCTGATCGAGGCTCGATAGGTGCAGCTTGTACGGGTCCTCGCTACGTGTGAAGAGAAACGCCTCGTCGATGAAATCGGCGTCGACGTTTCCTATCGATAAATCGCGTTCGGCGAGGTAATCGCGCAGCGCGGCGAGGATGAGCGTGATCGTCGCGGTTCGTTGCTGCCCGTCGATGATGTCGATGCAGCGTGCGTCGGCGCAGGAAGACGATTCGTCCGCGACGAGGACCGTCCCGATGAAATGTGGGGCGTTCCTGCTTCCCGATCGGACGATGTCGTTCCATAACGCATCGCATTGCTTCGATCCCCATGCGTAAACGCGCTGGTAAACGGGGATGACGAACTGGGTATTCGGGGTTTTGAGAAGCTCGCAGAAGAACTGCTCGTTCGTTTTCATGTGATCGCCTCCCTGTTAAAGCGAGCCATCGACGCGGTCGAGGGTTTTCGCCAACGACTGCGCGTACGCTTTGTTGCTGGCCTTCTTCTTCACATATCCGCTGGTGAGCGTTGGGGCGCCGTTGACGGCCCAGGAAAACGATGAGCGATATTTCTTCACGGCGTGGTAATGGTAGTTCTCGGCCCAGACAAGGCAGAAGTTGCGCAATTCGCGAAGGAGATCCTCGGTCGTTCCCGTGTAGTCGTCTTCGACATAGCGCTTGAAGACGCTGTACACTTCCCCCGGCCCGTGCGCGCGGACCTTGCGGAAGCGGACGGAGAGCCACCCTTGAATGGCGTTGTCAAGCCGCAGCGAACCTGGGTCGGGCACGAACAACCCTTCGATGGGCTTCCAATATTCCTCGTAGAGGCGCGTTTGAATCTCGTGCGTCTCGGCGAGGAGCAGGTAGTTCCTCACGAGGTCGGCCGTGGTAAGGGGAAGGCCCTTCGAGTTGAGGCTTTCGAAAATGAGCTGCGCCTGGTCGGCGTTGTCGACTTCGGCGGCGATCACCGTGAGGTTGCGCAACCCGCGCCAAAGCGCATCCGCATCGAAGCCGGGTTGCGCCATCTGATCGGTGAAGAACGCGAGGTTGCTCCTCAGGTTCTCGGGCGCATCCAAGGGTGCCGCGCTTGTTCGCGCGATGACGAAGTACGGCGCGCGGTCGTGGCGCGAGGGCACGAGCTTCGAGGGAATCACATCGTCTTCCCCCAGAAGGAGGAAGCGTTTGCGCAGCTCATCGGACGACATACCGTCGACGTTCCTCGCGTTCTCAGCGAGATAGCGCGCGAGGGCGGCGATGATGAGGCTCACCGACGTGATGCGCTGCTGCCCGTCGATGATGGCGATTCGCTTAACGCCGCTTGTCTCGTCTGCCTCCGGGGTATAAAGAAGCGTTCCGGTGAAATGCCTGGCATTGGCGCGCGCGGCGCGGAGGATGTCGAGCCAAAGTTCCTCGCACTGCTGGCGCTTCCAGGAATAAGCGCGTTGGTAAGCGGGGATGACGAGCCGCGTCCCCTTGCGCTCGATGATGTCGAGCAGCGGGCTGTTGGAAGTTCTCACGATCGGGGCCTCTCTCTCGAACGATTTTCCTAGTCGTAATAGCCCTTGTCGAAGGCGGCATCTTTTGATCCGCAGCCGCATTGGTAGCACGTCGGGCGGAAGTCGAGCACCTTCTCGGCGATTTCCGGCTGCGTCCGCAGCTTGACGAGCATGTTGTACACGGCGGCCCCGTCGATCGCGACGATGCGGTCGTTGTGCGACTTCATGGCGAAGTAAACGTCGGCGGCGGTGTGGCCGTTCACGCTGATAGGGTTCTCGATCGTGTCGAAATGACGAGGTTCGGGCTGATCGATGAACGAGCAGAACTCACGGTAGATGTCGTCGTTTTCGGGTGCGAAAAGGGTCTTCGAGTAATCGGGGCGATGCGAAAGGTGCGACGTCTCGTCGTTGAGTTTCGCATCGAGCTCTGCGAAATATGCACGAGCCGCGTCTCCTCGCTTCGCCGTGCCTGCTGCGATTGCTTGCTGCTCGCGCTCATACGATCCCATAGCGATGCCTTTCTCTTGAATCTGCGGGTCTATGCGAGACAGTGTAGCGACGCGCGAAAGGCTCATCCGCTCAGCGGGCGCGAATTGGGACGCATTTGGGAAAAGTGTTCGCGATAAGGGCCCTTGCGAGGCGCTCTCCTCTTTTTCCAAGGGTGCTTGCGGGTATACTTTTCCCAGTTGGCATCATGAGAAAAGGGGGTTCGCTATGACTGCACAGACGCTTGACGACGCGATGAAGGCCGCTTATCTTGCGCGCATCGGGGTATCGGACGAGATCGCGGTCTGTAAGAGCTCCCTCGACGATCTTGTGTACCGGCACCAATGCAGCGTTCCGTTCGAGACGGCCGATCTTGTCGCGCAGGCACAAACGCCGGCGCTCGACGTCGAATCGCTTTATCGCAAAATCGTGGTTGATCGGCATGGCGGCTATTGCTTCGAGCTCAACAAGCTTTTCGAGCTGTTGCTCGTTTCGTGCGGGTTCGATGCCCGTCCGTGCCTGAGCCGTGCGGTGCGCGGGCGCGATGGACGCATGCCCATCAACCACCGGGGCGTGCTCGTGAGCCTCGGTGGCGAGCTTCTTTCCGTCGACGTCGGGTTCGGCGGTCCCTTGCCTGCGGGGGCGCTCGTTCTCGAGGATGAGCGTGAGCAGGTCGTTCGCGGGGAAACCTACATTCCCCGCCGTATCGACGAGCATTGGTGGGCGATCGATCGCATTTCCCAGGCGAAACGTGACCTCTATGGAGACGAGGGCCCGTCCCGGCGGCAGACCGAGCTGGAGCTTTGTCTTGCAAAAGTCGACGACATCGACTTCGAATCGCTGAGCCTTGCCTGCTCGCAGCCTGGAACGGTGTTCCACGACACGGTGATGGCGAACATCCGCACCGAGCACGGGTTCAAGAGCATCGGGCGCGGCGTTTTGAACGTGCGCGAAAACGGCGAGGGAAAGAAGACAGCCCTGGAAACGCCCGAAGAAACGGTTCGCGCACTCGAGGAGCACTTCGGGTTCACGCCATACCTTTCCAAGTGCTCCGAATAACTCTTTGCTATTTTCGGCAAGGTGTGGGAAAATACCGAAGCGCGTTTCGCGTGATTCTTTCGGTCGCTTGGCGCAGCGGGAGCGCAAGTGCCTTACAAGCACTGGGTCGGGGGTTCAAATCCCTCAGCGACCACCATGAACTCAAAAAGCCATCGGTTTCGATGGCTTTTTTCATGCCCTCGTTTTACGGCCGGGTCTTTTCAGGCGCAAAATTCAGCTCCCTTGCGCTCATGTTGCCGAGGCGTGTTGAACTGCAGTTGGATCCTTGCGATTCTCTGCGCGAAATCGGTTGACGCTATAGGACGCTCTCTTCGCTTCGATGGGCGGTTCCGTGGTGTCAGCGCGTGTTCCGCGCGAGCCTTTCCTATCTTGCTTCGCTGGGCCCCGAACATAGCATGGCCTCACTTTGATGAGCGGAGGCCGAATGAAACGAACTCGAACGGTGATTGTCGGAATTGTGTGCGGGATAGCGTGCGCGGCTTGCGTCTTGCTGTACCTGCAAGACGTGGGAGCGCGAGCGGAGGCCGCGCGAGCCGAAGCGCTCGATCGCTTCGGCGGCGACCAACTCGAGGTCTGCGTGGCGAAGCGCGATATAGCGACGGGTGAGACGATCGACGAAGGCTCGATTGAAAAACGCATGTGGGTCGCCGACCTTCTCCCTGAAAATCCGGTGACCGTTTCTGCGGAAGTGGTGGGAAAACAGGCGACATCTTCGATTCTCAAAGGAGAAGTGATTACGCCGCGGCGCTTTGAAGAGGCCCTTTCCGCTGTCGAGGTCCCCGACGATTTAACTGCTGTGAGCGTGCCTGCCCGTGATGTCCAGACGGTCGGAGGCGCGCTTCGGCCGGGGATGCTCGTCGACGTCTACGCAACCGGGCAATCTTCGGCGCTTCTCGTAGCGCACAGCGTGCTCGTCTTGTCCACGAACGCGAGCGGCAATGCGAAGGGGTCGGCGGATTCGGTCTCGTGGGTGACGCTTGCCCTTTCCCCTGAAAACGTCCAGGAAGTTGTTTCGATCGCCCAGTCGTCGCAGCTGTACTTCACGCTTCCCGGCGACGACGTCCCCGACCCTCTGCCCGAAAACCCGAAGGCTCAGGGTGGCGAGACGAAAGCGACGAATTCCGAGTCGACCTCAAACGACGAATCCGACCAGGGCGAATCTGCGACTTCTTCGCCTGACGGCTTATCGGCCAGGGAAAAAGTCGGCGCCGCCGCCACGGCTGCCGTCCAAGGCCAGTCTTTCGATGCCCGCGGCGAAGGAGGCAAATGATGGGTGCGAAGGTTATGTTGTGCATCGACGAGGAGAGTGCTCGGAGGCCCGAGGTCATCGGGCTTGCCGGCGAGAACCTGTTCGGCCAGCCTTGGCTCGATGTCAGGACGAGCGCTCGATCGGCGCGCGAGGGTGCTCGCCTGGAAATCCCGATAGAGGAAGTGTGGGTTGCGTCGTGCGACGACGTCGAGCCGGTGAACCTCGCCGCCGCAATCAAGCGCGATAACCCTCGAAGGCGGGTAAGCCTTCTGTCCGGTCAACCGTCGGGATCGCTTCAAAGCCGCATCCACGCGGCGGGAATCGATTCGGCGCTGTCCCACCAGGCGTTGGCGGAACGCTACGCTTTCTGGAAGGAACGCTCACTCAACCTTGATGTGCCTGGGGCTCGTCGGGCTGCCGAAGGGGTGGCGAATCCCGCCGGCGCGAATACGGTCGAGACGAATAGCGCTGGCGCGAAAACGGCTGGGCCCGCCGAAAGCAAAGCGAAGCGAGCGCTCCTTATAACCGTTGCGAGCGGTAGCGGTGGTGCCGGCAAGAGCGCGATCTCAGCCGTCGCGGCGGCGTTGCTCGCGGCAAGCGGTCGCAAAACGCTTCTTCTTGACGGCGATCTGCAATTCGGCGATATGCGTGAACTATTCGGAGCAGAGCATGCTTTCGGAGTGGACGAGGCTCTTTCGGGGGCGGTCGATATGGGCTCCGTCCCGTACTCGGAGGGCGCGCCGTGCGTGCTGGCGGCCCCGAGGCGTCTCGAGCAATCGGAAGTCTTATCCGGTCGGATCGGCGCCCTTGTCGACTCCGTTTCGCCCTGCTTCGATGTCATCGTGGCGAACACGGGGGCCAGCTGGAGCGAACACCATGCGGCGTTGCTCGAAAGGTCGTCGAAGGCGCTGATGGTCGTCGACCAGCGCTCCTCGTCCCTTCGCGCGTGCAAGCATGCGCTGGAGCTCTGCTCGCGATGTGGCATCGCGACAACCCCCTTCTCGTTCGTCGTGAATCGATGCTCGAAACGCTCGCTGTTCTCGTCGATCGACGTCTCTTGCGCTATGCAGGGCGCAAACGCGTTCGAGTTGCAGGATGGCGGCATGGAGGTTGAGGAAATGCTCGGGTCGGGACTTGCCTGCGATCTTGCGCGTTCGAGAAACGCCTTCGTCCAGAGCGTGCGCGAGCTGCTCGATGCTTTGCTTGCCGATTCTGCCGGGACGGGCTCGATGGCTCTTCAAGAAGAACCGCAGCCCCGAGGGCTCTTCTCCCGTCGGCGACGGGGAAGGGGTGCTGACCTATGACGCTTCTCGCTCGCGTTCAGGCTGCCGGGAACGCCGCTTTCTTACAGGAATCGTACGGGAAGGCCGACGCGCTCGAAACGCTTCGGTCGAGGGTTCGGGAGGGTCTTTCGGCCGACGCCATTGCGAAGCTCGCGCTTGAAAACCCCGAGAAGGCGCGTAACGAGATACGAGCCATTTGCCGCAGCGAATTCGAAGACGGCTTGCTGCCCGAAGCCGATTCCGAGCGAAAAGGCCAGCTGATCGAGGAACTCATCGATTCCATGCTGGGCTTAGGGCCGCTCGAGGCGCTTCTTTCCGACGAGTCGGTCACCGAGATCATGGTGAATGCAACGCAGTCCATCTTCTTCGAGCGAGACGGCATGCTCCATGAAAGCGAGATGTCGTTTTCGAGCGACGACGAGGTTCGCATGCTCATCGACCGTATCATCGGCCCGTTGGGGCGAAGGATAGATGAATCTTCCCCTATGGTGAACGCCCGTTTGCCGCAGGGGCATCGCGTCAACGCGATCATCCCGCCGCTTGCGATCGATGGGCCGATGCTCACCATCCGAACATTTTCCTCCCGCGTCATCACGCTTGAGGACATGGTGGAAAGCGGGTCGATCGAGCCCGATGTGCGGCTGTTCCTTATTTGGGCTGTTCGGCTGCGGAAAAGCATCGCCGTTTCAGGAGGGACGGGCAGCGGGAAGACGACGCTTCTGAACGCCTTGTCGTGCCATATCCCTGATTCCGAGCGGATCATCACGATAGAAGACTCGGCCGAGCTGCGGTTTCTCAAGCATCCCCACGTTGTCCGCCTCGAGGCCCGCCCTCGAAACGCGGAAGGCGTCGGGGAGGTGACGATCCGCGATTTGGTGGCGAACGCGCTTCGTATGCGGCCCGACCGCATCATCGTCGGCGAATGCCGAGGTGGGGAGGCTCTCGACATGATTTCAGCCATGAATACGGGCCACGAGGGCTCTCTTACAACACTTCACGCTAACGCTCCGAAGGAGGCAATTTCTCGATTGGTGACGATGGTCAGGTTCGCGGCAGAACTGCCGGTCGACGTTATCGAGTCGCAGATAGCGACTGCCTTCTCGCTCATTGTGCAGACCTCCCGTTCGGCGAGCGGGGCACGCGTCGTCACCCGCGTTTCGGGGGTGTCGTTCGACGAGGCGAACCGAGCGTGCGTCGTCGAAGACTACTACGAGCGGGATGAGCGAGCCGGTTTTGGTTTTTGGAAGGCGTTGCCGGATTGGGGGCGCCTGCTCAGTGCAAGGGACGTTGCGTCGGAAGAGGAGGTGGAAAGATGGAAACAGGGACTGCGCTTTGCCTCGTGAGCGGCCTGCTCGCGCTTGTTTCCGGTGGCGCCCTTGCTTTTTCGTTTGCTGATGGTTTCGCGGGGAAGTCGCGCGCCGCTTCGCGCATCGAAGGGGGGCGAGCTGGTCGTGGAAGGGTCGCATGGCTTGCGCGAAACGGCATAGCGCCCCTGAAGCCGCTTGCTTGCAAGCTCCTTCGGGTTCGCCGAGTCGAGCAATCGGTCGACGACGTCGTCTCGATGCTTCGGGGCGCTGGGTACCTTGCAACCGCGTCGTCCGCCTTGTCGATCGTGATCGGCGGGGCCGTTCTGGTATTCGCAGCAGGATGGGCGCTTACCGCCAACGTCGTCGGCGGCGTGGCGCTTGCGGCCTGCGCGGTGGCCGCGCTTTTCTCGGTAGCCGCGACTGCAAGGGAAAGACGTCGGGAAGCGGTTCGCGAATCGGTCCCTGATGCCCTGCGCTCGATGGCGGTGTGCTTCCGGTCGGGTTTGTCCCTCTTGCAAACCATGCGCCAGGTCGGGACGGAGGCGAAAGGCCCGATCGGCGAGCTCTTCCTGCATGTTGCGCACCTGATCGAGACGGGCGGCAGCACGCGCGAGGCTCTCGCGACGTTCCGTAAGGGGGATTCCGTTCCTGAGTTGTCTTTCGTCGCTGTGGCGCTCGACGTGCAGCACCAAACGGGCGGAAGCCTGGAGCGCGTCTTGGACGCGGCGAGGGAAAGCGTCGAAAGCGGGCTCGAGCTTGAGCGGTCGTTGCGGGTGCAAACGGCCCAAGCGAAGCTTTCCGCCCGGATCGTCAGCGTGATGCCCCTTATCCTCGTCGTGCTGTTCTCGCTCGTCAGCAACGACTTCCTTGCCCCGTTCTTCTCGAGTTTCACGGGGGTCATCCTGCTTGTCGTTGCGATTTCCATGCAGCTTGCCGGCATCTTGATCGTGCGACGCATGCTGAAAGTCGAGGTGAGTTGATGGTTGGAGGGAGCAGCGCTCTTCTCGTGGGTGCGGCGGCGCTTTCGTTCGCGTCCGCTTCGCTGATCGGGTCATGCGCATCAAGCGCTTACGCGCGAAAGCGATTGAGGGAAAAGAGCCGTAGGGCGGTTTTCGGGAGCGGGAGTACGCGTCTGCCCGGCGCGATCGGGAGTGTCGTTCGTTGCATGGAATCGTGCAGCAGGAACGCGATGGCGAAACGGCGAAGCGTCCCGCCCAAAGCCGCACGCGGCAGACGGGACTACGCGATCGACATCCGCCGAGCGGGCCTTGCCGATTCGGTGAGCGTGCAGGGTTTCGCGCTCGCCCGAATGCGTCTTGCCGGTTTGGGCGCCTCTGCCGGGCTCCTGCTCGGTTTCGTCTTCTCACTCGAGCTCGCGTTTGTCCTTGCATGTGCGGGACTTTGCTTGGGATGGGCTTCTCCGAGATGGGCGGTTCGCACGTGCGCAAAAGAAAGGAAGGGCGAGCTTGAAAAGCACCTGCCGGAAATGCTCGACGTCTTGTCGCTCGGGCTTCGGAGCGGGCTGTCGTTCGATCGAAGCCTCGATGCCTATATTGAGCATTTCGATACGTTGCTTTCTCGGTCGCTCGCCTCGGCGAAGCGCCAATGGACGCTCGGCTTCTCCTCGCGAGACGAGGCGTTGCGATCTCTTGCGGACGCATACGATTCGATGCTGTTCTCGCGATGCGTCGAGGCGATTGCGAGGTCGCTTCGCTTCGGGTCGTCGCTCGCTGAGAGCCTCGAATCGATTGCGGGCGAGGCGCGTGGCGCCTACCGGGCGGTTCGGCAGGAGAGGGTCGCGAAGGCCCCGGTGAAGATGATGATTCCCACCGGCGCGCTCATGCTGCCTGCGATGTTGTTGCTCGTGCTCGGGCCGGTGCTGCTCGAGCTGGTAGAAGGATTCTGAGAAAGGATGGGAAATGGATTGCATGCGAAACGCGGTTTCGAAGGTGAGGGGAAAGGCGATAGGGGCTTGGTGCGCGTTGCGCTCGAAGCTTGCGTGCGAGAAGGGGCAGGGAACGACGGAATACGCGATCCTGGTCGGTGTGCTCGTGGTGATCGCTATCATCGCGATCACCCTCTTCCGTCCCAAGATCCAGGAGCTTTGGGATGCAATCGCCAACGGTATCAACGGGTTGTAGCGTCGCTTGTCCCGATTGTCGCATCTGTCCGGGCCAAGCTTGCGCAACAGGGAGGTCAGAGCACGGTGGAGTACGCGATCGTGCTTATGGGACTGCTTTGTGTCGCCGTCGGCTTGGGCGCTCTGTCGAATGCTCTTTCGGACGGCCTTTTCGTTCAACACGCGCTCGCTTCGGCGTCTCACCACGTCCAAGCGGCGGCGCTTGGGTCGGTTGGCGACGTTTTCTCGTACTGATTCGCCGCGCAACGGCTGGGGAAGATGGCCAATCGACGGTAGAAGCGGCGTTCGCCCTTCCCATCGCGCTGTTGCTGGTGCTGCTGCTGGTCCAACCGGGGATCGTGCTGTACGACCGCATCGTCATGCAGGCGGCGGCGTCCGAGGCGTGTCGCCTTCTTGCGACGTTGGACGAGGGGGACGGCTCGGGCGTTGCCGAGGCGTTCGTGAGGAGGCGACTGGGGGCTGTTCCCGGGCAAGACTGCTTCCATGTGCACGGCGACGGATGCTCGTGGGAAATAGGGTTCGAAGGCGGGCAGTCGAGTGAGTCGGTGACGTGCCGCATCGCAACGCAGGCGAAGCCCCTTCCCCTCATCGGCGCCTCTGCTGGGCTTTTCGGGCTGACGAACGAGAGCGGGAATTTTCTTGTGAGGGTTGAAGCGACCATGCCGACGCAGCCTGCATGGGCATGGGCCGCATCCTCTGGGTCGTCGCCTTCCGAATGGATAGGAGCGTGGATTCATGAAGCGAGCGAATAGTGCTCCGAAGAGCTTCTTCTTCGAGGAAGACGGCTTTTCGACGCTCGGCATGGCGGTTGCGCTGCTGGTCACGCTTTCGCTGGTGTTCTCGACGGCCCAGGTGTACCGCGTGTCGTCCGCTTCGGCGGGCGTGCAGGACGTGGCGGACGCCGCTGTCTTGGCGGCCGAGAGCGAGGTCGCCGAATTCATGATAGCCGTGCGCGTATGCGATGCCGTCGTTCTGACGATGTCGCTCACCTGCGCGGTTTCGTATGGGCTCGGCGTCGCGGCGCTCTGCGTTCCTCCCCTGTCGGGCTTGGGAGCCGATCTTGTCAACTTGGGAGGGAAGGTACTCGAAGCGCGCAACTCGTTCGCGGAAAAGGCTGCGTCCGGGTTGAACAAGCTGCAAGAAGCGCTGCCCTTCCTCGCCGCGGCGAGCGCAGCGTCCGTCGGCGACGCGAATTCGGGTGGAGCGTTTCCTTCTCAATATTGTGCGGTTGCGGTGCTCGTCCCGGCGAAAGGCGAAACCATAGAGGCGGGGCCGTCGTCGGCGCTTTCCTCGGCGAAAGACGCCGTTGACGCGAACGCGGAGGAGCTTAAAAGCGCCTCGGAGGAGGCTGAATGTGCGGCCGAGAGAGCGAACGAGGCGAAGTCCCGTGCGTTCGCCCGCGATTGCGGCGACGCTCCGGCGTATTGCATGTATGAAAGGGCTCAGGCGCTTTCGGGAATAAACGCTACCCAAAACCCGCTATTCCACAGTGTCGATGCGTGGTCTTTCTCGGTTGCGCTCGATCGCGCGCGAGCTTACTACGCTTTGCGGTTGAGGGAGGAGGCGCCCTTAACTGATTCCGTCGACGAACAGGCGGCATCGGCGCTGCGGAAGGTGTTCTACCGTTTTGCCTCGAACGAGCTTTCGAAAGGCTATGTGAGGGAATCCGACGATTCCTTCGATGCGTATTTCCCCGACTTGCCGAAGAACACGCAGGAGATGAGAAAAACTTCGCTTTACACGGAAGCGGTTTTCCCGCTGGGAGATGACGGGTCGGGCGGCGTTGGCCTGCATGCCTGGGAGGGTTGTCCGCTCGCGGGAGGGGCCGGGCTCGGTTCCATCGCGCAAATGGAATCGGGGAATTACGCGACGTGCCCCCAGTGCAAGTTCACTGCTGCGAGCTTGGGGAAGGTGGCGGCGGCTTCGAGTTCCATCCCCAACGGGTTCGAGTATCACTACGTCGCCGTTGCGAAGGCGGCGCGCGAATACTCGGAAGCTCGCAAAGCGCTCGACGAAACGTCGAAGGCGGCGAAGAGCAAGGCGGGGAAGATGCTCGAAGCATGCAAGGACGCGCTGGCCGAGGCGGCGAACGCGCGCTTGCATGCGAATCCGCCGGGAAGCAAGGGCGCGATATCGCTCGTGGTGAACACACAGGCGGCTCCGGCGTCGACGGGGTTCGAGAACTCCTTTGTCGCCGACGCCGGATCGCTCGGCGTTCGCGCCGCGGTTTCCGGGGCGACGCTGCTCGAGGAAGAGGGCGAGGAGGGCGAAACGGTCATCGCCTCCTTGCTCGACGGCTTCGCGCGCGACGGGGGCGGGGCGGTCGGCGCTGCCCGGGTGGTTCTGGACTGCTGGTCGTTTTTGCTCGGCGTCTATTCCAGCGGGCAGCAGGCTTTGACGGACGCTGTGAGGCGGGTGCTCGACTCTATCCCGCTTTCGAGCGCGAGCGGGCTGGGCACATGGGCGGCCTCGAAGCTGTCGGGGGTCGTAGCCGATCTCGGTCTTGAACCTGCGAACACGAAAGCGTTGAAGGCGGTGCTCGTGAACACGTCGCTTGTCGCCGACGCCGATTCGGGCGCGTTCTCCGCTCGGTACAAGTCGGTGAAAAGCGCGGCGTTGGCGGCTTCGGGGCCGTCGTCGAGCCTCTTCTCGTCGCTTATCGACAAGGCGGAGAGCGGGGCGCTCGAGGTGTTGTCGGGAAATGACGGCGTGATCGAGATTGTGGAAATCGAACTTCCCGTTGGAGGGGTCCGCATTCCCCTTTCGATAATGCTCCCCGATTACGCCGGCAAGGCTTCGGCGGGGGCGATCGAATCGATTGCGGATGCTGTGCGTTCGGCCGTATCGAGCGCCACAGGGCTTAAGGAATGGAGGTGACGATGAGCAAGACGCGCCGTCTGCTTTCGTCGGAAAGCGGTCAGATGATGGTTGAACTCGCCGTGATGATGCCCGTGCTCATCATCGTCGCCGTGATGGCCGTGAACGCCGCCACGTTCTTTTCCGAATGTGCGGCGTTCGACCGTATCGCGCGCAACGCGATTCGTATTCAGGCGACGTCCCCTGCGTATGGGCAGGATGCGGGGGAGGGCGTCTCGCTCGTGCGGCAGACGATCGACGACGCGATGCAGGTTTCGGAGAAGGAGTACCTCGATGTGGATGTCTCGGTTTCGGGGCGGGCTGACGGGAAGAGCGCTTTTCGGGCAACGCTCTCGTTTTCTCCGACGCTGTTCGGCATGGGGTTGAAATCGTCTGTCTTCGGAGTGCCGCTTCCGAAGATAGAGCACGCGACTGAGCTTGTCGTCGAGCCTTACCGTCCGGGGATGCTGTTCTGATGGCGGGGCAGAAAGCGCGTGCGCTGCGAGCTGCGGCGGGAATCGCTCTTGCAATCGCCGTCGTCGCCGTATCGAGCGTGGTTTGCGGATGGGCGGCCAGCGTAGATGCCGCGAGTAAAGCGCTGCGCCTGTCCGATGCCGGGGTGGAACGCGGGTCGTCCGATGCGTTTTTGAGAAGCCGGCTTAGCGAAGATCTCGCGGAAGTCCAGCTGGCCGACGGTCTTGCGGGCACGGGACTTGCCGATGGCCTCGCCGACTCGCAGCCCGCCGATAGCGTGCCGGGTGTTTCGCTTGCGGGCGAGGGAACGGGTCTTGAGGCGGTGCCGTCGTGGTTCGCACAGGAGCTCTTTCCCCTTGACGGGACACAGGACGTTCGTGTGTCGGCCGAAGGGGACGTCGTCGGGTTCGTCGTGCCGTCCGGCGAAGAGGCTTCCATGGCACGTTTCCGAGAAGCCCTTTGTCAAGGCGGATGGACGGAATCGGAGACGGGAATCGAAGGATGCTCCGTCTTCATGAAGGGGGAAGGGATATGTCGATGGGCGATGATCTCATGCATTCCGGTGGGGGATGCGACGAGCGTGGTGGCGAGGTGCGTTGTCAATCGGGAGAAACCCTAGGTTTCGAGGCTGCGGAGCGGGCTCCTCTGCACATCGCAGCGGGTTTGGCGAGTCGGATGCGCGGGCTGCTCTTCTCGCCCGTGAGGCAAGGGGTGCTTTTGCTGGCGCCGTGCAGGGACATCCACACCGTCGGCATGAGACACGCCTTGGACATCGCATTCGTCGACGCCGACGGCATGGTGGTTGAAGCCTACCGCGACGTCGGGCCCATGAGGCGCGTTCGCTGCCGAAAGGCCGTGGCGACGATAGAGCGATTTTCCGAAAGCACCCCGTGGTTTACGGCTGGCGACAGGGTTGAAATAGGTATTGCGTCTGGTGAAAGCAAGATTGCAGAGAGAGGAAGGTCCAAACGATGAAAACATGCCCGGTGTGCAACGCGAAAGCGTTCGACGACATGGACGTTTGCTACGGATGTCTGCATCGATTCGACGAGAAGCGGCCCTTCGCGTCTTCCGATGATATGGAATCGGGATCAAGCTACGACAGCAAAGGCGTTGAAGAGGAGTCGAAGCGTCCTTCCGACGCGGACGACGAAAGGAAAATCGCTGAAGGGAATAGGAAGCGTTCTTCGCGTGTAGGGGAGGAAAGAAACCCCCTCGTAAAAGAAACGGAATGCGAATCGCAAAGCGCGAGGTGCGAGGAGTCTCGCTCTGATGGCGAGAAGATGTTCGTCATCAACGTGCCGCTTCCCCAGGGGGTGAAAGGAGTAAGGGTCGCCGTGGACTTCGACGTTCCAGACGACCCCTGCATGTGAGACGATGAAGGGGGCTTAGCCGATCAGACGCTTGTATTCCTCTTCGGCAGCGGCTTGAACGCGGCTGGCGATTTCCAGGTACGAATCGAGAAGGACGTCGCCTTCCTCGGTCAGGCTGCTGCCGTGAGCGCCGTCGCGGTTGAGCAGCTGGATGCCGAGCGCCGACTCCGTTTCCTTGATGATGCGCCAGGCTTTGCTGTACGCCATGCCGATGCTTTTTGCGGCGGCGTTCAGCGAACCCTTCTCGCGCACGCCGAGGCACAAATCGGCGATGCCGCGGCCGAAAAGCGAGCCGCTTTCGGAGTTGGGATTCTTGATGGAAAGCCTGATAGTCGGTACGAGCTCGGTCAATTGACTCATTGTTTCCCCTTTGTTTTATGGCTTCGAACCATTGTCTCACGTTTACCGGTCGGTTTTGCCGAGAAAGATTTCGGCAGCTTCCTCGATATCTGCGGTCTGGTTGCCGATGACTTCCTCGAAGCGCACGGTTGCATCGTCGAGCGCGGAGAGGTTGCGGGGGATGTTGTGCTTGCCCGTCTCGTCCGCCACGAGCTCGTTGAGCTTGCATCCCGAAAGTGCGGCGACGTCGGCGGGGAGCTCCTCTTTCGGCGCCATTCCGTGAAGTGCGCGGTACACGTTGTTGCCGAACTTCGCCCAATGAGCGGTGCTCGCGATGAGCACGGGGTTCTCGCCGCGAAGGTTCTCGGCGACCTTGTAGGCGACTGCGGTGTGCGGATCGATGAGGTAATCATGCTCGTCGAGCACTTCCTTGATGGTGCGCAGGCATGTCTCGTCGTCGACCGAGTCGGCGGCGAACTCGGCGCGCACCGCCGCGAACGTATCGGCGTCGACGCGGAAGGCCTTCTTGTCGCGCAAGTCGCCCATCCATCCGCGGACGGCTTCGGCGTTGCGGCCGGAAAGCTCGAAAAGCAGGCGCTCGAGGTTCGACGAGACGAGGATGTCCATCGAAGGCGAGGGCGTGAGCTTGAACGCGCGGTCCGCGATGTCGTAGGCTCCGGTGTTGATGAAGTCGGTGAGCACGCGGTTCTCGTTGCTCGCGCAAAAGAGCATGTCGATCGGGCATCCCATGCGTTTCGCGTACCATGCGGCGAGGATGTTCCCGAAGTTGCCGGTGGGAACGCATACGTCGATCGGACTGCCCGCCGCCACCTTGCCGGCTTCGACGAGCTTCGCGTAGCTGGAAAGGTAGTACACGATTTGGGGCATGAGGCGCCCCCAGTTGATGGAGTTCGCGCTCGAGAGCGTGACGTTGTGCTCGTCGAGCAGCTTCGCCGCGAACTCCTCGTCGGAAAACGCGTTCTTCACGCCGGTCTGGCAGTCGTCGAAGTTGCCGCGAACGCCCCAGACCTGCACGTTGCCGCCCTCTTGCGTGACCATCTGCTTGCGCTGGATGTCGCTCGTGCCGCCGTCGGGATACAGCACACCGATGCGGACGTGGTCGGCGTCTTTGAACCCTTCGAGCGCCGCCTTGCCGGTGTCGCCCGAGGTGGCGACAAGGATGAGAAAGTCGTGGTCGAGCTTTCCTTCCGCGGCGAGCTTCTCGGCGCTTGCGGAAAAGAAGCGCGGCAGGCATTGAAGCGCCATGTCCTTGAACGCGCTCGTGGGCCCGTGCCAGAGCTCCAGCACGTGGGTTTTGTCGTCGAGCGAGGTGATGGGGCAGATGTCTTCGTCGTCGAACTGCTTTCCGTAGGCGCTTTCCATCAGGCTCTCGATGCGCTCGGCCGGCAGGTCGACGCCGAATGCGCGGTACACGAAGGCGGCGCGCTTCGCGTAGGGGAGCTTGGCGAGCCCGCAGATGTCGTCGAGCGAAAGGGTGGGCAGCTTCGCCGGGACGTAGAGACCCCCGCCGTGTGCCAAGCCGTTGATGACCGCCTGGGTGAAAGGTACGGGATCGTCGCAGAGCCCTCGCGTGTCGGAATATTCGTTGCTCGAGAGGACCGTCGTGGTCCCGGTGTTGTCAGCCATGTTGCAACCCTTCTTCCTGGATGTTTCGCAAGCACTATACTACCTGCGAAAACGATGCGCCGACAATTATCTTCCATTCCATGCAATGCACAGCGGGGCGATAGGCTTCGACTCGAATAAGGCGTGAGCGGCATGCGCACTGCGCTGCGCATTCTCCGGTGCAACGCAGTGGGAAATCGCGTCTGTCGCGCCTCCAGCACGGTTTGCGTCATCAATCCGAATATTAACCGTGGCGAATTTGTGAAAAATTAGCTGTAGAGAACAAAAAAGTTTGCTGCGGCTTCCAAAGAGGCGTCTTTTCCCGTAAGATGAAATGTTGTTAACCACGGTTATCAAAAGATGAGGTGGAAAATGCAGGACGCAATGGCAATCGATGCGGGAATGGCTTCCCAAACGACGGGCGCGGCTCCCCGAATGAGCCAGATGCCGCTTTCCTTCCTGAAGACGGGCGAAGTGGCTACGGTCGCGAAGATCCGCGAGAAGGGCGACGTGCTCCATCATCTGGAGAACCTCGGTTTCGTCGACGGCGCTCAGGTGAAGGTGGTCTCCGAGCAGGGCGGCAACTTCATCGTCGAGATCAAGGGCGCGCAGGTCGCCTTGAACAAGCAGGTCGCTTCGCGCATCGTTACCCGATAAGGCGAAAACACATTTCACCTGCCGAAATGGCAGCTTTAAGAAAAGGAATCACTCCCTTTTACGGGTGGTTTGCGCCCAAATTCGCGAAACGGTTTGGGCGCGGTGATAGGACGGAAACGGACAAGTCAGGAGAAAGGAAGGGAACATGGCTGAAGCAGGCGCGAACAAGACGCTGCGTGATGTCGCCGTGGGCGAGACGGCTACGGTGCGTCGCCTGACCGGCGAAGGCGCCCTTAAACGCCACATCATGGACATGGGCATCACGAAGGGCGTGGAAGTCTACGTTCGCAAGGTGGCTCCCCTCGGCGACCCCATCGAGGTCACCGTGCGCGGCTACGAGCTTTCGCTGCGCAAGAGCGAGGCGGAAAGCGTGCTCGTTCTGTAGCGCGAAACAGGGCATGACGTGCCCTTTTTCTTTGCGTAGCGGTTAGCACTCGCTAACTTATCGAAGCGACCGCACCGCCCTCGTGGCGCCGTCGTTTCGGCGAAGCAGCAAAGTGAATGGTTAAGGATTTGGAAAGGCAGATCATGGGAATTCGCATTGCTCTTGCCGGCAACCCGAACTGCGGCAAGACAACCATGTTCAACGACCTCACCGGCGCCAACCAATATGTTGGCAACTGGCCCGGTGTAACCGTTGAAAAGAAGGAAGGCAAGTACACCAAGGACAAGGACATCACCGTCACCGACCTCCCTGGCATCTACTCGCTTTCCCCCTATTCACCCGAAGAAATCGTCGCGCGCGACTACTTGCTCGACGGCGACCCGGACGTCGTCGTCAATCTGATCGACGCGACGAACCTGGAGCGCAACCTCTATCTCACCACGCAGATCATCGACACCGGCATCCCGGTCGTCATCGCACTCAACATGATGGACCTCGTCGAGAAGAACGGCGACAAGATCGACGTCGACAAGCTCTCCAAGGAGCTCGGCTGCCCCATCGTCCCGACCTCGGCGCTCAGGGGCCGCGGCATGGACGAGCTCATGAAGACCGCCATCGACTTGGGGAAGAAGGGCGTGCCCGCCGCTCCGACGGTGCGTTTCTCCGACGAGATCGAGACCGCGCTCGCCAAGATCATCGACGTGCTCGGCTCCCGCGTTACCCCGGCGACGGCCCGTTGGTACGCCATCAAGGTCTTCGAGAACGAGGACCGCACGATCGAGCAGCTGAAGCTTTCCGCTGCCGACCTTAAGTCCATCGAGGCGATCCGCACCGCTGTTGAGGATTCGCTCGACGACGACGCCGAGTCCATCATCACGTCCGCCCGCTACGACGAGATCTCCGACATCGTCGACGGCACCGTGAAGAAGTCGACCAAGGGCATGACCACCACGCAGAAGATCGACCGCGTGGTCACGAACCGAATCCTCGGCCTGCCGATCTTCATCGTCATCATGTTCTTCGTGTACTGGCTCGCCGTTTCCGTCGGTGGCGGCATCGTGACCGACTGGGCCAACGACGGCATTTCCGGCGATGGCTGGCTCTACACCGGCCGCGAGGCCTTCGACGAGGCGACTGCGGAATACGAAGACGCGCAGTCCCAGGTCACGGCCTATGTCGAGAACCTTCTCGGCAAGGACGAGGCGTCCGACCTTCCCTCCGACGAATCCCAGGAAGTGCTTGACGCCCTGGCCGTCGCGGAGCCCGAAGAGCCCGAAGACACCTCCGATGCCGACGCCATGGCCGAGTACCAAGACGCCGTCGCGGAATATGAGGACGCTCAGGCCACGGTAGCCGCGTTCGACGAAGAGGCCCAGGCCAAGCATGCTGTTGCCACGATGGAAGTCGAAGGCGACGACGGCACGGTCGAGGAGCAGGAAATCACCTTCGCCGACTACCAGGCTGCGGCCGAGGTTGAAGAACCCGACGCATCCGACGGCACCTGGGGCCTCTGGATCCCGGGCCTCGGCGCCATCATCAGCAACGCTCTCGAGTCCGCGGACGTCGCGCCGTGGCTGCAGTCCCTCGTGAACGACGGCATCGTCGCCGGCGTCGGCGCGGTCATCGGCTTCATCCCGCAGATGGTCATCCTGTTCTTGCTACTCGGCTTCCTGGAACTGTGCGGGTACATGTCGCGCGTCGCGTTCATCATGGACCGCATCTTCCGCAAGTTCGGCCTGTCCGGTAAGTCCTTCATCCCGATGCTCATCGCTTCCGGCTGCGGCGTGCCCGCCGTTATGTCGACGAAGACCATCGAGAACGAGAAGGATCGCCGCATGACGATCATGACCACCACCATGATCCCTTGCGGCGCGAAGATGCCGATCATCGCGCTCGTGTTCGGCGCTATCGCTTCGGGTAACTCCGATGCGACCTGGTATGTTGCTCCGATGTTCTACTTCATGGGCGTCATCGCCATCATTATCTCCGGCATCATGCTGAAGAAGACCAAGCTCTTCGCCGGCGAGACCACGCCGTTCATCATGGAACTTCCGCAGTACCACATGCCGGGCGTGAAGAGCATCCTGCTTTCGATGTGGGAGCGCGTGAAGGGCTACATCATCAAGGCCGGTACCATCATCTTCCTGTCCACGATCGTCATCTGGTTCCTCATGAACTTCGGCGATATGGGCGAAGGGTTCGGCTTGCTTGACACCGACGCCCCCGACTACATGGAGTACAGCCTCATGGCCGGCCTCGGTAACCTGCTCGCCTGGATCTTCGCTCCGCTTGGATTCGCCAACTGGCAGGCAACTGCAACCGCCGTCACCGGACTCGTCGCGAAGGAGAACGTGGTCGCGACCGTGGGCATCATCACCCAGCTCGCCGACTTCGGCGAGGCCGACCCGCAGCTGTGGTACGGCTTCGCCCAGATGCTCGGCGGATCGACCGCTGCGATTGTCGCCTTCTGCGCGTTCAATCTGCTGTGCGCCCCGTGCTTCGCGGCTATGGGCACCATTCGCCAGCAGCAGAACTCCGCTAAGTGGTTCTGGATCACCATCGGCTACATGTGCGGTTTCGCCTGGTGCGTCGGCTGCATGCTCTATCAGTTCGTCGGCCTGGCCTTGGGCGAGGTGAGCTTCAGCGTGTGGACCGTGGTCGCCATCGTCATCGCGGCGCTCATGCTGTTCCAGATCTTCCGCCCTATGCCGAAGTACGACGAGGAAAAGAAGTCTGCCGGCAAGCTTGAGGCCGAAGGCGAAGCGGCGTAAAGTAACATGAAAGCAACTCGGGGCTGCGCTTTGCCGCGCGGCCCCGGTGGTACCGGGCCCCGAGAAGCGATTGGTCCGGTGCCGGCAAGGCGAAAGGAAAGGAGGCGGGTTCGATGGGTTTGGTTTGGACGCCGTCGACCGTTGTGGTTCTCGCGATCATCGCGGTGCTGGCCGTGCTCGCCGTGCATCGCATCGTGACGCGCGGGCTGTGCGACTGCCATGATCATTGCGGCGACAGCTCGTCGGGCGGTTGCTCGGGGTGCCACGGGTGCTCGGGCTGCAGCGCCGCCGACTGCATGGTCGCCGACATGGACAAGGCGCTCAGGTAACGAGCGCTGCTCCTGATGAGGGCCGGGTGCGATAGCATCCGGCCCTTTTGCGTTTATGGGGGGCGATAGCCTCGCATGGGGTAGGGGCGAGACGGGGCCGCGGCGCTCAGGCGCGCGAGCCCTCAGCCTTGGCGCGCTGTGCTTCCCGCATTTGCCCAGCAGCGGCAAATCGAATTGTGGAGAAAGTGTAAACCTAGGTAAACTCATTGACTGACCAGCAAGGTTAACCTAAGATAACAAATGTCAGCAGAACGGGTCGAGCGAATCAAACCCCCTCTCTCAAGCTCGATTAACCTGAACAAAAGCGTTTCCTCTTTATCGCGCTGACCCGGTGGTGGAGGCTCCTCTCGTCTGGCCGTCCATCACATAAGCCCGCGGGAGCTCACCCCCCCCTCGCTCCCGCGGGCCTCCTCTCCATCGATTCGGAAAGCGCTTCGGCGCTTTTTCTCTTTCCGACGTTGCCGCTTTCGCGAAGAAGCGGCGAAAAGTTGCGCTACTATGGAGAGTGACGCATATTCCATGTGCGTCCATAAAGGAGGAACACTCATGGAAAAGATCTCTACATCCCACGAGGACTACCTCGAAGCGATCGTCATGCTGGGGGGCACGACGGAGAATTCCGTTCGTTCGGTCGATATCGCGAATAAGCTTGGGGTCTCGAAGGCCTCGGTCAACAAGGCGATGAACGCGTTGAAGGAGAAGGGCTTCGCCGATCAGCCTTACTACGGCGATGTCACGCTGACCGACGATGGTTACAAATACGGGTCGTCGGTGCTCGAGCGCCATGAGCTTCTGCTTAAATTCCTTACGAAGGCTTTGGGCATTCCCGACGAGACCGCCGAAAAGGAAGCGTGCCTCATGGAGCACGCGATAAGCGACGAGTCGTTCGAGAAGTGGAATTCCTATATCAAAAAGCTCGATATCTAGAATGCGGCCGCGGGCTGCGATGTCGTGTGAATGAATGGCGTTTTCGCAGCTTGCGGCCGTTGTTTTCATCGGCTTGCCGCACGTTGCGCCCGTCTTTTTCGATCGTGCGTGCCTGGTGTCGGCCCCAGCCGGTGTGGTATCCTTTGAAGCGCTTCTAGCATTACCTACACCATACACGAACCACGATGCTCAAAGGGGCCTTTTCGTTGACTCAGCAAGCGAAGATTCTCTCGTTTGACGAGGCTCGGCGCGCGCGTACGGCGCACGGCGAGCGCCCGTCCCATTCCGTACGCTCGGAAGAGCGCGGCTATGCCGCCCATTCCTCGCATAGCGAATCGTCTCGTAGCTCTTATTCCCATGCCGCGCATGGGACGCGAACGGCGGCTTCCGGCCGGACGCGTGCGGTTTCGTCCTCCTTGCGGGTGAGTGAGCGCAGGGGCTCTTCCCGCAGGCAGACGCGCCTGGACGACGAAGCCTACGCGGCAAGCCGCCTTGCCTACGACGAGGAAGACGATCGGGATCAAGAGAACCCGGTGCCCGCGAAATCGCCTTCGCGTTTTGAGCGCTTCAAGCGCAATGTTACCAAAAGCAAGGCCGACCGTGCGTTCGATCGCCAATACGGCGGTGCCGACCGTGCATCGGGCGCCTCCGATGCGGGTCCGCGCGCGGCCGTTTACAAGGGAGAGATGGGGCAGGCCCATCGTCGCGCTTCGCGCATGCAGGACGAAAAGGCGGGATCGTCGCGCGGCAACGCGACGCGAACCGCTGCGTCTCGCGTTCCCAAATTCGTGAAGCGCCCCTGGTTCATTGCCACGGCGGGCGCCGCGGTGTGCATCGTTTTGACTGCCGCGTTCCTGTACCCCTCCGCGGCCCAGCTCTACCATTCGACGCGCGAACGCGACCAGCTCCAGGCTGAGTATGCGGCGATCGAGCAGCGCAACGAGGCGATCCAGTCGACGGTCGACTCGCTTTCGACCGACGCCGGCATCGAAGACCGCGCGCACCAGGAATACGGCTGGGTCTCGAAGGGCGAGAACGCCGTGACCGTGTACGGGCTCGACGTCGACGACGACTCGACGTTCACGGCGAGCATCGTGCCGGGCAGCGTTCCCGCGCCGGAAACGTGGTACTCCAAGCTGTTCGGGCCGCTTTTCGGGGAGGAGTAGCCATGCTCGTCCCCGGACGCTACGCGGCGATCGATATCGGTACGGTCACCTGCCGCATGCTCGTCGCCGACGTCGACGAGGCCGGCGTGCACGAACTTGCCCGCGAATACGCCATCACCAACCTCGGCGAGGGAGTCGATGCGACGGGGGCGCTTTCGCCTTGCGCCATGCAGCGCGTGCTATCGGCAATCGATAGTTTCCTTATCGTTCGAAACGAACTTTCCACCTCGGATAACCCCGTGAAGGCGACCGTTGCCGTGGCGACGTCCGCCGCGCGCGATGCGCGGAATTCCGCCGATTTCGTCGAGCTCTTGAAATCGCGCGGCGTCGAGCTTTCGGTCATTCCGGGCGAACGCGAAGCCGCCCTCTCGTTCTCGGGCGCCTCGCTCGACTTTCCCGGTGAAAACTTGCTCGTGGTCGACGTCGGCGGAGGGTCGACCGAAGCCGTGTTCGGCGTCGGGGGGACGAACCCCTCATGCGGCCATTCCTTCAACGTCGGGTGCCGTCGGGTGACCGAGAGGTTCCTCGCGTCCGACCCGCCGACGGCAGGCGAGATCGAGCGCGCGCGCCAGTGGATCGACGACGCGTTCTCACGCTGGTTCGCCGAACAGAGCAAGCGTGTGGCCTCGATCGATCGAGTCGTCGCGGTTGCGGGAACGGCGACGACGGTGGTGAGCATCCGCGAGGAAATGGAGCGCTACGACTCGAAGCGCGTCCACGGCGCGCGTGTTTCCCGAGCCGACCTTGCAAGGGTCTACGATAGGCTTCGGGCGTTGCCGCTTTGCGAGCGCGAACGGGTCGTCGGGCTCGACCCGAAGCGCGCGCCGGTGATGGTCGCGGGCCTTCTGATCCTGCGATCGGTCCTGGACGCGGCGCATGCCGACGCGTTCACGGTAAGCGAAACGGATATTCTCCATGGTATTGTGCTCGCCGCAGCTCGCGAGGGCTTTGCGCAACACGGCTTGTGATAGGATTTGCACTGGCCGAAACGCGGGGGCGTGGCGGAATTGGCAGACGCAGCGGACTTAAAATCCGCCATCTTCGGATATGTGGGTTCGAGTCCCACCGCCCCTACCAGGTCGACATGAAGTATGGCAACGGTAGACTGCGTGTAGGAGAAGCGGGACTCGAACCGATGAGGTGGAATTCCGTTAAGAAAACGTGCCGGTGGCACGTTTTTAGGAATTCGCCTGACCGAGCTTGCGAGGGAAGGTTGTGCGGTCGCGAAGCGAGCGCACGAGTCCCACCGCCCCTACCAGGTCGGGAAAGGTTGTGCGGTCGCGAAGCGAGCGCATGAGTCCCGCTACCCCTACCAGGTCAGAAGAAAGTAAGAATAAAGACAGGCGATCAAACAACCCTCATGGAAACCATCAACGACATCATTGCTTCGATCGATAAGCCGCCCACGACGTTCGAGGAGTACCTGAACTGCTTCGCCCCGAAAATCGGCGGGCTCATCAATTCCTATATTCCTGAGGGTACCCACCCCGACATGGACCGCTATCTGTACGCCCCGCTCAAGCGCTACAGCGAGAACGGCGGCAAGCGTCATCGTCCGCTCATCTGCTTCGCGGCGTGCCGCGCGGTCGGCGGCGACATGGACCGCGCGACGAGCGCTGCGGCGGCGATCGAGCACTTCCATACCGCGGCTCTCATCCACGACGACATCGCCGACGAGGCGGAGCTTCGCCGCGGCGAGCCGTGCCTGCACCTCACCGAGGGGCTGGGGCTCGCGATTAACATGGGCGACTTGGCGTTGTCCCTGGTGAACGGCACCGTCATCAACGACCCGCTGCTGAGCGACTCGGTGAAGGTGCGCGTCGTGAGCGAGCTCATCGAGATGACGCGGCGGACCATCGAGGGCCAGGCGCTCGACATCGGCTGGGCGCGCGACGGGCGCTACGACATCACTCCCGAGGACTACCTCGTCATGGCCACGCACAAGACCGCCCATTATTCCGGCGCGGTTCCCTTGGCGGTGGGCGCGATCGTCGGCGGCGGCTCCGAGGAGCAGATCGAGGAGCTTCGCGCATACGGGCTGGACACGGGCCTTGCGTTCCAGATTCAAGACGACCTTCTCAACCTCGTCGGTTCAGAGGAGAGCACGAAGAAGGACTTCCGCAGCGACATCACCGAGGGCAAACGTACGCTCATGGTGGTGCATGCGCTCAAGCATTCGGGCAAACGCGAGCGGCTTATCGAGATCCTGTCGTCGAAGGAAAAGGATCCGGCGGTGCTTGCCGAGGCGGTCGACATCATGACCGAGTCCGGGTCGATCGAATACGCCCGCAGCTATGCGGAGAGCCTGACGACGCGAGCGACGAAGCGCCTTTCCGAGGCGCTCGAGCCGTCTGATTCCCGCGACATGCTCATCTCGATGGCCGACTGGTTCGTCAATCGTCTGAAGTAAGGTGGCGGTTATGGATACGATCAAGCGAAACGATACGGGGGCTGCGGTCGAAGACGTTCAGCAGCGCCTTGTTGCCGCGGGGTGTTTGGCGGAAGATGCGGTTTCCGGCACGTTCGACGACGCGACGGTCGCCGCGCTCGGCGCGTTTTGCGCGAAGTCCGGCTTGCCTGCGGCCTATGAGGTCGATGAGAAGGTGTGGTCGACGCTCGTCGACGCAACGTTCTCTCTGGGCGATCGCACGCTGTATTTGCGCATGCCGCATTTCCATGGGCGCGACGTGCACGAACTCCAGCAGGTGCTTTCGGCGTTGGGGTTTGCCTGCGGCGTCGTCGACGGGATCTTCGGCGCGCACACCGAGGATGCGCTGCGCAAGTTCCAGTTGAACCTGGGTCTTCCGAGCGACGGCATCGCCGGCGCGTACACGTACGCGGCCATCCGCAACCTCCATCATTCGTGGGAGGGCAAGGCCGCAATCCATGAGGTCATCCATCTCGGGTTCGCCCGCGCGGCGGACGTGTTGGAGCGCAATGCGCTTTGCCTGTTCGGAACCGAAGAGTTTACGCGCAGCGTCGCTTCGCGCATGTCGAACCTGTCGCTTGCGACCAACCCGCAGTCGAAGATCCTGTCGGCCGACTCGCTTCTGGTCGCCCCGGACGATTCCATGCTGCTCGTGCACATCGTCCTTCCCGACGGGGATGCCGTGCAGAACGTGCCGCGCGTCACCTTCGGGGACGAATCGACCCTGGCGCTTCGCCTGGAGCAGGCCATCGCCGCTGCTCGGAAAACGTCGCCCCAGCGCATTGCGATCGAGCTTCCCGGTAAGGTGTGGGAAGACGCCGGCGAGGGCCGAAGCGCGCAGCACTTCGCCATCACGTTGCTCGACGCGCTCTGCTCGGCTCTTTCGTAAGGGGGGGCGCTCGCCCGGCGCGGTTTTGAGGGCAATCGAATAGATTCAGCAGGAAGGTCGCCGATGCGTGGCCTTCCTCTTTTTTGCGCAGGGCATCGCGCCCCGCACTTTCCTTCGGCGTTTCCGTCGCGCCGTTTTCTGACGCTTGCTTGTTGACGGTTCCGCTCTGCTCGCAGCCTGTTCGGTCGGTGCTACAATGTGTGAGTTTATCAAGACGGTTCATCTGCACGAAGAGGAGACAACATGGCACGTCCCATGACCATGGCGGAAAAGATTCTGGCCGCCCATGCGCATCTCGATGAAGTGGAGCCGGGGCAGTTGATCGAATGCGATCTCGACCTCGTGCTTTCCAACGACATCACCTCGCCGATCGCCATTAAGAACTTCAAGAAGATCGGTGTGGAAAAGGTGTTCGACCCCACCAAGATCGCGCTCGTTCCCGATCATTACGTCCCGAACAAGGACATCAAGAGCGCCGAGCAGGCGAAGCAGGTGCGCGAATTCGCCCGCGAGCAAGGTATCACGCACTATTACGAAGTCGGCTGCATGGGCGTTGAGCACGCGCTTCTGCCCGAGCAGGGTGTTGTGGGCGCGGGCGACCTCATCATCGGCGCCGACAGCCACACCTGCACCTACGGCGCGCTCGGCGCGTTCTCCACGGGTGTGGGCTCCACCGACGCGGCTGTGGGCTACGCCACGGGCAGGGCGTGGTTTAAGGTTCCCGAAACGCTGCTGTTCAAGATCGACGGCGAGCTCAACCCGGGAGTCACCGGCAAGGACATCATCCTGTACATCATCGGCATGATCGGCGTTGACGGCGCGCTGTACAAGGCTATGGAGTTCACGGGCAGCGCTATTCACAGCCTGTCGATGGACCAGCGTCTTTCCATCTCGAACATGGCCATCGAGGCCGGCGGCAAGGCGGGCCTCATCGAGGTCGACGACATCACGCGCGCCTACCTGGACGGCCGCACCGAGCGCCCCTACACCGAGTACCATTCCGACCCCGACGCCACGTACGCGAAGATATACGAGATCAAGGCGTCCGACATCCCGCCGACGGTCGCGTTCCCGCATCTGCCGTCGAACACGCGCCCCGTTGCCGAGGCCCGCGACGTGAAGATCGACCAGTCGGTCATCGGCAGCTGCACCAACGGGCGTTTGGAGGACATGCGCCAGGCGGCCGCCGTGCTCAAGGGCCGCAAGGTGCACCCCGACGTCCGCTGCATCGTGATCCCCGCCACGCAGCAGGTGTACAAACAGTGCATCGACGAGGGCCTCATGAACATCTTCCTCGACGCGAACTGCGCCGTTTCCACCCCGACGTGCGGTCCGTGCCTCGGCGGTTACATGGGCATCCTCGCCGCGGGCGAGCGCTCCATCTCCACGAGTAACCGCAACTTCGTCGGCCGCATGGGCGACCCGACGAGCGAGGTCTACCTCTCGTCGCCGGCGGTTGCCGCGGCGAGCGCCGTGCTCGGCCACATCGGCCTGCCGGAAGATTTGGACTAACGGGTTAGGAAGGACACACTCATGCATTTCAAGGGTACCGCGCATCGTTATGGGCGCGACATCGACACCGACGTCATCATCCCGGCCCGCTACCTCAACTCTTCGGACCCTGAATGGTTGGCACAGCACTGCCTGGAGGACTTGGACGCCGATTTCGTGAAGAAGGTCAAGAAGGGCGACATCATCGTGGCCGAGGAGAACTTCGGATGCGGCTCTTCCCGCGAGCATGCACCGATCGCCATCAAGGCGGCGGGCGTGGACGTGGTCATCGCGAAGAGCTTCGCGCGCATCTTCTACCGCAACTCGATCAACACGGGGCTTGCCATCATGGAATGCCCCGAGGCGGTCGACGCCATCAAGCAAGGCGACGTCGTGGACGTCGACGCCGATGCGGGCGTCATCACCAACACCACGACGGGCGAGACCTTCAAGGCACAGCCGTTCCCGCCGTTCATCCGCGAGATCATCGAGGAAGGCGGCCTCATCAACCGCACGAAAAAGGTGCTGGGGCTGTAGAGGCCGATCAGCGGTCGAGAAGTTCTGGGTTCGCGCTTCTTCGAGGGCGACGAAGCGACGAGTCGATGATTTCGCTTCGGCTGCTTAAACAAAGGGAAAGGGCTCGTATCGAGCCTATCGTCGGGCCTGGAACGGATATCCGTTCCAGGCCCGTTTGCGTTGATAGGGATGTTCTACCGTTCGCTGCGATTCAGCGGGAGGGGCTTTCTCCGGCTGGGAACGACTCGCCGCAAGCGTATCTTCTCGAGAATCTCGCCATCGTGGACAAAAAGGGTTGATATGCGAGGATTCTTCTTTGTCCTTGATTTGCTCTTCCCGGGAAGATCGATAAAAGACCAGGTCGTGGATTGTCGAGCGTCAAGATGGGGGTCCGGAGGATGTTTTCGGGCTCGCATATCGCTTCTTTTTGTCCACGGCGTGTCGATTTGGAAGCAACGGAGGCTATGGGCTTCGACAGAAGAGGCCCGAGGGGATTCAAGCGAGGGCGGAGAATGCGGGGAATTTTGGAAATGAGCGAAGTGCGGCGCATCTTGTGCAAAGTGGGCGCCTTCGCGGTGCTTCTTCAAGGAAGCGTAAGTTTGCGCGAGGAAATGGGCACGCGGCATCCTTGCGCCTTGTTGCTGCGCTAATATAGTCGGGTGCGATAAACCGCTCATTGAAAGAGGCTTGCAACTATGACTACGAAGTACAAAATCTGCCTTCTGCCGGGCGACGGCATCGGCCCGGAAATCATCGCCGAGGGTGTGAAGGTGCTGAACGCGGTGGGCGAGAAGTACGACACCGAGTTCGACTGCGAGGAATCGCTTATCGGCGGCGCCGCGATTGATGCGACGGGCGAGCCGCTTCCCCAGGCCACGCTCGACGCCGCGAAGGCTGCCGACGCCGTTCTGCTCGCTGCCGTCGGCGGCCCGAAGTGGGACACCACCGACCCCAACGCGCCGCGCCCCGAGCAGGGACTGCTCGGTATCCGCAAAGGCTTGGGACTCTACACCAACCTGCGTCCCGTGCAGATCTTCGACGCGCTCGCCGGCGCTTCCACGCTGAAACCCGAGGTCATCGCGGGCGTCGACCTCATGATCGTGCGCGAGCTCACGGGCGGTCTGTACTTCGGCAAGCGCGAGCGCTTCTACGATGAGGAAGGCGCGGGTACGAACGGCACCAAAGGCCAGCGCGCTTACGACACGCTCGAGTACCGCGAGTACGAAATCGAGCGCATCGCCCGCCAGGCGTTCGAGGCTGCGCGCAAGCGTCGCAAGAAGGTGACGAGCGTCGACAAGGCCAACGTGCTCGAGACGAGCCGCATGTGGCGCGAGATCGTGCACCGCATCGGCGAGACCGAGTACCCCGATGTGGAAATCGAGGACTTGCTCGTCGACAACACGGCCATGCAGCTTATCAACCGTCCGGCCGACTTCGATGTCGTCGTGACCGAGAACATGTTCGGCGACATCCTGTCCGACGAAGCTGCCCAGATCACCGGTTCGCTCGGCATGCTCGCTTCCGCCAGCCTGGGTGACGGCACGGCGCTGTACGAGCCTTCCCACGGCAGCGCGCCCGACATCGCCGGCAAGGGCATCGCGAACCCGCTTGCGCAGATCCTCTCCGTCGAGATGATGCTGCGTTACAGTTTCGACATGAACGACGCCGCCGACGACATCCGCCGCGCGGTGACGAACCTGCTCAACGACGGTTGGCGCACGGGCGATCTGAAGGATTCCACCACGCCTGCCGACAAGGTGGTCAACTGCGCCGGCATGGGCGACTTGGTGGTGAAGTATCTGTAGGTTCCGTATCGTTGCGGACATGGGCGCCAACCGAGCTTTCGGCGCGCCCATGCCCGCGGTGAAGCGGTTCGGTAGGCGATACCGTGCTGCCGTTCGATGAACCTTCGGCAGCGCTCTCGAAAGGAAACGACATGGCTGACGATTGCCTGTTCTGCAAACTGATCTCGGGCGAGATCCCCACGAACAAGGTGTACGAAGACGACATCTGCTTCGCTTTCGACGACATTGAGCCCGAAGCGCCGGTGCACACGCTTCTCGTGCCGAAGAAGCACTACGACGACATGTGTGACGGCGTGCCCGAGGAGGTTTTCGGCCACATGATGGCCGTGGTGCCGAAGGTCGCCGAGATCAAGGGCGTGCGCGAGTCCGGCTTCCGCACGGTGGTGAACACCGGCCCCGATTCCGCCACGACGGTGAAGCACTTCCATATCCACATCTTGGGCGGCGTGAAGATGGGCCGCTTCACGTTCGAGAATTCCCAGCGTGCGCAGGGCGGGGAATAGCTCGAACCTTTATTCCATAAACGATCGCAAGCCCCTTCGCATCTCGAATCGAACGCGAAGGGGCTTTTTGTGCAGGTCGTATCCCTATTGATATGGTAGTAATTAAGTACCATATCAAGAACATTTTGCGGTGTTTTGTTCTGTATCGGGTGAGTCGTCTTAAACACCCAATATTTGGAGTATTTTGAGGCCGTTAATGAAGACGATTGGAAAACGAGAAAGAGGAGCTTCATGGCTTCAATTAAACTTGCCGTGCCGACCATGGGCGCGGCCGGACTTACCGCGGAGCGCTCGGGCCATTTCGGGCATTGCGATTGTTTCACCGTGGTCGATATCGTGGACGGTGTTGTGGCGGAGGAGACGACGATGATCGCCAACCCGCCCCATGAAGAGGGCGGGTGCCTGCGCCCGGTGGGCCTGCTCGCCGAAGCAGGCTGCGATGCCATCGTGGCAGCCGGCATGGGAATGCGTCCGCTCATGGGCTTCAACCAGGCGGGGATCACGGTGTACTACGACGCCGAACATCCCATCGTCGGCGATGCGGCCCGCGCCGTCGCCGCAGGTGAAGCGCCCATCATGTCCGCCGACCAGGCGTGTAACCATCATCGCTAGGGAAATGCGGCTCAGCTTGGCGTGCGCTTCCTGCGCTGCGTCCGTTCGCAAGCAGAAACGCGGGAACGCCGGGAGAAATGGTTGAGGGCTGCCAAGCGAACCCTTCTTTGCTGCTGCGACCCCCGCAGGCTTCGGTCTGCGGGGGTCGCGCTTTTCGTATGCGCTTCGTGTGCTATGCTTCATGCGAGAAGAAAGGGATTTCATGGCGCGTTACGTGGAAGAAAAAGAGGGGCTGTACCGCATCTGCCGAAAGGGAGGTCTGTTCGGGCCGCGGGTTCGCATGCTGCCGAACGCGGTCGCCGCACTTTCCAGCGGCGGTGTCGCGGGCGTTTCGGATGACTCGCGCGAAGGCGAGCCTCGGTTCCCTCAGTACGGATGGGTCCGATCGCTTCTTCCGTCTCCGCGAAAAGACGATGCCTACCTGGTCGAATTCACTTCACCTGACACGTTTCGCATCTGGGGATACGCTGACCGCTACGGCCGCGCCTTTGTGACGTCGCGCCCGCTCGTCGCGCCGCCCGCTCGCGATGCGGATATCGTGTTCATCAAGGATTCGTCGACGAGCGAGCCCGGCCGGCCCCAGGCGCACGGCCATTCGCGCCGCGACCTGCATTCGCCTGCCCGCGCCGCCGACCTTGTTTCCGGCTGCGTGCAGCTGCGCGACAAGCAGGGGGTGCGCGAGGTTGCACGGTTTCGCAAGGAGAAGGGCGCCTACGCGCTGTTCGACTCCTGGTGCGACTTCGGCGACAACGCAACGGGGCTTGCCTACGACGACGCCCTCGCGCGCTGCTTCTTCGCGTTTTCGTTCCGTCCGCTGCTCGGCGGGGCGAACATTCCCGCCCGCGGGCTTGCGGGCATCTTGGAGCGCCTTGACTGCGACGCCCCGTTTGCGGCGCTCATCGAGGTCGTCCACGGCATCCGCCAGGCGGCGATCGATCCGGCCATGCGCCCGCCTACGCTCGCCCTTATGCTGGCGAGCTGGCTTGACGATATCGGGGCCGAACGCGTTCTGGCGGCGGCCCAACCAGGTAAAACGGGGCAGCCGCCTCTGCGTCTTGTGCGAACCGCGCGCTATTCGAACACGTTTTACGTGGGCAAGGCCGATCCTGATTCGGAATTCCCCGAACGGAGCGTGTGGGCGCTTGAATCAGCGTTGAACAGGTTCCTGCTTATCATGGAGGAGTTGGGGGATCATGCGGCGCTCGCAGCGGCCGACGAGTGCGGGCGGGTCGATGCCGAGCTGTTCGCCGACATCGCCGTGCAAGCGCCGTGTGCCGAACACCCTGCAGACGAAGCGCGCCCCGTCGCGCAGCGGGCGGGCGAATGGGACGTCCGTCGCGCAATCGGCGAGGCGATGGAGCGCTTCCAGCTGCCGATTCGGTTGTCGTCCCAGTTCAGGCTTGACGTGAAGGCGGGAGCTGCCGCTTTCGAGCTCGATGCCCCCGACGCTTCGTTCATGCCGGCGCGCGTCTTCGATGCGAAGTCGGCGACGTGGCGCGATCTCGCGGAAGAGGAACGGGGCCAAGCTGCGCTTCGCTACGCCGAATGTCTGGGCGTGATGCTCGCAGCGGCGGCGTTCAACGCGGGGGCGGCTGTGCGCAGCGTCGAGGTGGTCGCCTACGCGGCTCGGTTCGACGACACCGCCGAGGACGCCGCTCCGTTGTACCGCGTGTCGTTCTCGCGGGAGGCGTTTTGCGGAGGCGACGATCCCGCGTACCGAACGGCATCGGACGACCCCCATCCGCTCTTCACGGCGTGCGGCGCGCTGTTCGGCGAAGACGCGCGAAGCGACCGCGCGATCGACGACGTTGTGTCGGCGCAGGTGAGGGAGGCGCGCCGTGACCTTCCCGAGGTGGAATCGGGCGAGCTCACGGCGCGCGCCAAGAAGGCGTTCGGCGTCGACTCGCCGCGTGACTTGCGGATTCGCGCCGATTCTCAGCTTCGAAGCGTTGCCGAGCGGGTGGCTGCCGGCGTGGCGCGCGCGACGAGCGCCACCGAGGCGATCCGCTGCGTCCAGACGGAGCAGCGCGATGCGGACGATCCGCGCGTCTTCGAGGCGTGCACCCGTCTCATGACCGCGCTCATCGAGGACTCGGTCGACTCGGGCGACGAGAACGCGCTTGTGACCTGTTTCATGGGGGACGACCCGTACCTGATTGCGCTTGGACGGGCGCGCGCTGTCGCTCGGACGGATGCCCATGCGGCCGCGGAGGTCCTTCGCGAGGCAATCGCTCGTGCGGAGGCAAGCCACCGTTTCGACGACAACGCGGAAGCGGTTCATCGCATGTTCGACTCGTATGCATCGCGCATCCTGTACAACCGGGAACGCGCAGGCACGGCAACGTGGACGTGCGGGCTTATTGGGCCGCATCCCGACGAGGGCAAGCGGGTGGAGCTTCTTCCGACGTCGCTTGCGATGTGCTACCTCGATTCCGTGCGCCTGCTCGAAGAGTCGTTCGACCATGCTGATGAGGCTCTTGAACTGGGAAAACGCTGTATCCAGGTGGCACCGACCTACTCGCCGGCGTATCGTCAGACGGCACGTGCCTACATGCTCGTGGGTGATTTGGCGAACTCCGCGAGGATGCTCAAGCGCGCGCTCGACGTAGCCACGCTGCCCGACGAGATCGCCATGGCGTACTACCAGCTCGCCTACGTCGAATGGAAGGCGGGCAACAGCGCCGCGGGCGTCGCTTGCTACCTGAAATCGATGATCGTCTCGCCGATCTACCTAGCGCAATGCACGATCGAGATGCGCCAGCTCATGGCGGAAACGGGGCAGGGCCCCCTTGCGCGGGAACAGGTCGATGCAATGCTCGCGGGTGCGGGAATCCCCGTGTCGCCGAGCGACGTGATGCTCGACGCGCTCGACGATGCCATGCACTGCGCCATCGACGCGAACATGTTCGGTGTGGGCTCGTCGCTTCTGGCGCTGCGCCTGCGCTACCGCCCCGACGATGCGCTCATGAACGTGCTCCAAAGCCTGAACGCACCCCTCGTTCCCAACACGCTCGACTAGCACCCTCACCTGCGGATATTCTTTTCATCGCTTCCTTATTTCCAAGCCCCTTGACGCTGAAGCGCCAAGGGGCTTGCTCTTTTCTCTCGGCATTTTCGCAAGAACGAGACACGAAGGTCGAAGTGTCTCATCGCTCGGACACGGTGCCCGATGTGTCTCAAACGGTCTTTTTTCGCCGGTGAATGGTCGTTAAAGTACGTGTCGCTCGATCGAAAACGAGCGGTCTAAGAAAAGGCTCGAAGCCTCGTCGAAGGGAAACGCGGGGACTTTGGAGTTGGGGTTAACAGGGCGGGGATCGAGGATCCGCCCGAGAGAGGAAAAGAGGGGTTGAGAAAATGAGCGAAGAGGCTCGCAAGTCCGAGATCAATCAAACAGGCCGCGCTTGGCTTGTTGCGATCATCGCGATCATCGCGTCCATCTTGATCTCGGTCAACAACAACAAACTACCGGCAACGGCGTCGCTCGTGCTTCCCGCGCTCGGCATCGATACCGGCGCGCTCAGCACGCTGATGTCGTTGAACGGCTACGTCGGGTTCGTGCTCGCGTTCGTCGCGGCCACCATCATCATGAAGTTCGGCACCAAGAAGTCGACGCTCATGGTTTTGGGATGCGCGCTCGTCGGCGCGGTCATCAGTGCGTTCGCGACATCCTATGAGCTCTTGGTCGTCGGCCGCCTGATCGAAGGTGTGGGCTACGCCTGCATCGGCACCGTGGTCCCCGTGCTCGTGTCCGAATGGTTCCCGCCGTCGAAGCGCGGCGTCCCGATGGGCATCTTCTCCGTATGGGTGCCGCTCGGCTCCATGTTCATCATGGGCACGTCCGGGTTCTTCTTCAACACCGCCGACCCGACGACGTATCACAACGTGTTCTGGTTCGTCGTGGTCCTTCTGGTCGTCATCACCGTTGTTTGGGCCGTTGCCGTGCGCAATCCGCAGCATTCTTACCTGGCCGAGGAATCCGACCCGAACGCCCCGAAGCCGAAGGTTTCCGAGGGCTTCAAGAGCCTGTCCTGCTGGGTAGCGATGATCGCTTTCGCCGCGTTCGCCCTGGGCACAGCATGCGTCATGAACTTCGAGACGCTCTACATGGTGCAGACCATGGGAATGGACCAGGCTGCCGCGAACGGCATGCTCAACGTGGCCAACATCGCGGTCGTCGTCGGCGGTATCGCCATCGGCTTCGTGATGAACGCCGTGAAGAGCAACACCGGGCGCCTTGCAATCCTGGTTGTGAGCTCGGCGGTGCTCGGCATCTGCTTCGCGCTCGCCTACACGGTCAGCGGCGCGATGCTCACGCCCTGGCTTATCGTGTTCGGCCTGTCCAACGGCATCGTTCCCGCGATCTTCTTCACGATGGTCGCTGAAATCGCCCCGCGCCCGGAACTTGCAAGCGTGTCGTCCACGCTGATGAGCTGCGGACAGTGCGTCGGCGGCATCTTGTTCGCCTTCGTCGGCGCGGTCGTCTCCGCTGCCGGCTGGGGCGCTTGCACGGGTCTGCTCGCGGGCGTCGGCATCGTGCTTTTCCTCGGTTCGTTGGCTCTGCTTCTCGTGATCAAGGCACGCGACAAGAAGCAGCAGGCTTAAACGATACATCCAAACGACATTTCGAGATTCGCTTTTGACGAGTAAGCAAGACGAGAGGAGTAAGGTTATGGAATTCGAAAACGACCTCGGCAAGCCTTGGAAGTTCCAGGACGGCGACTTCACGGTCTACCGTTCGTCGGTGTGGAGCCCCCCGGGATGCCATCCGGTCGGATGCGGCATCAAGATCTACGTCGACAAGGACGGCCGCATGGACCACATCGAGGGCGATGAGAACGACCCGATCACCCATGGCCGCCTGTGCCCGAGATGCCTGGCGCTGAAGGACTACGTGTACAACCCGAGCCGCGTCGTCTACCCGATGAAGCGCGCGAAGGAAGATCGCGGCAACGCCGACGCGTGGGAGCGCTGCAGCTGGGACGAGGCGCTCGACCTTATCATGGACAACTGGAAGCGCCTGACCGACGAGTACGGACGCAAGACCATGGCGATCTTCGTCGGCACCGGCCGCGACGGCATGCTCTCCCAGGACTTCCAGCTCTCCATCTTCCGCACGCCTAACCTGGCCTACACGCAGTCCGGCTACGCCTGCTACCAGCCGCGCATGATGTCCTCGCAGATGGTGCTCGGCGCGCTCTACCCCGAGCTCGACTACGCCGGCGGCCTGGAAGGCGGCTACGACGACCCCGAGTACCAGGTGCCCGAGCTCATGATCCTCTGGGGCAAGATGCCGCTCGCGTCCAACCCTGACGGCTTCTTCGGCCACAGCGTGATCGACCTCATGAAGCGCGGCGCGAAGCTCGTCACCATCGACCCGCGCGTCAACTGGCTCGCCACCCGCTCCGTCGTGCAGCTGCGCCTGCGCAACGGCACCGACGCGGCGCTCGCGATGGCCATGTGCAACATCATCATCAAGGAAGACCTCTACGACCACGACTTCATCGAGCGCTGGTGCTACGGCTTCGACGAGTTCGCCGAGCGCGTCGCCTACATGACGCCGGAGAAGGCCGCCGAGATCTGCGAGGTGCCCGTCGAGGACATCTACCGCGTGACCCGCATGTACGCCGCGGCGCATCCCGCTTCCATCGCATGGGGCCTTGCGTTCGACCAGAACACCAACGGCATGCAGGCTGGCCAGTGCGTGCTCGCGATGATCTGCATGACCGGCAACCTCGACGTGCCGGGCGGCAACATCGTGGCCGACCTCTCCATGCCTGAGGACCTCACCGGCGACGCCGCCGCCGGCCAGTCCGCGCACAACACCGACACCCGTTCGTTCATCACCGAGGGCTGGTACCAGATGACCGACGAGGAGCGCGCCGAGTGCATCGGCATGGACAAGTACCCGCTGTACTGCAACCAGATCACCGGCTGCCAGGCCGACTGCATCTTGGACACCCTTGAGACCGATGAGCCCTACCCGGTGAAGATGGCTTGGATCGCCAACACCAACCTGCTCGCGCCGACCAACTCCGCCGAGCCGACCCGTTGGCACAAGGCCTTCCAGCGCTCTATCGAGTTCGCCTTCGGCACCGACTGCTTCATCACCCCGACTATCCAGGCGGTATGCGACGTGTTCCTGCCGCTGTCGACCGTGGTCGAGCACGACGGCGTGAACCGCACACACTACGGCGCGGCTTCCATCACCACCGGCTGCGGCAACAAGGCCATCACCGTCGGCGAGGCGAAGAGCGACCTCGAGATCTACTGCCTGCT
>CAKUGU010000017.1 GCA_934654815.1 uncultured Ellagibacter sp.
GTTCTCTGCGGCGGCCTCGTCGAACTCGTGAAGGCCGGCTTCGAGACGCTGGTTGACGCCGGCTATCCGCCCGAGCTTGCTTACTTCGAGTGCTACCATGAGATGAAGATGATCGTCGACCTCATGTATGAGTCCGGCATCCACTTCATGAACTACTCCATCTCCAACACCGCTGAGTACGGCGAGTACTACGCGGGCCCGAAGGTCATCAACGAGGAATCCCGTGCGGCCATGAAGGAAATCCTCAAGCGCATCCAGAACGGCGAGTTCGCCAAGGAATTCGTTGCCGATTGCAATAACGACCACAAGTGGCTCCTCGAGCATCGCGAGGCGATTAACAACCACCTCATCGAGACCACCGGTGCGAAGATCCGCGGCATGTTCTCCTGGATCAAGTCCGACGAGGAGAAGTAAACCGCTGCACACGTCCCACGTGCCAAGCGTTCGAAGGGGCCCCAACCGGGGCCCCTTTTTTCGGCGCTGCCGCGTGCCGGGCGGCTCAAGCCTCCGATTGCCGTTCCGCGGCCCCGTTCAGCATCGAGCGGGGCCGTTCGCGTCCGTGGGCACTATGCGCGCACCGCGCTTCGCCTTACTCCTCGAATTCGTATTTCTCGTAGACGCCGAGCAGCGTGAGGTTGTAGTACTTCTCGTTCTTCGAGCCGCGGTTGTTGTCGAAGTTGTAGTAGTTCCTCTGGCTGAGCTTCATCTTCCCTGAAACGACGGGGGTGTAGTATTGGCTGTGCTCGATGGCGCCTTTCGACTTGATGTAGCGGTCGGCCTTGGGCTCCACCCCGACGATCGAGAAGTCGTAGTCTTCCTTCTTGCCCGCGTCCGGAAGCGCGATGCCGGCCTCGTCCTCCGAGAAGAGGATCTTATGCAGCGTCTTCTTGCCCCCGTAGTAGTCGTAGATCTTCCGAAGGTTATCGATGCTCGCCACATGGTGCGCGTCGCTGCTCGCGTAGAGCTGGGGCTGGCTCGCCCCCGTGCTTTTGTTCACCTTGAGGACGGCCGCCTGCGCCATGAGCGTGACCTCCTTGCCCGGCACCATGAAGTGGCGCTTCGTTTTGTCGTGCGGAGTGACCGTGTAGCTCTCGATCAGCTGGGAGGCGCGCTCGGCGTATCCGACCTCCTTGCTGCTTGCGTTGTCCATCGTTTCGCGCACCATGGCGAATTCGTTCGATACCTGGTAATCTTCTGCAAGCCCGTTCGCCGATTCGGTCCCGAAGAGCTGCTCCCAGCAGCCTACGCATTGGCTGAGCTCGACCTTCTTCTCCTCGTCGGACAGCGTCGCGTCCTCTGAGAGGTAGTCCATGTATCCCCTCAGCGCGAACGCGGCGTATCCGCACAGCAGCCCGAACTTGTTCGCGACCTCATCCATGAAGCTCATCCTGCCCTCGATCGTTTTATGTTCCCACGGGCTTTTGAGCAGGCATAATTGGAAGTACGCCTCGAGGTGCGTCATCGCGATGCCCGTTCGATCCGTGATGAGCGCGCTGCAGTAGTCGATGGCGTACGCGACGACGTTCTGCCCTCCGACGGTGAGTTTGGGCTTATTGGAGGAGGTCGCCGTCGCGAGGTACATCGCGACCCTTTTGCGCGCAGCGATGAACTCGTCGGTTCCTTCCTTGAAGTCCTTCATGTAATCGTCGTTGAAGAACTCGATGTAGTCCACGAGGATGGTGGTGTTTCGGAAGTAGGTGGTGATCAACTCGTTGATCGTCGTGCAGAGCTCGGCTTCCTTTATCGCGCTGTACACCGCCTGAATCTCGGTCTCGATGTCGTCGAGGCGCTGACTGATCTCGTTAAGGGCGCGCTCGACGCCGTTGTTCGACCCGAACGCGACCGAAAGAAGGGTGTTGGCTGCGTAAGTGACGGCCTTGTTGAGCGTGAGGTTCGCGACCCCTTTCAAGATGGTGTCGATGTCGCCTTGCACGAAGGGGATGTCGTTCGCAGCGTCGGTCTGCTCGTCGGAAGGGAACTCGATGCAGCTCTCGTCGATGGGAGCGTCGGGGTCGGGTTGGAAGTCCTCGAGGCGGCCCCATGCCTCGTCTTCCTCGGTGATTTCGGGGGCTTGCGCTTCGGCGTCTTCGGAGTCGCCCGCGGAACCTTCATCCGCCCAGGCGCGCTTGGCGCCGAGCAGGGCGGGGAAGGCCGCCGCGCCCGCGGAAGCCGCCGATGCGCCTGAGGCGCTTGCCGCCGCGCCAGCGCTCTCGTCGCTGGATGCGGCGGTCGCCTCCGAAGGAGAACCGTCGGCGGCGGAGCGTTCGCTTGCGCCCGCGCTCTCTTCATCTGCCGCTTCGGCGATAACAGGCGGCAGCTGTAGATCGGCGCTCAGCTCCCGCACGATTTCGCGTTCCTCCTCGGTGCCGTGCCCCTCCATGACCTTAACGAACACCCGGTTGGTCTTCGCCGCCGAATCCGGGTCGATGAGGTGCACTGCGCAGGGGGTCGACTCGAACTCGACCTGCCCGAGGTACGGCGCGTAAACCTCGCCCACGATCGCGCCGGAGGCGATGCGCACGTCCGAGCAGGCATCGCCCATGAAGACCGACTGCACCGCGGAGGTCGGGCGGATATCGGCGTCGGCTTTCCCCACGACGATGAGGGAGGCGACGTCGCCTTCGATTTCGGCTCGGTCGATGCAGCCCAAGGAAAGCGCGTCGATCGTCGCCTTCTCGTCGACGATGACGACGCTGCGGAAAAGGGTGTCGTCGACGGTGAGCATCTCGGCGTCGCCGCAGATGCGCACGGGGATGCTCGCCGGGGCGATCCGCACGGCCTGCTTCACGCCGTCGCCGTCCCGGTAGACGACTGAGAGCGTCTCACCGTCTCCGCTCGGGATGATGCCGAGCTTGGCGTTGGAAAAGGCGATCCCCGCCTTCGTCTCCGCGCTCGCATCGGCGAACCATTTTCCGTCTCGCACGGTGAGCTGCGTTTCCGCTGCGGCGGGCGCCGCGTTCTGCGCGCTTCCCTCCGTGTTCTTCGCCGCGCACCCCGCAAGCATGGTGAGCGCGCTGCCCGATGCAAGCGCCGCCGTTGCTGCCGCGCCCATCTTGATGGCCGATCTTCGCGTGATCGCGTTTTCCATATGCCCTCCTCACGGGGTTGCCGAATGGGGCCGAGGCCGACGCGCCCGGCCGCCTCCTCTCGATCGCATGGTACCTGAAAGAAACACCCCGCCCGTCACCCTATCGGCCCCAGAAAAGGGTGACGGGCTGCCCGCCCCTGGCCCCTCTTCGCGCTTTCGGCGTCATCGTGCGCCTGACGCTCTGCGCTCCGCCCCCCACGGTTCGCATCCTTCCAATCACCGACGGGGCGCGCCCGCGCGACGGCGCGAGGCGGGTGCCGCCTGCCCGCTCCCCGCCACTCCACTACAATAAAGCGCGTCTGAGTTCTCGTAACCAAAGGAGTGCGCTTATGGCTAGGGTGTTCAACTTTTCCGCAGGTCCGGCAATGCTTCCGGAGCCGGTTCTCAAACAGGCTGCCGCCGAGATGCTCGATTACGACGGCACCGGCATGTCGGTGATGGAGATGTCCCACCGATCCGCCGCGTTCAAGGGCATCATCGAGACCGCCGAGCAGGACATCCGCGACCTTATGGGCATCCCCGACAACTACCATGTGCTCTTCCTGCAGGGCGGTGCGACCCAGCAGTTCGCGGCCATCCCGATGAACCTCATGCGCAACAAGAAGGCCGACTACATCGTTTCGGGCAACTGGTCGAAGAAGGCGTTCAAGGAGGCCAAGCTCTACGGTGCGGCGAACCTCGTCGCGAGCTCCGAGGACGACGGCTTCACGCGCGTTCCCGACTTCGATGCGGCCTCGTTCAGCCCCGACGCCGACTACGTCTACATCTGTCAGAACGAGACGGTGTACGGCACCCGCTACACGCACCTTCCCGAGACGGGGGACGTCCCGCTCGTGTCCGACGTGTCCTCGATGTTCCTCTCCGAGCCCCTCGACGTCGAGAAGTACGGGCTCATCTACGGCGGCGTGCAGAAGAACGTCGGCCCCGCGGGCGTGGTCATCGTCATCGTGCGCGACGACCTCATTCGCGAGGACGTGCTCCCGTTCACGCCGACCATCATGCGCTACAAGACGCAGGCCGACGCCGGCAGCCTGTCGAACACCCCGCCCGCGTACGGCATCTACGTGTGCGGGATTGTGTTCAAATGGCTGAAGGAACAGGGCGGGCTTGCCGCCATGAAGGAGCGCAACGAGGACAAGGCGCGCTTACTCTACGACTACCTCGACCAGTCGAAGCTCTTCCGCGGCACGGCGGCGAAGGAATACCGCTCGCTCATGAACGTGCCGTTCGTCACGGGCGACGCCGACCTCGACGCGAAGTTCATCGCCGAGGCGACCGAGCGCGGGCTCGTGAGCCTGAAGGGCCACCGCTCGGTCGGCGGTATGCGCGCGAGCATCTACAACGCGATGCCGCGCGAGGGCGTCGAGGCTTTGGTCGCGTTCATGGAAGAGTTCGAGAAAAACAACGCGTAAAGCCGTATAGTTGTCATACGACGGAAGATTCGGCCGCGGGGGAGCGCGCTTCCTCGCGGCCGGCGTCTGCATGCACGCGCATACGTTTCGCCTGCGAGACAGAAGGGAACAAGCCATGACGCAAAAGAAGGTCCTCATCGCCGATCGCGTTGCGGAGGAAGGCATCGACATCCTGCGCAAAAAAGGCTACCTCGTCGACGTGAAGCTCGACATGACGCCCGCCGAGCTCGTCGAGACGATTCCCCCGTACGACGCGCTCATCGTGCGCTCGGCCACGCCGGTCCCGCGCGAGGCCATCTTCGCGGGCGAGAACCTCAAGATCATCGGGCGCGCCGGCGTCGGCGTCGACACGATCGACATCGACGCGGCGACCGAGCGCGGTGTCATCGTGTGCAATGCCCCGACGTCCAACATCATGTCGGCCGCCGAGCACACCATGGCGCTCATGCTGGCCTGCGCGCGCCAGATTCCCCAGGCAAACGCGAGCATGCACGAAGGCAAGTGGGAGCGTGCGAACTTCATGGGCAAGGAGCTCTACGAGAAGACGCTCGCCATCTTCGGCCTAGGGCGCATCGGCGGGCTCGTCGCCGAGCGCGCGCGTGCGTTCGGCATGCGCATCATCGGCCACGACCCGTACTGCTCGCCCGAGCGCGCCGATCAGCTCGGGGTGGAGCTCTACGACCGCATCGAGGACATCCTTCCCAAGGCCGACTTCATCACCGTGCATCTGCCGAAAACTCCCGAGACGATCGGGATGTTCGGTCCCGAAGAGTTCGCGGCCATGAAGGACGGCGTCGTCCTGGTGAACGCGGCGCGCGGCGGCATCTACAACGTGAAGTCGCTTTCCGACTTCGTCGCCGCCGGCAAGATCTTCGCCGCGGGCATCGACATGTTCGAGGAAGAACCCTGCACGGCAAGCCCACTCCATGAGTTCGACAACGTCATCCTGACGCCGCATCTGGGTGCGTCGACCCACGAGGCGCAGGTGCGCGCCGGCATGCAGATCGCCGAGTACGTGGTGAGCGGCCTTGAAGGCTCGATCGTCCCCACGGCGCTCAACATGACGCTCGTGCCGCCCGAGATGATGGACGCGGTCGGCCCGTACGTGCCGGCGTGCCAGATGATGGGCCGTATGATCGCGCAGATCCTGGGCTCCATCCCGAAAACCCTGCGCATCGAGGCGGCGGGCTCCATCGCGAACGCCGACGCGTCGATCCTCGTGGCGGGCACGCTCGACGGCATCCTCGCGTACCGCCGCGCGGGGTCGGTCACGCCGGTGAACGTCGACTCGGTCGCGTCGCGCCATGGCATCAAGGTCGACACCGCCTCCATCGCCGACGCCGACGAGTACGCCTCGGCCGTCAAGGTCGTCGCCGACGGGGTGGAGGTCGGCGCCACGCTCTACGGCTCGATGCAGCGCCCGCGCATCATGTCGCTCATGGACTACAAGATCGACATCGCTCCCGGCAAGCAGTCCCTCGTGTTCGAGTACGCCGACGCCCCCGGTCGCATCGGCGCGATCGGCACCGCGCTCGGCGACGCCCAGGTGAACATCACGACGATGCAGATCGGCACGAAGCCCTCCGAGAAGACGGCGCTCGCATATATGAACGTCGAGGGCAACGTCGACGCCGCGCTGCTCGAGAAGCTTGCAAGCTCGCTCGATTTCAAGAACGTCTGGTCATTCAGCCTGTAGGGGTGAGGCGCGGGCGCTTCGCCGCGCTTGTCTTGCCGCGCCCGCGCCGCCCGCCTGCCGCCGCGGCCCGAAGCCGCGCGTTTAAGATGTTTCATTCGCTCGATATGTGAAGGGCTCCTGCCGATTCGCGCCAAGGCGCGCGCAGGAGCTCTTTTTCGCGCAAGGGCTCGCGAGGTGCGTTAGAATAGTCGGCACGGCAAAAGCCGTGCAAGCTTTGAGAAAGGACAATTCGATGACGCGCAAGATCAACATCTTCGACACCACTTTGCGCGACGGCGAGCAATCGCCTGGCGCCTCCATGAACACGGAAGAAAAACTGGTGGTCGCGCGTCAGCTACTGCGCATGAAAGTCGACGTCATCGAGGCTGGTTTCCCCATTTCCAGCCCGGGCGACTTCGAAAGCGTCCGCCGCATCGCCGAGCTCGCGGGCGATGACGCCACGGTCGTCGGCCTCACCCGCGCGGTCGAGAAGGACATCGACTCCGCCGCCGACGCGCTCAAGTACGCCAAGCGCCCCCGCATCCACACCGGCCTCGGCGTGAGCCCGAGCCATATGCACGACAAGCTCCACATCACCGAGGATCAGTGCCTCGAGCGCGCCGAGCATTGCGTGCGCTACGCGAAGAAGTTCGTGAACGACGTGCAGTTCTATGCCGAGGACGCGGGCCGTTCCGACTACGATTTCCTCGTGAAGGTCATCCAGCGCGTCGTCGACGCCGGCGCCACTGTCGTGAACATTCCCGACACCACGGGCTACTCGCTCCCCGACGAGTTCGGCCGCCGCATCGCCTACCTCATGGAGAACGTCCGCGGCATCGAGAACGTTACCGTGTCGGTGCACTGCCACAACGACCTCGGCATGGCTACCGCGCTCGCGCTCGCGGGCGTGAAGAACGGCGCCACCCAGGTTGAGTGCACGATCAACGGTCTCGGCGAGCGTGCGGGCAACACCGCGCTCGAGGAAGTCGTCATGGGCATCCGTATGCATGGCGAAGAGCTGAACGCCCACACCGACGTCAACTCGAAGGAATTCACTAAGGCGAGCCACCTCGTCTCGTCCATCACGGGCATGAACGTCCAGGCCAACAAGGCCATCGTCGGTGCGAACGCGTTCGCGCATTCCTCGGGCATCCACCAGGACGGCGTGCTCAAGAAGCGCGACACCTACGAGATCATCGACCCGGCAGACGTCGGCGCGGGCCAGAGCCAGATCGTGCTCACCGCTCGCAGCGGTCACGCCGCCTTGAAGCACCGCCTCGAGGAGCTCGGCTACGAACTCGAGGGCGACGCGCTCGACAAAGTCTACGAGGACTTCCTGAACCTCGCCGACAAGAAGAAGGAAGTCTACGACGAGGACCTCGAGAGCCTCATCCACGAGCGCGGCCGTCAGGTGAGCGCCGTCTACACGCTCGAGGGCGTGCAGATCAGCTGCGGCACGGAAATGATCCCGACCGCCACGGTGACGCTGCGCAACCAGGCCGACCAGGTGGTTACCGCGTGCGACTTCGGCACGGGCCCGATCGACGCGATGTACAAGGCCGTGAACAAGATCGTCCAGGTCGAAAACGACCTCACCGAGTTCTCGGTGCAGTCGGTCACCCGCGGCATCGACGCGCTCGGCGAGGTGACCATCCGCGTCGCCGCGCCCGACGGGGAGGTCTACTCCGGCCGCGGTGCCGACAACGACATCGTCGTCTCCTCGGCGAAGGCGTACGTGAACGCCCTGAACCGCCTGCTCAACGACAAGAAGGAGCACCACAAGTAAGTGGTTTCGCGCGCGGCTTCGAGGGCTTCGCGCCCGACGCTGCGCAATCGCAGAAGAAGCTCCCGGCAGCCCCGGGAGCTTCTTCTATGCTTCAGGTACTGCAACTTCCCCTACCGATAGGTTGGCCACTATGTCCCATGCCTTCGCGCAATCCCTCGCCGGCATCGTCGGCACCGAAAACGTGCTCGAGAACGAACCGCTTTCCCGTCATACCACGTTCGAGATCGGCGGCCCCGCCGAGTGCTTCGTGCGCCCGCGTTCGGTCGAGGAGGTCCGCCGTGTCCTTCGCGCATGCGCCGAGGCGGGCGTGCCATGGCGCGTCATCGGCTGCGGAAGTGATCTGCTCGTCGCGGACGAGGGCGTATCGGGCGTCGTCGTCGAGGTCCGCGACAACCTCGCCTCGATCGAGGTCCAGGGCGTCACGGTCACGGCGGGCGCAGGGGCCACGAACGCCGCCGTCGCCGAGGCGGCCTGTGCGGCGGGGCTTTCGGGCTACGAGTTCGCCAGCGGCATCCCCGGCACCGTCGGGGGAGCGGCCATCATGAACGCCGGCGCCTACGACGGCGAGTTCTCCCGGGTGTGCACGCGCGTCACGTGCGTCACCCCTGAAGGCGAGGTCGTGGACGTTCCCGCGGCAGACGCCGACTGGTCGTACCGCCACAGCATGTTCGATGCGCGCGGCTACGTGGTCGTCGAGGCCGAGCTTTCCCTCGAGGCGGCCGATCCCGCAGCCGTTCGCGCGCGCATGGACGAGCTCGCCGAGAAGCGCGCTGCCAAGCAGCCGCTCGACATGCCGAGCGCGGGAAGCACCTTCAAGCGCCCCGAGGGACACTACGCCGCGGCCTTGATCGACGAGGCGGGGCTTCGGGGCTTCGCCGTCGGCGGCGCGCAGGTGTCGGAAAAGCACACCGGCTTCGTCGTGAACGCCGGCGGCGCCACGTCCCACGACGTCGTCGCGCTCGTCGATGAGGTGAAGCGGCGCGTTCTCAAGCATTCCGGCGTCGAGCTCGAATGCGAGGTCCGGTTCTGGAAGTAGTTCCTTCCCAAGCGCCGTCTACCGCATATTGTGGTGAACTTGCGCCTTATTTCAGGGAGACTGGCGCTCGGGGCGCACAGTATGGTATAAGTATTAGCACTGTGCGCGATGGCGCGTTACATACTTTCGATTGCTGAGAAAGTGGGCTTGTCCCGCTTTCTTTGTATGTTGGGGGTAAAAACGCTTGAGCGCACCGCGAACGTCAAGGTTTCGGCAAAGGGAAGGGGGCATGATGCTCACCGCCAAAGAACAGAAGCTGCTCAACGCGCTTGAACCGCATGCCGAGCAGGAAGGCGTGGAAATCGTCTCGCTCGAGATCATGGGGTCCAAGAAGGCCCCGACCATCCGCGTGTTCATCGACACCGAAGAGGGCGTGAGCTTCGACGAGCTCGCGAGCGCCCAGTCGTGGATCAACCGCATCATGGACGAGATCGACCCGTTTCCGGGAGCCTACATGCTCGAGGTGTCCTCGCCCGGCATCGACCGCCCGCTCCGTACGATGGAGCACTTCCAACGTTTCGCCGGCGAAGAGGCCGTCGTGAAGACCTCGTCTCCCATCGACGGCAGAAGCTCGTTCACCGGAACCCTCGAGGGAACTGACGGCGACGACGTCGTCCTCACCGTCGACGGCGCGCGCATCGCCATCGCATATTCGAACATCAAGCGTGCCCATCTCGTGGGCACCGTGGACTTCAGCTAGGAAAGGAAGCGACCAGACGTGGCTAGCTCTGAATTGATCGAAGCGCTGCAGGCGCTTGCCCATGAACGTAAGATCGACGAGTTTTACCTGATCGAACGCTTGGAGGCATCGCTCGCGAAAAGCTATCAGCACATCTTGGACCTCGAATGGGACGCGCGCGTCACGATCGATCGCCAGACCGGCAAGATCTACGTGTACGAGCTCGTTCCGGTCGGCGAGCCCGACCCGGAGACGGGGGAGTACGCCGAGTACACCGAGCGCGACGTCACGCCCGACGACGTGAGCCGCATCGCCGCGCAGAACGCCAAGAGCGTCATCTCCACCATCGTCCGCGAGGCGGGGCGCCAGTCCATCTACCAGGAGTTCTCCAACCGCGTCGGCGACCTCGTCACCGGCACCGTGCTCCAGGGCACCCCTGACTTCACCATCATCAAGATCCGTGACGGCGTCGAGGCCGAGCTTCCGCACTACGACCTCAAGCGCTACCCCAACGAGCGCAACGAGCGCCCGAGCAACGAACGCTACCGCCACAACCAGCGCCTGAAGGTGCTGATCATCGACGTGCGCGACCCTGCCGTCGACGCGCCGAAGATGCGCGGCGACCAGGCGCGCCCGTCCATCATCGTGTCGCGCACGCACCCCGACCTCATCCGTCGCCTCTTCGAGATCGAAGTGCCGGAAATCTACGACGGCGTGGTCGAGATCAAGTCCATCGCCCGCGAGCCAGGCGCCCGCTCCAAGGTCGCCGTCGCGTCGCGCGAGCCCGGCCTCGACCCGGTCGGCGCCTGCGTCGGTCCCAAGGGCAGCCGCGTGCGCATGGTCGTCGAGGAGCTGCGCAACGAGCGCGTCGACGTCATCCAGTGGAACGAGAACCCGGCGGTCTACGTCGCCAACGCCCTTTCCCCAGCGAAGGTCACCAAGGTCACCATCGACGAGGAGAACAACTACGCCACCGTTATCGTGCCCGACGACCAGCTCTCGCTCGCGATCGGCAAGGAGGGTCAGAACGCCCGTCTCGCCGCCCGCCTCACCGGCTGGCACATCGACATCAAGAGCGCAAGCTTCGCCGGCGCGCCTTTGCCGACGGAGAACGTGCTCATCGACGAGGACGACTTCGAGGACGAGGAACGCCTGTGCGCCTACGAGGACGAGGACGGCAACCGCTGCCGCAACCACGCCCGTCCCGGCAGCCGTTTCTGCGGCATTCACGCCGATTTCGAAGACGAACGCTAAACAGCGCGGCGTAGGGGAATTACAATGGTTCAAACGGCACCGACCAAAAAGAAGCAGCGCACCTGCATCGCCTGCGGCGCAACCGACGCCAAGGGCGCGTTTATCCGCATCGTGCGCTCGCCTTCCGGTGTTGTCTCGTACGACGCAACGGGGCGTGCCCCGGGGCGCGGGGCGTATGTCTGCTCGCCAGACTGCTTCGCGGTTGCACGCAAGACAGGAAAACTCGACCGAGCGCTTCGCACCAAGCTCGGCGAACAAGATTTAGAGCGCATCGCCGGCGAGGTGTCTCGCGACACGAGCCTGGGGCGTCGGTAAAGAATAAGAGGAGTGGTACATGGCCAGCATGCGAGTACATGAATTGGCGAAGGAGTTCGACATGACGAGCAAGGAATTGCTCGACCGGTTGCACGATATGAAGATACCGGCGAAAAGTCATGCGAGCATGCTTTCCGACGCCTCCGTCGAGAAGGTTCGCAAGAACCTCGAGCCCGAGATCAAGCAGCGTGCTGGCAAAATCGACGACGAGGAGGCCCGCAAGCTCGCCGCCGACAAGGCGGAAGCGGAGCGCAAAAAGGCCGAGCAGGAAGCCGCTCGCCGCGCCGCCGTCGAGAAAGAGCGCGCTGAGCGCGAGGTCGAGCGCGCCCGCCGCAGCGGACATCCCCACAAGGCCGAAGACGCTCCCAAGAAGGCCGCGCACGAGCATAAGAAGGCCCCGGTGAGCACCGGCTTCGAGGGCCTCGCGAGCCAGATCGAGTCCGAGAAGGAACGCGTCGCGCGCGAAAAGGCCGAGGCCCGCGCCCGCGCTCGCGCCCAGAAGATGGCCGCCGAGGTCGCCAAGAAGCAGGCGGTCGAGGAAGCGCTGCGCAACCGCGGCAAGAAGTCTTCCAAGGCGCACGCGCACAAGGGTCCCGCTCCCGTCCTCACGTCCAAGAAGTCCTCGAACTTCAGCTCGCTGCTTTCCCAGATCGAATCCGAGAAGCAGCGCATCGACGCCGAGAAGGCCGAGGCGAAGAACCACCCCAAGCAGAACCGCAACGCCCGTGGCAACAACAACCGTCCCGAGCGTGGCAAGAAGGGCAAGCGCGGAAGCAACTTCGTGCAGGTCGTTCCCGAACTCGAGAACCAGCAGCCTCAGGGCGAGGACCGCTACGCCCAGATGGCCGTCCAGGCCGAGAAGCTCCAGCGCGACAAGGTGCTCGCCGAGGCGCGTGCCGCCGTCGCCGCCGCGAACTCGCATGAGGGCGAGGGCCGCCGCCGCAAGCGCAAGGAGAAGCGCGAGGCGGAAGCCCGTGAGCGCATGGAGATGGAGGCCATCCAGAAGGGCCTCGACCCCACGCTCGTGCTCGACGACTCCGTCGTCGAAATCCCGCAGGGCGCCACGGTCGCCAAGTTCGCAGAGCTCCTCGGCGTGCAGCCCAACGACGTCATCAAGCGTTTGTTCATGCTGGGCCAGGTGCTCACGCTCACCCAGTCCATGTCCGACGACCTGATCGACCTCATCGCCGACGACATGGGCCGCAAGGTGCGCGTCGTGTCGCCCGAGGAAGAGTACGCGGTCGTCTACCACGACTCCGAGGAAGACCTGAAGCCGCGCCCGCCGGTGGTCACCGTCATGGGACACGTCGACCACGGCAAGACCTCGCTGCTCGACGCGATTCGTCACACCGGTGTCGCCGAGGGCGAAGCGGGCGGCATCACCCAGCACATCGGCGCATCCGTCGTCAACATCGACGGTCGTCAGATCACCTTCATCGACACCCCGGGCCACGAGGCGTTCACCGCGATGCGCGCCCGCGGCGCCCAGGTGACCGACGTCATCGTGCTCGTCGTCGCAGCCGACGACGGCGTCATGCCGCAGACCATCGAGGCCATCAACCACGCGAAGGCCGCCGACGTGCCGATCGTTGTCGCCGTGAACAAGATCGATAAGCCCGGCGCGAACCCCGACCGAGTTCGCCAGGAACTCGTCGAACATGGCGTCATCCCCGAGGAATGGGGCGGCAAGAACATGTTCGTCGACGTGTCGGCCAAGAAGAAGCTGCACATCGACGACTTGCTCGAGACGATCCTGCTCCAGGCTGACGTGCTCGAGCTCAAGGCCAACCCCGACGCCGACGCGTCCGGCTTCGTCATCGAGGCGAACCTCGACAAGGGCCGCGGCCCGGTTGCCACCGTGCTCATCCAGCGCGGTACGCTCCATCCCGGCGACACCGTCGTCGCGGGCACGTCCTACGGCCGCGTCCGCGCGCTCATCAACCCGCGCGGCGAGCACGTCGATGCCGCACGCCCGGCCGACCCGGTCGAGATCCTCGGCCTGAACAGCGTGCCGACCGCAGGCGACGAGTTCCGCGTGTTCGAGGACGAGCGCGACGCCCGCAAGCTCGCCGAGGAGCGCGCGCTGCGTGCACGCCTCGCGGCGCAGGAGACGAAGGCCCACATGAGCCTCGACGACCTGTTCAACCGCATCGAGAAGGGCAAGCAGACCGACCTCAACCTCATCGTCAAGGCCGACGTCCAGGGCTCCATCGAGGCTCTGCGCGACGCCTTCGAGAAGATGGACCAGTCCGAGGTGCGCATCAACATCGTTCACTCCGCCGTCGGCGGCATCACCGAGACCGACGTCACGCTCGCAGCGGCCTCCGACGCCATCATCATCGGCTTCAACGTGCGCCCGACCGGCAAGTCGAAGCAGCAGGCTGAGAAGGAAAAGGTCGACATCCGCCTGTACCGCGTCATCTACCAGGCGATCGAGGATATCAACGCCGCGCGCGTCGGCCTCCTGTCGCCCGACATCGTCGAGGAGGACACCGGCGTCGCCGAGATCCGCGAGACGTTCAAGGTGCCCAAGGTCGGTACGATCGCCGGCTGCTACATCACCGAGGGCGAAATCCACCGCGAGGACAAGGTGCGCATCGTCCGCGAGGGCACGGTCATCTTCGAGGGCGAGATCGCAAGTCTTCGCCGCTTCAAGGACGACGTGAAGTCCGTGAAGCAGGGCTACGAATGCGGTATCGGCATCAAGGGTTACCAGGACCTCAAGGTGGGCGACACCATCGAAGGCTACGTCACCAAGGAAGTCGAACGCACGGAGTAACAGGCAGCGCCCGCTTTGCTCGGGCGCTTATCCGACCGCAAGGGGCGGGAGAGCCTTATCTGCTGTTCCGAGGTTTTCGTCTAGAAGCCTCATACGGCATATGAAAGCTCTCTGCGCCCCTTGTTGATTTACTGGCGTAACGCGTTGACGTACTGGTACGATGGGTCGTGCGGCGTTCACCAAGCGAGTTCCGCACGAGCCGAACAGCCCAGTGGGCTGTTCGTGCGAGCAGGACTGCCGAGCGACTGAACGTTGCACGACCCATCAGCGATTTTCGTACTTGACCTCTCCTACAAAGATTCAAGGAGGAACCCATGAAACAGAATTCCTCGAGCCGCAAGGTGAACGAGCAGGCCCGCGAGGTCATCGCGAGCATTCTGCTTTTCGAGATCTCCGACCCCGAGCTCAACCTCGTCACCATCACCGGGTGCGAGGTCTCCTTCGACCGCAGCATGTGCAACGTTTACTATTCCGCCGACAAGGACCGCTATGAGCAGGTTGCTGCGGCGTTCACGCGCGCAAGCGGACGCATCCGCTCCCTCATGGCGAAGAAGCTGTCGTGGCGCGTCGCGCCCGAGCTGCGGTTCATGCTCGACAGAAGCGTCGACACCGCCGAGCGCATCGCAGGCGCGCTTGCCCGCGAGGCCCAGCGCCCGCCGGTCATCGTGAAGGAAGAAACCGAAGATGAATAGCCCTATGTCGGTGACGCCCCAGACCAACGTCTCCCTCACCGAGGTCGCCGCAGCGCTGAAATCGCACGATGACTACGTCATCTGCGGACATGTGAGCCCCGACGGCGACTGCATCGGCTCGCAGCTCGCCTTGGCCGGCATCCTGCGTCGCCTCGGCAAGCGCGTGACCTGCGTGCTTGCGAAGGCTGAACGGCCCGACGCGCGCCTTTCCTTTCTGCCGGGCGTCGAGGACATGGTGTACGCCCGCGACTTCAAGGGCGAGGTGGGCACGTTCGTCGCCGTCGACGTGCCGAGCCGTGAGCGAATCGCCGATGCGGCCCCGCTGCTCGATGCGGCCTCCTATTCCATCACGATCGACCACCACGCCTACCCCGAGCGCATGACGACGATTGCCTACGTGAACCCATCCATGGCCGCTACGGCGATGCTCATCTGGGAGCTCAGCAAGTGCCTTCGCGTCGAGAATACTAACGAGATCGCTTTGTGCGCCTACACCGGGCTCGTGACCGACACCGGGCGCTTCCAGTTCCAGAACACCGACTCGCGCGCCTTCGCGTCCGCATCCGAGATGATCGTCGCGGGAGTCGACGCATCTGTGGTGTCGCGCGAGCTTTTCCAGAACCGCACGCTCGCATCGGTGCAGCTCGAAGGCGCGGCCATCAAGCACATGAAGATCGTCTTGAACGGCCAGGTCGCCTTAAGCTATGTCACTGAAAAGGATTTCGAGCGCGCACACGCCGTGAAGGCCGATTCCGAGCCGCTTATCGACGTGCTGCGCTCCATCGCCGGTATTCGCGTGGCCTGTATGCTGCGCGAACAGGGAAGCTCGATCCGCGGAAGCCTCCGCGCGAAAGACGACACCGACGTCGCCGCGATCGCCGCCGTGTTCGGCGGGGGAGGGCACAAGGCTGCCGCGGGCTTCTCCGTCGAGGGGCCGATTGAAGGCGCGCTCATCCGCGTGGAGCAGGCTATCGTCGCCGCCTTGTCGGTCGACGCTTCCGAAAGCGCAGGTGCGCACGCGTGAAACGGGGAACTTCGGGCTTGAGCCTCGTGGTGGGGGTCGACAAGCCGAGCGGCATGTCGTCGCATGACGTGGTGAACCGTGTCCGTCGCGTGTTCGGGGAGCGCCGCGTGGGGCACACAGGCACCTTGGATCCGCTTGCATCGGGCGTGCTGTGCGTGTGCGTCGGGCCTGCAACCAGGCTCGATGCGTACATGGTCGGTCACGACAAGCGCTATCGCGTCCGCATCGCCTTCGGCGTAGGAACCGACACCGACGACGTGGACGGCGAGCTCACGAAACGCGCCGCCGTGCCCCCCGAGGCGCTCGAGGAAGAGTTCGCGCGCCATGTGCTCGAGCATTTCGTCGGCCCGCAGAAACAGCTGCCGCCGGCGTATTCGGCCATCAAGGTGCAGGGTGTGAAGGCCTGCGACGCCGCTCGGCGCGGTCATATCATCGACCTCACCCCGCGCGATATCGAGGTGTACAGCGCCTCGCTCGCAGGTATCGTCGAGGGCACGGGTGACGTGCCCGTGATGTGGGACGTCGATGTGCATGTGTCGAAGGGGACCTACGTGCGCGCGCTCGCGCGAGACATCGGGACGCGCATCGGCTGTCCGGCGCACGTGAACGCGTTGCGCCGCACGAGCGCCGGTCTGCTCACGCTCGACGACTGCGTGACGCTCGACGTGCTCGAGCGCATGAAAGTCGACGCGGCGCTCGATCCGGTGAAGCTGCTCGGGCTGCGTTTCGCGTTCCTCGACGAGAGGGGTTCGAAGCGCGTGGCGAACGGCAACGCGCTTCCGGCTTCCGATGTCGAGCTCTGCGAGCGTCGGCATGCTTCGGCGCGTGCCGAGCTCTGCGCCTGCACTGCGGGCGTGATAGCGAGTTGCGAACCGCCGCGCGACGGAGAAATCGTCTCGGTCATCGCTGACAACCGTCTCGTCGCGCTCTACGAATTCGATGCGGGCAGAAACGCGTTCAAATCGCGTTGCGTTTTCCAGACGGGGGTGCGCCGTGGCGCAGATATTGAAGCTTAACGAGTCGACCGACCGATCGTTCTTCTCGGGGAGTTCGTGCGCGTTCGGGGTGTTCGACGGATTCCATATCGGGCATCAGGCGCTTATCGGCTTCGCGGTGGAAGACGCGCATGCGCGCGGCGAGAAAGCCATTGCGCTTACGTTCTCGATCGACCCCGACGAGCTGTTCCGTGCGGACGCGCTCAAGAAGCTGTCGAGCAACGACGAGCGCATCGCGCTGCTCGCGGCATCGGGCGTTGATTACGTCGCCGTATTGCCCTTCGACCGCGCCTTCGCGAGCAAGTCGCCTGAGGAATTCCTCACATGGACCTTCGGTGGCTTCGTTCCCAAGAGCATTCATGTGGGGACGAACTTTCGCTTCGGCGCGAAGGCGAGTGGGACGGAATCGACGCTTCGTAAGTGGGGGATGGTACACGCGTGCCGCATCTGCGTGCACAACCTCACGTGCGCTGCGGGCGAACCGGTGAGCGCGACGCGCATTCGCGGCCTGCTCACGCAGGGGAGGGTCGAAGAGGCGAACGAGCTGCTCGGGCGGCGTTACGCCGTTTCGGGCACGGTTGTCTCGGGTCGCGGCGAGGGCGCTCAGATGGGGATCCGCACCGCGAACCTCGATATTCCCGATAAGCTTCGGGCTCTCGGCGACGGGGTCTACGCCGCCTACGCGATCGTTGATGGCGCTCGGTACAAGGCTGCCGTCAACATGGGCGTTGCGGCGACCTTCGCCGACCGGGCAACCGCGAACTGCGAGGCGCATATCCTCGACTTCTCGGGAAACATCTACGGTGAGGCCATCACGCTCGAATTCGCTGCATGGCTGCGCGCCATGAAGAAGTTCGATAACGTCGATGAGCTTATCGCCGCTATCACGTCGAACATTTCCTGGGTTCGCGACAATCTTTAACTGATTACGCATCGTTAAGCGTTTGAACAGGCATTATCCCCTTGTCATGCAAATACATGACAAGGGGATTTTCTTGTCATGTGGCCAAAATCATGTGTTTGCACGATGGTGTGCTGTGCTCTTCACAGCGATACTTCGGGCTGTCAGACGAAAGGCAATCGCTTAAAGGAGCGCAACATGAAAATCCTCGGCATGGGAACCCCTGAGCTTCTCATCATCCTCGTCGTCGTCCTGCTCATCTTCGGGCCGAAGAACCTTCCAAAGCTCGGCAGCGCCATCGGCAAGTCGGTGAAGGGCCTTCGCGAAGGTCTGGGTTCCAGCAAGAAGGAAGTCAAAGAAGCCGCCGACGATGAAGACGCGGCAGTCGTGAAGGAAACCGCCGAGCTCGATGATGCTGAGGAAGAGCCGACCGAAAAGCCCGTCAAGAAGCGCGTCGTCAAGAAGTCCGTCGCTTAAACCCGTCCAACCCTTCAACTCACCTTCCCATAAGGCACGCAGGCTCCATAACCTGTGTGCCTTTCCTTTTTCGGCGCATGCTGCTGGTATCATTGCCTTATAAGAATGGTGCGTCATGTTCGGGCGGCGCATGGGGCTGAAGGGGGAAAGGAGCGGCTCGTGGCCGAGAAGCGGGAAAGCGTCGTGTTCGCGCGACGGGCGATCTGCGGCTTCTCGTGTCTTCAGGGCTTCATCGTGTCGCTGCTCTACATCGGCCCGAACCGCATGCTCGATCTGGGCGCCGTCGGGTTCGAGCGGGGCGACATCGCCTGCATGCTCCTTTTTATGACCTGCGCGTTCGCGCTCGTGGCGCGTGCATCCTCGACGCTTGCGAGCGCGCTGCTCTCGAAGCGTTCGCTTCTCGCGTGTTCGGCCGTCCTCGCCATCGTCTTCGCCGCTTCCTGCGTCGTGCACGAACCAGGCTCGCTCGCCCTTGTGGTCGAGGGAGTGCTTCTCGGCTTTCCCTGTGCGCTCGTCGTGGCGATGTGGGGACGGGCGCTCGGCTCGGTCCCGATCGAGCACTCGGTACCCATCTTCTTCATCGGCTCGGCGCTCGGCGCGGCCGCGTGCTTCGTCGTGGGTGCGGGCCTCATGCCCTACATTCCCGAAGCCGAGCTCTCGCTCGCGCTTCTTCCCCTGGGGAGTGCGAGCGCGCTCTTGCGTATCGGCATGCCCGACGCATCGCGTGCCGACCGTTCGGACGCGGCTGATGACGCAGCCGAGAGCGACCCTGCCGCCGCACCCGCTTCAGGCGGCGAGCTCGCGCGGTTTACCAAGCGTATTTTCGCGGGCACGCTGCTCTACGGCGCGGCGACCGGCATCATGCTCACGTTCGGCTCCGACCCGGGTATGGCGTCGACGCCCTCGCTTCCCGTGACGTTCCTCCTCTTCATCCTGTACTGCATCGCGTCTTTGCAGGTCGTCGAGCCTGCTGGACGTGCCGAAACCGTGCGCAAGGACGTGGTCGATCCCTCGCTTTCCGACCTCGGGGCGCTCATCGTGTCGAAGGGCCGCGAGGTCGCCCAGGGCGCGGGGAAGGGGCCGATCGACGGCGCTTATCGTCTTGCGGCGCTCCTTCTGCTCGGCGGCTTCCTCTTCGTCGGCGTGCTCGAGGACATGGGCGTTCCCGGCGAGGCCGTCGTCGTCGCGGGGTTCTTGTCGGTCATGGTGGTGCTCGGTGCGCTCTTCCTTGTGATGACAAGGCTCGGCCAAATCGATGCGGCCCGCATCTTCTCCCGCGGCTACGCGGCGCTCTTCGCGGGCGAATTCCTCGGCATCGTGCTTGCGAACGCGATTGACATCGCGTGCGTGAACGGCGAGTCGGCCAACCTCATGGTCGCGCTCGCGGGGCTCGGTGCGCTCATGTCGTACCTGTTCCTCTTCACCGAGCAGGATTTCAGCGCGCTCACGGTGGCAGCCACGAAGGCCGACCGCTTCGAGGAGACGTGCGAGGCCATCGCCAGGACAGCGGCGCTCTCGCCCCGCGAAACCGAGGTTTTGCCTCTCGCCCTCAAAGGGCGCACGGCCGAGCGCATCGCGGCCGAGCTCTGCATCTCGAAGAGCACGGTCGACACGCACATCCGCCGCATCTACGCGAAATGCGGCGTGCACAGCCGCCAGGAGCTCATCGACTTCAGCGAGCGGATCGGGTAGGCGCCCTCAAGCCGCGCCCCGATCCGACTTTCGGTTTCGCTGGATTCCCAACCCGGTCGCGGCGCGTTTCGCCTGCTACAGCGCGCTGGCCTGCCGCAACTACTTGCGCTTGTGCCCCGTGTACAGGCACATGACGGCGCTGATAACGCAGGTCCATGCCCAAAAGCGATGCATCTTCATGGAATTCTCCTTGTCCGATTGTGGTAACAATATGTTACATGTTGTAAACTCTGTCCCATTATCGCACTCGTTGCGGTACTTTGTCCTGTTGAAGGCCGCTCGCGTGCGGAAAAACGCGAAACGGTTCGGGAAGCGATTGAAAGGATGTCTACCATGGAAAAGAAAACGTTCAACGCACTGCTCGTCGGCTCCGGTTTCCTCGCCGGTACGCTCGGCATCAAGATGCTCACCTCCAAGACCGCCAAGAAGTGCTACGTGCAGGGCGTTGCCAAGGGCCTGCAGGTGAAGCAGGGTTACCAGAACATCGTCGAGCAGGCGAAGGCCCAGGTCGACGACATCATGGCCGAGGCGAACTACATCAACCTCTCCCAGAACGAGAAGGCAGAGGCGGAAACCGCCGAAGCGGCGAACTAGCCCCATGAAATTCACGCTTGAACATGAAATCCCCGGGCGCGTGCGCGTGAAGCTCTACGGGCGCGTGCCCGAAAGCGACGTCGACGCGCTGGAAGCGGTCATCACTGGGTGCTCCTTCGTTGATGAGGCGAAGGTCTACCCGAAGATCGGCTCGCTCGCGGTGACCTATCACGGCGGAGACGCGGGGCGCGCAAGCGTGCTCGACGCCCTCGCCGTAATCGACGCCGACGCGATCGAACGTGCGCGCAAGTCGTGCCCAGCGGCCCTTTCCGTCCGCACCCACTCGCTGCTCATGGACATCGCCTGGCTCGTCGGCTCGCACTACGCGCGCCGGTGGTTCTTGCCAACGCCGCTTCGCACCGCGTTCACCATCTGGCATTACCGCACGTTCTTCGCGGCGGCGGTGAAATCCCTGCTCGCGGGCAGGCTCGACGTTCCCGTGCTCGACGCCGCGGCGATCGGCATCTCGTTCGTCAAGGGCGACTTCTCAACGGCCGGCTCCACGATGTTCCTGCTCGATCTGGGCGAGACGCTCGAGGACTACACGCGTGCCCGCTCGGAGAACCAGCTCATCTACTCGCTGCTCGGCGCGCCCGAAAGCGCCCAGCTCGTCGAAGGCGACGAGGAAGTCGCAACCCCGGTGTCCGACCTTAAATCGGGCGACCTCGTGGTGTTCCGCACCGGCATGCCCGTGTGCGTGGACGGCACGGTGGAGCGCGGCGTGGCCATGGTGAACCAGTCCACGCTCACCGGCGAGCCGCTGGCCGTCGAGCGCACGGTCGGCGACGACGTGTTCGCCGGCACGGCGGTGGAAGAGGGCGAGATCTTCGTCCGCGTCCGCGCCGCTTCGGGCGAGACGAAGCTCCGCTCCATCGTGTCGCTCGTGGAGATGTCGGAAAGCCTCAAGTCGACGGCGCAGACCAAGCGCGAGCGTTTGGCCGACCGCATCGTGCCGTGGAACTTCCTCCTCGCGGGTGTGGTCGCGCTCACGACGAGAAGCCTCGTGAAGACCTCGGCAGCCCTCATGGTGGACTACTCGTGCGCGCTCAAGCTCACGGGCTCCATCTCGGTGCTTTCCGCGATGAACCAGGCGGCGAAGGCCGGCTTCACGGTGAAGGGCTCGAAGCACTTCGAGGCGTTCGCGGCCGCAGACACCATCGTGTTCGACAAGACGGGCACGCTCACCGAAGCGACGCCCCAGGTCAAATGCGTACTTTCGCTCGACGGTTGGGAAGAGGAGGAAGTCCTTCGCTTCTCGGCATGTTTGGAAGAGCACTTCCCGCACCCGGTCGCCCGCGCGGTCGTGCGCGCCGCGGCCGAGCGCGACCTCGAGCACCGCGAGCGCCATGCGGCGGTGGAGTACATCGTGGCGCATGGCATCGCGAGCTCGCTCGACGGCAAGCGAGCCGTTATCGGCTCGAAGCACTTCGTCGTCGAGGACGAGCACGTCGTTGTGTCCGACGAGCAGCAGGCCCTCATCGACGAGAAGACGCAAGGGCTCTCGCCGCTCTACCTCGCAGTCGACGGCGAGCTTGTGGGCGTCATCGGCATCGAGGACCCGCTCAAGCACGGCGTCGCCGACGCGGTGGCCGAGCTCCGCGAACTCGGGTTCGAGCACATCGTCATGCTCACCGGCGACAACGAGAAGACCGCCGCGCGCGTGGCGGAAGCCGCCGGCATCGAGGAATTCCGCGCGAACATGCTTCCCGAGGGAAAGCATGCCGTGGTGGAGGAGCTGAAGTCCCAAGGCCGCAAGGTCGTCATGGTCGGCGACGGCGTGAACGACTCGCCCGCGCTCTCGGCGGCCGACGTCGGCGTTGCCATGGGGCAGGGAACCGCCATCGCGAAGGAGGTCGCCGACATCACGCTCTCGCAGGGCGATCTGAACTCGCTCGTGCAGATGCGCAAGCTCTCGACGAGCCTCATGAAGCGCCTTGACACCTCGTTTGCGCAGACCATCGCCATCAACAGCGCGCTTCTGGCGGGCGGCATCGGCGGGGTCATCACGCCGCAGACGTCCTCGCTTCTGCACAACGCGTCGACGATCGCGCTGAGCATGCACACCTCGCGTTCGTACAATTTGTAAACGTCCGCGTGCGCAGCGCCTGCGCGTCGGGCGATAGGGTATCGTTTGAAAGGCCGGGCCGCGGTTTCCCGCGGCTCGGCCTTCTTCGTCTCCTCATCACGGAAAGGCTCCCATGCACGTCACCATCTACACCGACGGCGCCTCGCGCGGCAACCCCGGGCGCGGCGGGTACGGCGCGATCCTCCAGTTCGTCGACTCGAAAGGCGCCCTCCACGAACGCGAGCTCTCGCAGGGGTTCGTCACCACGACGAACAACCGCATGGAGCTTCTCGGCGTCATCGTCGCGCTCGAGGCGCTCAAACGCCCCTGCACGGTCGAGGTCCACTCGGATTCGCAGTATGTGGTGAACGCGTTCAACCAGCACTGGGTCGACGGCTGGCTCAAGCGGGGGTGGAAGAACGCGAAGAAGGAGCCGGTGAAGAACTCCGATCTGTGGAAGCGCCTGCTCGAGGCGAAAAAGCCCCATGAGGTGACGTTCGTCTGGGTGAAGGGTCACGCAGGCCACCCCGAAAACGAGCGCTGCGACGAGCTCGCCACTTCCGCCGCCGACGGCGACTCGCTCGCCCTCGACCTCGGGTTCGAAGGGTAAGCTTTCCCTCGGATCCTGCGTTGCGTGACGCAGGCGTTCCCCAAGTCGGGATGGCGTGAATTTCCTCCGTACGGCCCGGCGTCGCGACCCAGCGCCCCGTGTCCTTACGCCAAATCCGCGCAGTAGCCCCGAAGCGCGACCGCGTGGTCGCTTTCGGGGAACAGCGCGCGGTAGAGCGCCATGAAGTAGTCGTCGGTCATCGAGGCGATGTAGTCGACGACGATTTGGTTCGGCTCCGTGTTGTTCACGTAGTCCTCGCGGGTAAGCGAGAACGACTTCTGCGCGAGGTAGTCGATGTGGTGCTTGAACACCGCCGAGTCCTCGTCGCCGGCACGCAGGTCGGAAAGCAGGCGCTCGTAGAGCTCGTCGAACATGCCGGCCACCGTGGGCCCGCTCTTCGTGGCGAGCCCTTCGCGGTTGTAGATGAGCTCGTAGTTCTGCCGCTTCGCGAGCTTCAAGTCCTGGAACATCTCCTCGGAAAGCGCGATCCGGTCGCGCCCGTAGCTCTCGTTCACGATGTCGACCGTGAGGTTGTTGATGATCTGCGCGTTGCGCGTCCCCATCACCGTCGTTTCGAAACCGTCGTAGCCGTCGATCGCGCCCATGTCTATCGCGTCCTGACGGTCCTTGCCAACATACGCGATCATGTCGGCCACGCGCACGACGCATCCCTCGAGGGTGGAGGGGCGCAGCGTCTTGATCGTGCGTTCGTCGGCCACGCACGCCTCGACGAGTGAGTCGAGCTCGGCAAACGACGCCGTCTCGCCCGTTTTCAGCACCTGCTGCGCGAACTCGCCGTTGTGGCAGAGCACGCCGTCGAGCGTCTGCAGGCTTATGTTGCGGCGGAAGAGCTGGTCGAGCACGCGCACCGAATGCACGTTGTGGTTGAAGTAGCGCCCCGTCCGCTCGTGGTAGCACGCCGAGAGGAACCGCTCGCCGGCGTGCCCGAACGGCGTGTGACCCACGTCGTGGCCGAGCGCGATCGCCTCGATGAGCTCGCAGTTCAACCCGAGCGCGCGCCCGATGTTGCGCGCGATGCGGCTCACGAGCTGCACGTGGAGCCCGCGCCGGCAGATGTCGTCGTTCTCCACGAGCGAGAACACCTGGGTCTTGCCGGCGTAGCGGTTGTAGGCGGGCACGTTCATGATCTTCTCGATGTCGCGCGCGAAGGCGGGCCGCATGACGGTGGCGTCGTCGTGCGGGTTCTCCTCGCGGCGCACGACGGCCTCGTCGTCGCAGCGCCAGGGGCTTTCGCGCCCGAGGCATCGGTCTTCCCGGATGCTCTCCTCGATTTCCGGGCGAAGGGTGAGATAGGGGATTGACTGCGTTTGCATCGCGCCTGCCTTTCGCTTGTTTCACCCGCCATTGTACCAGCCTATGTGGGTTGTATCGCGAACGTGCCTGCGGACCATCTTGCGCCGCGACACCCGACAAGGTCGTGATACCATGTAACCCGTTACTATGCTAAGAACCGGCATGCGCCGGACAACGAAAAGGGGAAGCGATGCCTTGGGTTCTCATCATCCTCGTCGTCATTGTGGCGGCTGGGCTTATAGGCGTCCTGGTGGCGAAGGTCGACGAGCTTTCCGGCGTCGGGCGCGAGCATAAGGCGGGCACGTTCCGCTGGCCGCACGGCAAGGTGGTGCGCACGCGCGTGCTCTATGCCGAGGAGGAGATAACCCGCGCCGACATCGCGAAGAAGGTCCTTCTGCCCACGGTTGCGGTGGCCATCGTGTGCGCGGTGCTCATCATGGTCGGCCCGCTCACGGGCTACGGCAACGTCCTCACCGTCGTGTCGCTGCTCGCGTCGCTCATCATCGCCACGGCCGTGTGCGGCAAGAACGATTCCGGCCGCGCGTTCTGCTACGCGGTCGTCGGGCTCGCCATCGCGTGCACCGTCCTCATCCTCATCACGCGCGCCTACGTCTCGGTTTCCACGGCGGAAGTGAACGCGTTCACCACCGTGTTCGGCGCGGTCGGCGCTTCGGTCGGCGCGGCCGTGCTGCCTGCGCGCGTCATCTTCGCGCGCGAGTTCGCCGACGGCAAAGTGGGGTGCGTGCGCCTGTCGCAGCGCACCGCGGCGGCCGTGCTGCTGCTGAAGCTCCAGGACAAGGAATGGGACGTGCCGGAAAACGTGCGCCAAGCCGCGCGTCGGCTTGAGAAGAAGAGCTCGTCTTCGAACGCGAAGGCCTCTCGCAAGGACAAGGCCGCGGCGTCCGCGGACGCCGAGCACGGCGAATAGGCGGCGTCGAGCGTGGCTGGGGGCCGAATAGGCGAGGAAGACATCCAGAAGGTTCGCGACGCGAGCGACATCGTCGCCGTCATCGGCGAGCGCGTCCCCGTGAAGCAGCGCGGGCGCGACTTCTGGTGCTGCTGCCCGTTCCACAACGAGAAGACGCCTTCCTGCAAGATCGACCCCGAGCTGCAGCTGTGGCACTGCTTCGGCTGCGGAGAAGGCGGCGACGTCTTCGGCTTCATCATGAAGGCCGAGGATCTTACCTTCCCCGAGGCGGTCCGCTGGCTCGCCGAGCGCGCCCATATCGAGATCACCGAGGTCGGCGGCAAGCCCGGCCCTTCGCTTTCCCGTAAAGCGCGCCTGAAGGACATCTGCAAGGCGACGGCCGAGTTCTACCACATCCAGCTCATGCGCAATCCGTCTCCCATGGCGTCGAGCGCGCGGGACTACCTTGCCGGGCGTGGGCTTAACGGCGAGGTACCTAACCGTTGGAACCTGGGGTTCGCCCCCGGCCGCGGCGAGCTCACGCGCAAGCTCACGGGCATGGGCTTCAAGCCCGACGAGCTCATCGAGGCGAACGTGTGCTCCCGCACCCGCGACGGTAAGCTGCGCGACCGTTTCTTCGACCGCATCATGTTCCCGATCAACGACGTGGCGGGCGAGTGCATCGCCTTCGGCGGGCGCGTCATCGGCACGGGCGAGCCGAAGTACCTGAATTCCCAGGAAACGCCCCTGTTCCATAAGTCGCAGGTGCTCTACGGCCTCGACCAGGCGAAATCGGCCATGGCCGCAACTGGCGTCGCCATCGTGTGCGAAGGATACACCGACGTTATCGCGCTGCACGAGGGCGGGGTGAAAAACGCGGTCGCGACGCTCGGCACGGCGCTCACCATGCGCCATATCCGCGTGCTCGCGCGCCACGCGCAGAGGAAGATCGTCTACCTCTTCGACGGTGACGCCGCAGGCCAGAAGGCCGCCGACCGCGCACTCGAGTTCATCGATTCCAGCATGACGCCCGAGGCCGGTCGAACGCGCATCGAACTGTGCGCGGTCACGCTTCCCGATAACCTCGATCCTGCCGAATTCATGGCGGCGCACGGCGCGGACGAGCTCCACGCGCTGCTTGAAAACGCCCAGCCGCTTTTGAAGTACGGCATCGACCGCAGGCTTGCCGCTCACGACCTGTCCACCGCGGAAGGGCGCTCGGCGGCGCTCGCCGATGCGCTCTCCGTGCTTGCGCCCATCAAAGACTCCCTGCTTGCGAAGGACTACGCCATCCAGATCGCCGGGCGCACGCGCGCCCGCGAGCAGGATGTGCTCGAACAGCTTGCGCGACTTGCGCCCCCCGTGCGGCAGCGCGAGGCAGACGCGTTCGGCGGCCCGAACGCGCAGGCGGGTGCTGCCGTTCCCTCGCAGGGCGCACGTCCCGCGCGCCGAACGCTCACGAAGACCGAGCTCAACCGCTTGAAACTCGAACGCGAGTTCTTAAGCGTGCTCGCGCAGCATCCGCTGCTCGCGCTTTCGCACGCTGACGCGCTCGCGCAGACGCAGTGGCACGACGAGGCCCATTCGCGCGTTGCGGAAAGCATCCTGCAAACGCTCGCGGACAACCCTGCGGCGAGCGCGTCTGAAGTGGTGTCGCAGGCGGCGCTCGCGTTCCCGAAGGCCGCGGGCATCCTTACCTCGTCGGCGCAGACGAGCGCGCCTGCCGAAGGCGTCGCCCGCTTCGTTGCCGAGGAGCTCGCCATCGGCGACGCGGAAGACGCCATCGCCGGCCTTCGCGCCCAGCTCGCCGACGAGTCGAAACGGGGGAGCGAGGAATACGACTTCCTCTTCGAATGCGTGACGGCTATGCAAAAGGAGCTCGTCGCGAAGCGCCGCGCCCACAAACCCCTCTACCACGAGGCGTAAATGCTCGTCGCGAAGCATGATTGCCTCCGGCACCACGAAGCAAGGGCGGCTATTGGCTGCTTAAATGCGACTCGATAAGCTTCAAAGCTTGTTTTCTACCAGGAAAGTCGAATTTAGGGTAGATGCTTTCGACGAGCTGCGCCGTTTGTGCGCAGTTATGCCCCATTTCTGTTCAATATGTAGCATAACCGAGGGTGTACGAAGACTTGATTTCAACAGCCGACCCTAAATTCGATTTTCCTGGCAGAAATGGGCGCGAATCGAAATATCTTGAGACTCATCTGGCTTGATTCCGTCTCAACCCTGTAGGGGTGTGCTGATATACTCAGGGCAAGCGTTCAGGCAAGGAGGCTCGAAATGTTTTCAACCCCCGTTCTCTGGCTCGTCGTCGCCATCGCGATGGCGCTTATCGAGGCGTTCTCGCTCGGGCTTATCACGCTGTGGTTCGTCGTCGGAGCGCTCGTGGCGTTTATTGCCGACCTGCTCGGCGCGAGCCTTGTCGTGCAGATCGTCTTGTTCCTCATCGTTTCCGTTCTGTGTCTCGTCCTTCTGCGTCCGGTGTTCGTAACGTACCGCGAGCGCGGACGCGCCGCCGAGCCGACGGTGGTGGGCGAGCGCGGCGTCGTCTGCGAGCGCATCGACAACGCGAGGCTTTCCGGCCGCGTCGAGATGCCCGACCACATGACCTGGACCGCCCGAAGCTTCGACGGCACGCCGATCGAGGTCGGGGTGCCCGTCATCGTCGTGTCGCAGGAAAGCATCAAGCTCATCGTCAGGCCCGTATAGGGCGCCTCCCTCGTCGAAAGGATTGCCATGCCATCGCTTCTCACGTTCCTCATCGTGCTCGTCGTCATCGTCGTGGCGCTCGCCTTCACCTGCGTGAAGATCGTGCCGCAGGCTGAGGCCGCCATCGTCGAGCGCCTCGGGTCGTACCTCACCACCTGGGGAAACGGCCTCCATGTGAAGATCCCCTTCATCGACCGTGTCCGCATGGGCATCTCGCTCAAGGAACAGGTCTTCGACTTCCCGCCACAGCCGGTCATCACCAAGGACAACGTCACCATTTCGATCGACACGGTCGTCTTCTTCAAGATCCTCGACCCGAAGCTGTACTGCTACGGCGTGGAGAACCCCATCGTCGCGATCGAGAACCTCTCGGCCACCACGATCCGCAACATCATCGGCGAGCTCGACCTCGACACCACGCTCGTGTCGCGCGACACCATCAACGCGAAGATGCGCGCCATCCTCGACGAGGCGACCGACGCGTGGGGCATCAAGGTGAACCGCGTCGAGGTGAAGAACATCACGCCGCCCGCGGCCATTCAACAGGCTATGGAAAAGCAGATGAAGGCTGAACGCGAGAAGCGCGAGGCGGTGCTGCTCGCCGAGGGTCAGAAGCAAAGCGCCATCACGGTCGCCGAGGGCAACAAACAGGCGCAGATCCTTTCCGCCGAGGCCGACAAGCAGGCCGTCATCCTCGCCGCGGAGGCCGACAAGGAAAAGCAGATCCGCGAGGCGGAAGGCGAGGCCGAGGCCATCCGCAAGGTGCAAAAGGCCACGGCCGAGGGCATCGCCATGGTGCGCGAGGCGGGCGCCGACCAGGCAGTTCTCACGCTGCAGGCGTTCGAAGCGCTGAAGGCCGTCGCCGACGGGCGCGCGACGAAGCTCATCATCCCCTCCGACATCCAGGGTTTGGCCGGGCTTGCCGCCTCGCTCAAGGAGGTCGTCGTCGACGATGCGGCCGACGCCTGCGCGCCCAAGGAAGACGCCCAGTAAGGCACCTTGCCAACGCCGCAGCGGGCGTCTGGACGCGGTTATGCGCCCAGACGCCCGCTATTTATGTGTGTTTGCCGCTTAAGCAGGCGTTTTCTGTGGACAGGCGGCGCGTGCGCCTTCACAATGGTCGGCACTTCAATAAAACGCGCTTCGGGCCTTAGGCGTCCGAAGGCGGCAGCAAATCGAATAAAGGACGTGTGGCAACGTGGTTAGTATCGTCATAGCACCCGACCCGACGCTTCGCCAGGTGTGCGAGCCGTGCACACCGGGAGACCGAAGCCTGAAGAAGCTCGCCAAGCAGATGGCGCGCGCGATGTATCACAACAACGGTTGCGGCATCGCGGCACCGCAGGTGGGCGTCACCAAGCGGATCATCGTCATCGACGTCGACGATTCCGAGGAGCAGAACCCCATCGTGCTCGTGAACCCGGAAATCGTCGAACTTAAAGGCGAACCCGAAACGCAAGGGGAGGGCTGCCTTTCCTGCCCCGGCGTCACCGTCCCCATCTCGCGCCAGCCCTGGGCGCGCGTGCGCTACTACGACCTCGACGGGGAGATGTGGGAAATCGAGGGCGACGGCCTGCTCGGCCGATGCCTCCAGCACGAAATCGACCACCTGAACGGCCGCACGCTCTTCGAAAGCTGCGACCCCTTGACGCGCATCCGTGCGCTCGAGGCCTACGATGAGGCGAAGAAGCAGGGCGCGAAGCCCGGCGATACCTCGATCGAGGTAGATTGAATGCGCATCGTCTTCATGGGCACGCCCGATTTCGCGGCGACGATCCTCGACGATTTGGTTGAGCAGTACAACGTCGTCGCGGCCTACACCAGGCCCGACGCCGTCCGTGGGCGCGGCAAGAAACTCGTGCCGTCGCCGGTGAAGGAAGTCGCGCTGCGTCGCGGCATCGAGGTCCAACAGCCCACCACCTTCAAGGACCCCGACGTCATCGCGACGCTCGAGGCGTATAAGCCCGACTTCATCGTCGTCGCGGCCTACGGCATGATCCTGCCGAGCGACGTTCTGGAATGCCCGACCTACCACTGCCTGAACGTGCATGCGTCCTTACTCCCGCGCTGGCGCGGCGCCGCTCCCATCGAGCACGCTATCATCGCCGGCGACGAGGAGACGGGCGTGTGCATCATGAGCATGGAGGAAGGCCTCGACACCGGCCCGTACTGCGTGTGCCGCACGCTCCCCATCGAGGAGAAGACGTCGACCGAGCTGTCCGACGAGCTCGCCAACCTGGGCTCGCAGGCGCTGCTCACGGCGATCATGCGGCTTGTCCATGGCGTCGAGCGCTGGGTGGTCCAGAAGGAAACGGACGTCACGTACGCGCACAAGATCTCGAAGGGCGAGCTCGATCTGGACCCCGACTTGGACGTGCAGATGCTCTCGCGGCGCGTACGCGCGTCGAGCGCGGCGCACCCTTCGAAGTGCACGGTGCTCGGGCGCGGGACGACGATCATCGACGCGGTCCCCGCATCGCACGACGAAGCCGCGCTTGCAGCGGCCGAGGGCCTTCTGCCCGGTCAGGTGCGCTACAGGGCGAAACGGCTGCTTTTCGGCTGCGCCGACGGCGCGCTTGAGATATTCCGTCTGAAGCCCGACGGAAAGAAGGAAATGGATGCCCAGGCGTTCGCGGCGGGTGCTGCCGCGCTGCACGGGCACGACGGAGAATGGACGGTACACCATGCCTGAAGGCAACAACCAGCATCACGAAGCACATCATAGCCGCCCGAACGACGGCGGGTCGAACCGCGGCCGCTCGGACCACCGAGGCGCAGGCTCGAACGGCGGGAACAAGGGCGGCTATCGCGGAGAGCGCAAGGGTTCCGGCTACAAGGGCTCGCACGGCGGCGACCGCAAGGGCGGCTACAAAGGCTCTCGCGACGGAGAGCGCCGCGGCGGCTACAAGGGCTCCGATTCCCACGGCAAGGGCGGCTACAAGCGCGATGACCGCCGCGGCGGGTACGGCTCACGTTCGGGCGTGTCCCACAAGCCCTTCGACAACGAGGACGCCGCCGGCAACCGCAAGCCCTACCGCGAAGGCGGCGACCGCGATCGCAAGCCCTACAACAAGAACGACCGCGGTGACCGCAAGCCGTACAACAAGGGCCCTCGCGACGATCGCAAGCCCTACGGCAAGGGAGACCGCAAGCCTTACGGCGACCGTCCCTCCCGCGACGGCAAGCGCGACTTCAAGCCCCGTGACTCCCGCGACTTCAAGCGCGACGACCGCGGCGGCGAGCGCTCATTCGACCGCGATCGCGCCTTCGAGGGCGAGCATTCGCATGACCAGGAGGCGCGCCCCGAGCGCAAGACCTTCGAGCGTCGCGGTCCCTGGCGTCCGAACGCGCAGAACGCCGAACTCGCCGAGCGCCATCCGCAGGAGGCGGGGGTGTACCGCGGCGAGCTCGAGCTCGACGAGAACGGCGACTACAAGTACCGCAACCGCCCGCGCGGCAACGGCGGCGACAACCGCCGCGGCGCGAAGCGCTCCTTCGGCAACGCCCCGCGCACGAGCGGCGTTCCCCATCGCGACGGCGCGCGCTCGGCGAGCCCGGCGCGCTTGGCCGCGCTCCAGGTGTGCCGCATCGTGCGCGAGCGCGACGCGTTCGCGCAGGAACTCATCCACAAGTACATCGACTCGTCGCGCATGTCCCGCGAGGACCGCGCGTTCGCGACGCGCCTCGTGCTCGGCGTGGTGAGCTCCACCGGCACGCTCGACGACGTCATCAACCGCTGCCTCGACCGCATCAGCGACATCGACGACGACGTACGCGACGCGATGCGCGTGAGCACCTACGAGATCGTGTTCCTCGGCAAGGAACCGCACGCCGCGGTGAGCCAGGGCGTCGAGCTCGTGCGTTCGGTCGCCCCGAAGGCGGCGGGGCTCGCGAACGCCGTTTTGCGCCGCATCTCCGACAAGAAGCATAAGTTCCCCTTCGGTGACCCGCGCACCGACTTCGCGGCCTACGCGCGCCTGCACGCGTTCCCCGAGTGGCTCGCCAAGCGCGCCATCAAAGACTTGGGCCCCGAGATCGCGCGCGACTACCTCGCCGCGTCCAACGAGCCGGCGCCGCTGTTCATCGCGCTGAACGCCGTCAAGGCGAACGAGGAGGAAGTGCTCGAGACCATCCGCGCCTCCCACGGCGACCCCACGCCGGTCGTCATGGGCGAAGGCGAGATCCCGGGATGCTTCTGTCTGTCGGAAGGGCGCGTGCTCTTCGACGGCCGTGTCCGCCGCCTCATCTCTCAGGGCATGCTGCTCGTCTCCGACGCGTCGTCCCAGCAGGTGGCGCGCCTCGCGCTCCCGAAGGAAAAGCCCGCGTCGTTCCTGGAAATCGGCGCCGGCCGCGGCACCAAGACCATCCTCATCCAGAGCAACGCCGAGCGCGCCTGGGGCTCGCAGATCGAGGACTACGTCACGGTCGACAACCTCGGGTTCAAGACCGAGCTCACCGCCGAGCGCGCCGAAACCTACGGCGTCAACGTCGCCGAGTCGCTCACCGGCGACGCGACCGACCTCGATTCCGTGGTGGGCGACCGCGTCTTCGACTCCGTCTTCATCGACGCGCCCTGCTCGGGGCTCGGCACGCTGCGCCGTCACCCCGAAATCCGCTGGCGCCTCGAGGAGGAGCGCATCGGCGAGCTCGCGAAGACCGGCCTCGCGATGCTTAAATCCGCGGCCTCGCACGTGAAGGAGGGCGGCGAGCTCGTCTTCGCTACCTGCACCATCACGCGCGCCGAGAACATCGACGTCGTGAAGGCCTTCCTCGCAAGCGAGGAGGGTGCCCCCTTCAAGCTCGCCCCGATGGGCACAGCTCCGTGCTTCAACCCGGCGCTCAAGCCGGGCGGCCCCGACGCTCACTTCGCGGTGAAGCTCGTGAAATCCCAAGGCGCCTCTGACGACGCCGTCCTCACGCCCGCCGAGGCCGAGATCGCCGGGGGGGCAGGCCGAGGCTGTCGAGCCCCAGCCGGCTGAACCGGCGGAGACTGCTGAGGCCTCCAAGGTCGAGCCCGCGAAGGCGCAGCCGGCCGAGTCCGCAAAGGCGACTGAACCCGCCGAGGCGTAAACCGCACCGCATATCGCTTCTACCTTAAACGGCGGCCATCGAATATGAAGATGGCCGCCGTTCCTTTATCCTCCCTCGAACGCACAGAGGGATTGCACTATACTCGAAGCGTATCGATCGATGCGCGACGAGAAGCGCATCGCGTGAACGGCAAGGCAAGGAAGGGGGATCGCGCGTTATGGAACCGAAAATCGAAGAGGTGGCGTCGCGAATTCGCTCGCTGCGCGAGGACATGGACATCTCGATGCAGGAAATGGCTGACGCGACCGGGCGCACGCTTTCCGAGTACGCCGCGCAGGAATCGGGCGAGCACGACCTATCCTTCACGTTCCTGAGCAAGTGCGCCAAGCGTTTCGGCGTCGATGTGGTCGAGCTGCTCACCGGCGAGAACCCGCACCTTACGGGCTATTCCCTCATCCGCGAGGGCGACGGGCTGTCGGTGAAGCGCCGCGCCGGGTTTGAGTACCTGCACAAGGCGCCGCACTTCAAGGACAAGCTCGCCGAACCCTTCCTCGTCACGATGCCGTACCTGCCCGAGCAGCAGGACGCGCCCATCCACCTGTCGTATCACCGCGGGCAGGAAATCGACTGCATCGTAAGCGGCCATATGCGCTTCGCCTACGAGGGCCACATCGAGGACTTGGGCCCCGGCGACGTGCTCATGTACGACTCCGGCCGCGGCCACGGCATGATCGCGACGAACGGCGAGCCGTGCGTCTTCTACGCGATCGTTCTGAAGCCCCAGGACATCGAGATTATGTAGGCGCGCCGGGCTTTCCGGTTGCGCCGAAACCGCTTGTCCAACCGCTTTCGGGCGGCACGAGGGTGCCGTTCGCTGTTTTTCGCTTGAAAGAGAGATTTTAGCTTCATGAGAAACATCAACCTCCGCTACGTCGATGAAACCTACGATGAGAACGGGCTGCTCAAGACCTTCAAGGTGAAGTACCCCGACAACTTCAACTTCGGCTACGACGTCGTCGACGACATCGCCGTCGCCGATCCCGACCGCCGCGCGCTGGTGTGGTGCAACCCCGAAGGGGAAGAGCACGTCTTCACGTTCGCCGACATGAAACGCTGGTCCGACAAGACCGCCAACTTCCTGGCCGCGCAAGGCATCGGCAAGGGCGATTTCGTCCTCGTCGTCTTGCGCCGCCACTACCAGTTCTGGTTCGTCGCGACCGCGCTCGCGAAGCTCGGCGCCGTCATGGTCCCGGCGACGTTCATGTTGAAGGAGCACGACCTCGAGTACCGCCTGAACGGCGCGTCCATCAAGTCGATCATCTGCACGTCGGTGGGCGACATCGCCGATGTGGTCGACAACGTGTACGACGAATGTCCGAGCGTCACCTCGCGCATCCTCGTGAACGGCGCGGGCGGCGGCACCACCCCGCGCGCCGAGGACGGCTCGCTTGTGGCCGTGGCCGGCACCGTTGGCGAGGCGCTTTCAGGCGAGGAGGGCATCTGCGCCGCCCCGGTTTCGCGCGAGGGCTGGGTCGACTTCAACACCGGCGTCCGCGCGGCGTCCGAGGAATTCGCGCGCGTCGACACGCTTGCGGCCGACCCCATGCTCATGTACTTCTCGTCGGGCACGTCGGGCAACCCCAAGATGGTGCTGCACAACTCCGGCTACGCGGTCGCTCACCTCATCACCGCGAAGCACTGGCACAACGTCCAGCCCGACGGCATCCACTTCACCATCGCCGACACCGGCTGGGGCAAGGCCGTGTGGGGCAAGTACTACGGGCAGTGGCTCATGGAGGCGTGCGTCTTCACCTACGACTTCGACCGCTTCCACCCGAGTGAGATCCTCTCGCTCATCGGGAAGTACCGCATCACGACGCTGTGCTGCCCGCCGACGATGTACCGCCTCATGATGTCGGAGAACTTCGACGACTACGATCTGTCCTCGCTCGTGTACTCCACGACCGCAGGCGAAGCGCTGAACCCGGACCTCTTCAACTTCTGGAAGGAGCATACAGGGCTCACCATCTTCGAGGGCTTCGGCCAGACCGAAACGCCGCTCACCATCGCGAACCTCACGCATTCCACGCCGCGTTCCGGCTCCATGGGCAAGCCGGTGCCGCTCTACGACGTGGAGATCCAGCGCGACGACGGCTCGCGCTGCAACACCGGCGAGACGGGCGAGATCTGCATCCGCATGGAGCCGCGCCCTGCGGGCATCATGATGGAGTACTACCGCGACCCCGTGAAGACCGAGAACGCCATCTACGACGGCTGGTACCACACCGGCGACACCGCCTGGGTCGACGAGGACGGCTACTTCTGGTACGTCGGGCGCAACGACGACGTCATCAAGTCCTCGGGCTACCGCATCGGGCCCTTCGAGATCGAAAGCGAGCTTTTGGAGCACGAGGCCGTGCGCGAATGCGCCGTCACCGGCGTGCCCGACCCGGTTCGCGGCTTCGCCGTCAAGGCGACGGTCGTGCTCGCCGACGGGTTCACCCCCTCCGACGCGCTCACGCGCGAGCTGCAGGCGTGGGTGAAGCATCGCACGGCGCCGTACAAGTACCCGCGCATCGTGGAATACGTCGACGCGCTTCCGAAGACGGTGAACGGCAAGATCCGCCGCGTGGCCATTCGCCAGAAGGACGGGGCGGACCTGAAGGCGCCGAAGCTTCCCGAAGGCTTGCTGTAGTGCGCACGTTCCAGCCTGAGGAGCTTTCGGGCGTCGTCGTCGTGTGCGGCCACTACGGCGTGGGCAAGACCGCGTTCTCGCTCGCGCTCGCGCGGGATGCGGCGGCGGGGAGACGTGCGGTCACGCTCGTCGACCTCGACGTCGTAAACCCGTATTTCCGTTCGAGCGACGAGCGTGCCGAGCTCGAAGCCGCAGGCGTCGACGTCGTGTCGCCGGTATACGCGGGGCCGTCGTGCAACATCGACATGCCCGCGCTCACCGGTGCCGTCGCGCCGGCGATCGAGCGCGCGCAGGCGGATGCGGGGCGGCTCGTTGTCATCGACGTAGGGGGCGACGATGCGGGGGCATCCGCGCTCGGGCGCTTCTCAGGCGTCATCGCGCAGGGCAGCTACCGCATGCTCTACGTGGTGAACCGCTTCCGGGCGCTCACGCAAACGCCTGCAGAGGCGATCGGGGTTCTGCACGACATCGAGGACGCGTGCCGCCTTCGTGCGACGGGCGTCGTCGACAACTCGCACCTTATGGGCGACACGACCGCCGCGTGCATCGAAGAGGGCGCGCGCTTCGCCTGCGACGTCGCGCGTGCGGCGGGCATCCCGCTTGTTGCGCACGTCGTCGCGAAACGGTTCGCTAAAGCGGGCGAACAAGCGCTTGCGCGGGCGGGCGACACGGCGCCCCTTTATGCGATTGCTCCGTATCGCCAGGTCACGTGGGGAAACGAATAAACGAGAGAGGGTGGACGCTTTATGGCGAGAATCCAAGTGGACGAGGGCTTCTGCAAAGGCTGCGGCCTGTGCGTGGACGTTTGCCCGACCCACATCATCGAGCTCGACCATGCCCGGATCACGGCCAAGGGCTATCATCCGGCGCATTGCGTCGACGAGGAAAAATGCACGGGGTGCTGTTCGTGCGCGACCATGTGCCCCGACGTCGCGATCACGGTATGGAGGTGATTCGAATGGGCGAGAAAGTTCTGATGAAGGGAAACGAAGCGCTTGCGGAAAGCGCCCTGCGCGCCGGGTGCCGCTTCTTCTTCGGGTATCCCATCACCCCGCAGACCGAGCTCGCGGCCTACATGTCCAAGCGCATGCCGAAGATCGGCGGGACGTATCTGCAGGCCGAAAGCGAGATCGCCGCGATCAACATGGTCTACGGCGCGGCGAGTGCGGGTGCACGCGCGATGACGTCGTCGTCGAGCCCGGGAATCTCGCTTAAGGGCGAAGGGATTTCGTATATGGCGGGCTCCGATCTACCGGGCGTCATCATCAACGTGCAGCGAGGGGGCCCCGGCCTCGGCGGCATCCAGCCGTCGCAGTCCGACTACTGGCAGGCCACGCGTGCTTCGGGGCACGGTGACTTCTTCATGCCCGTGCTCGCGCCGTCCACCGTGCAGGAAATGGCCGACTGCGTCTACGATGCGTTCGATCTGGCCGACGAGTACCGCACGCCCGTGATGGTGCTCGCCGACGGCATGCTCGGCCAGATGATGGAACCGGTCGTGCTTCCCGAGCCGAAGGAAAGCCTGCCCGAAAAGCCCTGGGCGACGAACGGGCACAAGAACAAGCGCGCCCACAACATCGTGAACTCGCTCTACCTCACGGCCGAGGCCTTGGAGGATTTGAACGTCGAACGCTTCAAGCGCTACGAGGTCATCAAGGAAAAGGAGCAGCGCGCCGAAACGTTCATGTGCGACGATGCCGAGATCGTCGTCGTCGCGTTCGGCGCATCGAGTCGCGTGGCGCGAAGCGCGGTCGTCGCAGCGCGCGAGGCCGGCGTGAAGGCGGGCCTTCTGCGCCCGATCACGCTGTGGCCGTTCCCGACCCAGGCCATCGAGCGTACCATCCCGAACGCCAAGGCCTACCTTTCGGTCGAGATGAACATGGGCCAGATGGTCGATGACGTTCGCCTCGCCGTGAACGGGCGCGCTCCGGTCGAGTTCTACGGCCGCACCGGCGGCATCATCCCGACGCCCGAAGAGGTGCTCGGCGCTATTCGCGGCATCGCGGAAAAGGAAGGGGGAAGGTAATGGCCGAGAAAGAGAAGATCGTGTTCGAACGTCCCCATTCCCTTTTGCCCGTTGTGACGAACTACTGCCCGGGCTGCACGCACGGCATCGTCCATCGCCTCGTGTGCGAAACGATCGACGAACTCGGCGTGGAAGGGGAAACCGTCGGCGTCGCGCCGGTCGGCTGCTCGGTCATGTCGTACGACTTCTTCGGGTGCGATATGATCGAGGCCGCGCACGGCCGTGCGCCCGCGGTTGCCACCGGCGTGAAGCGCGTGCTGCCGGACAACGTCGTGTTCGCCTACCAGGGAGACGGCGACTTGGCGTCCATCGGCATGGCCGAAACCGTCCACGCGGCGACGCGCGGCGAGCACATCACCGTTATCTTCATCAACAACGCGATCTACGGCATGACGGGCGGTCAGATGGCTCCGACGAGCCTTCCGAACCAGGTCACGCAGACATCGCCATACGGGCGCGACGTGTCGACGGCGGGGTATCCCGTGCGCGTGTGCGAGCTTTTGAGCACGCTCGACGGCCCGGCGTACATCGAGCGCGTCACGGTGGACTGCCCGAAGAACATCCGCAAGGCGAAGCGCGCCATCAAGAAGGCGTTCCAGTACCAGATAGACGGGGTGGGCTACTCGTTCATCGAGGTCGTGTCGACGTGCCCGACCAACTGGGGCATGACCCCGCAGGAGGCGTTCGCGTGGATGCGCGAGAACATGCTGCCGTACTACCCGCTCGGCGTGTACCGCGACGTCGTCGCCGACGGCTTCGCGAACGCGGCGGAGGCGGCGTCGGCTCGCTCGGCCGCATGCCCGATCGCCCATCCAGAGTCGGCGAAGGGGGACAACTGATGAGCGCTCAAGCTTTTGATGACAGGCGCATCGTGCTCGCCGGCTTCGGCGGGCAGGGCGTGCTGTTCGCGGGGAAGGTCATCGCGTACACGGGGCTTATCTCCGAACGCGAGGTGTCGTGGCTGCCCTCTTACGGACCCGAGATGCGCGGCGGCACCGCGAACTGCAGCGTGTGTTTGGCGAAAGATCCGATCGGAAGCCCACTCGTCACGGTGCCGCAGGTGCTCGTGGCGATGAACCAGCCGTCGCTCGATAAGTTCGCGGATACGGTGGAGCCTGGCGGCCTCATCGTCGTCGATTCGACGCTCGCGCCGACGCTGCCTTCGCGTACCGATGTCACCGTGAAAGCCGTTCCCGCGACCGAGCTCGCCGAGAAGGCGGGGTTGAAGGGCCTCGGCAACATCGTGCTCGTGGGCACGCTGTTCGCAGCCGACCCCTTCTGCGACGAAGACGTGCTCTTCGCGGCGATCGACAAGTGCGTGCCGCCGAAGAAGGCCACGCTCATCGACAAGAACAAGCAGGCCCTGAGGTTGGGCATGGAGGCGTAAGCTCCGCACAAACAAGTCGCGGTGGGACGGGAAACCCGTCCCACCGTTTTTTTGCGCTCCAAACGAGTCTCTTCCGTATCGAAACTGCGTCATTTGCGCAGGTTTCGATTTGCGTTCGGAGATGACGCCGTTCACTGCAAATCGCGACCTGGCCTTTTGTCGCAAGGCCGAAGCCCTTTTCCACGCCGCCTACCCAAAACCTGCGCAAATGACGAAGTTTCATTAGCTCGCAGCTAATGAAACGCCAGGCCGCCTTTCTTACGATGGGTTCAGCATCAATCGCAAGTAGGGAAGGAAAGTCATGGCACAGGAAATCAATCATCATGCAGGCGGCCCGCAGGCTGCGACTCAATCCGCATCGACTCAGCCGACGCCGCATGCGCAGTCGAAACCGAAATCGGGGCTTGCAATCGCCGGGTTCGTCCTGGCCATCGTCGCGGTGGCGACGTCGTTCATCCCGATCGTTAACAACCTGTCGGCACTTGTCGCCGTGGTCGGCTTCGTTCTCGCAATCGTCGGCACCGTCTCGTGCGCTAAGGGCAAGCGTTCGGTCAAGGGACTCGGCATCGCAGCCATCGTGATCAACGTCGTGGCGTTCGTGGTCGTCCTTGCCACGCAGTCGTTCTATTCTTCGGCGATCCAATCGGCCACGTCGAGCGCCGCCGATACGGGTTCGCAGCTTCAGGTCGCGCAAAACGCCGCTACTGATTCGTCTGCCAGCGCTTCCTCTTCTCGCTATACCGTGTCGATCGACGGATGTCGCGTCGTGAGCGACTACCAGGGCAACCCCGCTGCAATCGTCACCTATACCTGGACGAACAATTCTGATTCCGACATCTCCTTCGCTGCCGCGGTTTCCGCTAAGGCGTTCCAGAACGATGTGCAGCTCGATTCAGCAATGGTTAGTTCAGCGAAGACCGAAGGCTACGATTCCGGTACCACGCTGAAGGACGTGAAGCCAGGCGCCACGCAGACGGTCCAGGTCGCCTATTCGCTCAGCGATCAGTCGACGCTCACCGTTGAATGCAGTGAGTATTTCGCTTCCAAGAACGCTAAACTTGCTACCCAGACGTTCGAAGTCGCATAGCGGCCAGGGCAAACCAACCCACTCGGCCTTGAAAGGAGCTTTCTGTGGACGAACCTTTGACTGAAGAGCTCCTTCGGGAGCTGCTCGATTCGCCCGACCCGGCGCAGTTCGCCGACGAACACCACATCAACCACCCGAGCCTGCCGATCTACCTTCAGAACCTTCTCGAGGAGAAGGGGCTTTCGCGACCCGCGGTCGTGAAAGCCGCCGGCCTCAACCCCACGTTCGGCTACCAGATATTCATGGGCGACCGCAAGCCGTCGCGCGACAAGCTATTGCAGCTCATCTTCGCGATGGGGTGCACGCTTACCGAAGCGAACCGCGTGCTGCGCATCGCCGGCCTCTCCGAGCTGTACTGCAAGAACCGCCGCGACGCGATTATCATCTTCTGCATCGACCGCGACCTCACGCTCGCCGAAACCGAGGAGCAGCTTTACGAATTCGGCGAGCAGACCATCGCGTCGTAGGCTTCGCGCCCGCGGCGGGCGACGGGGATGCTACCATGTCATGCTATGAGAAGCGACCTCGCCAAACAACTCGAATGCCTCGAACGCGACGCGCGCTACCACGTCGACGCGGTACTGAAGGACACCGGCTGCGAACGCACCGAGCGCGTTACGCTCGTCGAGCCGGACGGCGCGGTTTCGGGGCCTTTCATCCGCAAGCGCTTCGCCCGTGACTCGGGAATCGGCGGCGCGTACGAGAAGCTCGCCGCGGCGACGGAAGCGGGCGCGGCGTTCAAGCACCTTCCGCGCGTATACGATTGCCACGACGCAGGGGAGGAGCGCATCGTCGTGATGGAGCTCGTGCCAGGTGAAACGCTCGACGCTGTTGTCGAGCGCACGGGCCCCGGCTCCGCGCTCGCAATCGACGTGGGCCTTCGCCTCGCCGACGCGCTCGGCGAGCTGCACGACGCGTTCGACCCGCCCCTCATCCATCGAGACCTCAAGCCGAGCAATATCATGCTCGCGCAGGACTCGCTCCACCTCATCGACTTCGGCATCGCGCGCACGTTTACCGCCGGCGCGCGTGCCGACACGGTGCGCTTCGGCACGCGTGACTACGCCCCGCCAGAACAATACGGTTTCGGTCAGACGGACGTGCGAAGCGACATCTACGCGCTCGGCGCGGTGCTCTACTTCTGCGCGAAGGGGAAGCCGCCCGCACCCGAATCCCGTGAAAGCGGGTTTCGGGGCGAGGGGCTGTTCGAGTCTTTGCGCGAGGTCATCGCGCAGGCGATGTCGCTCGACCCCGACCGCCGATACGACTCCGCGCGCACGATGCGCTGCGCCCTCGAGAAGGCTGCCGCCGCGTATTTCGGCGGGCCGGCGGCTGCCTTACGAGCGATGCGGTCTGCGCAGAACGGGGCCGCTGCGGCGCCGGCTTCCATGCGCCTTGCTCATCCTATGCCCGCGCCCTCGTCGTGCGGGACCGCTTCCGTCGCTCCAGCGCCGACGGCCGCACGCCCGTCGCACGGCGGCCTGAAACGCGCGGTCGCGCCGCTTCGCGAAGCGGCGTCGCGGCTCCTCATGTCCATACCCTTCGGCGTGGGCGTTGCGTGGAACGTGATGCTCGGCTTGACGTTCGCGCTGTTCGTCGCCGTGTTTGTGAACGTCGTTTGGACGCCTGACCCCGAACTTGCCGTTGCGTCCTGGCCCTTCTGGTGCCGCCTTACGACGTACGGCCTGCTCGTGTTCGGCGCCTTCGGGCCCCTGCTCTACCTACTGTCCGACCGGCGTCTGCCGAAGCGCTGGTTCCCGCGCATCTTCAAGGCGAGCTGTCTGCGCGAGACTGCCGTCCTGCTCGTTGTCGCGTTCGCCGCCATCGTCGCGGCCCTCGTGGTTTCCGTCATGGGAGCGGCCATGTGACGCACGCGTCCTCGCGTGTTCGCGTTTACGTCCGCACTCGCCCCGCTGCCAAGCGTCGGCCGCGTTCGTTCGCATGACCGTCCCGCCCGCATGCTGTTCACCCGTCTTTTCAGCCGCCTCGCGACGGGCGATTGTCCATTTGCTACTTTTGTGCCTACAATGGATTCGCTCTCGTTTCGAGGGGCAGGTTTCTCACGGAGATGGATGGGTCCTGGTGGGCCCCGCGGCCTTCAAAGCCGTTGTGAGGCGCGCAGAACGTCTCGGGTGTGTTCGATTCGCATGCATCTCCGCCATTTAACATCCCAGGTCAGACGCTCGTCTGCTTCAATCAGCATATCGCTTTAACGTGTCACGCACTACAGAGGGGGAGAAATGGCAGATCAGAAGACGATTTCAATCGACGCGCTCAGCCCGGCGCAAACCGAGGCGAAAGCTGAAGCGCTCGGCATGTCGAAGGGCTCCATGCCGCTTTCGCGCATGTTCGTCGCGGGAATGCTCGCCGGCGCCTTCATCTCGTTCGGCGCGATGTTCTTCTGCCTGTTCACCAGCGACTCCTCGCTCCCATTCGCCGTCCAGCGCGCGGGCGGCGGCGCATGCTTCTGCCTCGGTCTCGTGCTTGTGCTCTGCTGCGGTGCCGAGCTCTTCACCGGCAACTCGCTTATGGTGTGCTCGCTCCTTTCCCGCAAGATCGGCGTGGGCGCGCTTTTGCGCAACTGGGTCACGGTATGGCTCGGCAACCTTGTAGGCTCGCTTGTCGTGGTGCTGCTCGTGTACGCGTCGCAGATGGCGGCAATGAACGGGGGAGCGGTAGGCGAGACCATGGTGTCGGTCGCCGCTTCGAAGGCGGCGCTCGCGCCGGGCGTCATCTTCGCGAAGGGCATCCTCTGCAACGTCCTCGTGTGTCTCGCCGTGTGGATCGGCTTTTCGGCCCGCTCGGTCGTCGACAAGGTCCTGGGGATCTTCCTTCCCATTACCGCGTTCGTGGCCTGCGGGTTCGAGCACTGCGTCGCGAACATGTTCTTCCTTCCGAGCGGTTTCCTCATGAACTCGCTCGGCGTCGGGGCCCCGGGCGCCGTCGCGCTCGGCGGCGTGGTGGGCAACATCCTCATCGCCACGCTCGGCAATATCGTCGGCGGCGTGGCCGTCGGCGTGGCATACTGGTTCGCGTACCGTTCGCGCGAGGCGAACGCGTAAGGAACGCGGCTCCGTAGCTCCGAACGCGCTGCGACGACAAAAGAAGGGAACCCCATGCTCACCTATTTCAAGCGCTACGAGATCTTGGCGTGCGTCGCGGCGGTCGCCGTACCCCTCGTGGTCGTGAACGCATGGTCCCTTATCGCCGGCCAGGCCATGGGCTTCACTGCAGCGGGCGCCGCGGTTTCGGTCGTGCTTCTGCTCGGCGGATTGTTCGTGTTCACCCGCCTGTTCGCCGGCATGGCGCAGAACAAGGCCGAATCGCTCGTCTCCCTTTACAACGACGGCTGCGACGCGAAGGCCTTCGTCGAAGGCGGCGAGAAGATCGCCGCATCGGCCTCGGCGCCCTTGAACGAGCTTTCGGCCTGGTATCTTTCCTTCTACGCGAACGCCCTCATCGATTTGGGGAAGCGCAACGAGGCCGCGAAGATCGGGCTGCTCCTGCAGGAAAGCGTCCAGGATGCGCCCGACGACGGGACGCGCCTTGCGCTCTACGCCGACCTCGTGCCGCTCGTCGGCGCGCTCTTCGGGTCGCAAAAGGTGAGCGACCTTGCGAACGAGGCGCTCATGCTCCATGTCGACTCCACCGACGAGGTCGCGGCGCAGCGGCGCAGCTACCTCGAGTGGGCGCGCGCCGTCGCGGACGCGAGGCTTTCCCATGACACCGATTCCCTCCTTGCGAACTACCGTGTCATCTGGGGCAACGCCGAGCAGTGCATGCGCCTGCGCGTCGAGTACGCCGTGCATGAGGGCAAGCTCCACGAAGCGCTCGGCAACACGGAAGCTGCCCGAGGCTGCATGCGCTTCGCGGCCGACAACGGCAAAGACCTGCCCGCCGCCCACGAGGCCCGCGCGTTCTTCGGCGAGAAGTAGCGCCGGCTCCTCCGGCAACACCCCCGAACCCTGCGAACCCGCATTCTGTCGCGTTTGCGCTCCCGACAGCTCGTCGCGTACTCGCATGCGCTCGGGCGTAGTCTCTTGTGCGGCGTTGCCGTAGCGCGCCCCGCCTTTCGCGTATCATCGCCCGACATTTAACCGTTTCGCAACCGTTCGAGGTATATAATTCGAACGTTTTTGCCAAAACGCGATGTCAAAACGAAGGTGATGCAAACTCATGGATGTCACGCAAATAATCGCCGTCGTGGTGTTCGTCGTCGTCATGGTCGCCATCATGACCGAGAAGATCCACCGCGCCCTCGCCGCCGTCGTCGGCGCCATGGTGCTGCTCATCCTGCACGTG
>CAKUGU010000018.1 GCA_934654815.1 uncultured Ellagibacter sp.
GGTACACGAGCTCGGAGTCGTACTGCGCGCCGACGCCCGCCAGGTAGCTGCGCTCAGCTTTGGGGATGCCGAGGCGATCGAAGGTGTTCTTCACGTCGTCGGGCAGGGAGTCCCAGTCGCTTTTCTGGTCGGTGTTGGGCTTCACGTACGTGACGATGTGATCCATGTCGAGGCCGGCGATGGACGGGCCCCAATCAGGCGTTTTGCTTTCGTTGTAGATCTCAAGCGACTTCAGGCGATGCTCGAGCATCCACGCGGGCTCGTCCTTCTTCGCGGAGATCTCGCGTACGATCTCGGGCGTGAGGCCCGCGTCGAGCTTCTCGGCGGAGTCCTCGCTGTAGCTGAAGTCGTAGAGGCTGCGGTCGATGTCCGCGACCTCGGTGCGTTGCTTTGCCATGGCGGGCCCCCTTACGCGTCGGCTTCGGGGGTCGCCTGAGCAGCCTCGAAGCGCTCGAAGCCGTGCGCGTCGATGTCGGCGATGAGGTCGGCGGAGTCCTCGTGGACGAGGTGGCCCTTCACCATGACGTGCACGCGGTCTACGTCGACGTGCTCCAAGATGCGCGTGTTGTGGGTGATGATGATAAGCGTGCCGTCGCAGGTACGGCGGTACTCCTCGATGCCGCGGGAAACCACGCCGAGCGCGTCGACGTCGAGGCCCGAGTCGGTTTCGTCGAGGATGGCGAGCTTCGGCTTCAGGAGCAAAAGCTGCAGCATCTCGAGCTTCTTCTTCTCGCCGCCCGAGAAGCCCACGCCCAGCTCACGGTCGAGGTAGGCTGGATCGAAGTCAAGGCTTTCGGCCAGCTCGCGCACGTGCTTGCGGAACTGCTTGCCCTTCATGTTGAAGCCCTCGCGGCCTTCCACCGTGGCGCGCAGGAAGCTCGACAGCGGCACGCCGGGAATCTCGACCGGAGCCTGGAAACTCAGGAAAAGACCCGCGCGCGAGCGCTTGTCAGGGGAGGATTCGGTGATATCCTGTCCATTGAACTCGATCGAGCCGTTCGTGACGGTGTACTCGGGGTCGCCCATGATGACGTGCCCCAGCGTCGATTTGCCGGCGCCGTTCGGCCCCATCATGACGTGCGTTTCATGCGCGCCGATGGAAAGGTCGATGTCGTGCAGGATGGGCTTGTCGCCTACCGAGGCGGAAAGCCCCTGCAGTTTGAGCAGCGGGCTCTGCGTGTTCGTTTCCATAAATAAGCTCCCTCTCGTCTTGGCTTATTCCTATGATTTTTCTAGGAATAAGATACCGTCATGCGCTAAAATGTCAAGCGTTAATCCGATTCGCGTAACGGAATCGCCGAAGCGGCGAGGTTGCGCGTATGCGGCTCTAAACGTGTTATGAAGTGCGGAAACGTGCGCTGCTGCGTGCAGGTGCGCCGGATGCGTCCTTGCGCGAGCGCGGCCGGCGCGTGCTTCAAGGCTTCGGGGGAAGGCGAGGGAATCATGCTCATCACGACGAAAGGGCGCTACGCGATGCGCCTTATCATCCGCATTGCCCAACAGGGCCCTGGCGGGAAGATTCCCTTGCGCAAAGTAGCTGAGGAAGAGGACATCTCGCTCAAGTACCTCGAACAGGTGGTCCGCCCGCTCATGGCTGCGGGGCTCGTGCGCAGCGTGCGCGGCAAGGGCGGCGGCTACGCGCTCGCCCGCGACGCCGCCGACATCCGGGCGGGGGACGTTTTGCGCGCCGCCGAAGGATCCACCGTGCCGGTCGTGTGCCTCGCGCTCGAAGACGGTTCCGACGGTTGCCCGCGCAAGGACGCGTGCACCACGGTGCGCTTCTGGGCTGGGCTCGATGAGGTCATCGAACAGTACGTCGATTCGGCGACGATCGCCGACTTCGTGGAGCACGCCCCGGCCGCCGCGACCGCAGTGGAGGGCTGCTGATGCAGGAAAAAGAGGGTGCGGCTCCCGTCGCAGGCTTGGCCTCAAACGGGAAAAACGCCCTCGCGTGTTCGAAAATTTCGATTTTTCGCGGTAAATGCCTCCGCATGCCTCATTCGCCTCAAAGTTATTCCCCATATCGTTTCGATATGGGGAATAACTTTTCTTGGGCGGCTTCCTCGAGCCCGAATCGGGCCTTGATAGAGCCTTTAACCATGCTGTGCTCGCGAAAAATCGTCATTTTCGAACACGACAAGCCCTTTTCCCTGTAACGCGTCTTGCGTTGCGGGGCGGGGCACGTGTGCCGCGCCCCGCACGGGCGCTTGCGTCAGGCCGTCGCGGGCGCTTTATGCCACACTTGTGGAATTATGCACGTCGACCGTATGCGCTGCGGTTTCCCCGATACAATGCAAGAAAACGCATTTTTCCAAGGGTGAACTGCGCCCTTACCGCCTAAACGCAATCGAAAAGAAGGAGGGGCGGGGTTGTCTAACGTGCTGCGCGTTCTCAAGCGCGACGTTCTTCGTATATTGAAGGCACCGGCCTCCATCGCCGTCGTGCTGGTCCTCATCGCGCTTCCGTCGCTGTACACCTGGTTCAACGTCATTGGGTTCTGGGACCCCTACAACAACACCGGCAACCTGCGCATCTGCGTGGTGAACGAAGACGCCGGCTCGTCGAGCGACCTTACCGGCGAGCTGAACCTCGGCGACATGGTCATCGACCAGCTTGCGGAAAACGACCAGCTCGGATGGGACGTCGTCGACCGCGACACCGCGATAGAGGCGGTGAAGACCGGCAGCGCCTACGCCGCCTTCATCATGCCGAGCGACTTCAGCTCCGATTTGCTCACGCTTCTCACGGGCGACTTCCAGCAGCCGCAGCTCGAATACTACGTGAACGAGAAGATGAACCCCGTGTCGCCGAAGATCACCGACACGGGCGCGAACACGCTCGACAACACGATCAACGCAACGTTCGTGTCGACGGTCGCGCAGACGGTGGTCGACACGCTCGGCGACGAGGTTTCCGCCGCGCAGGGCAAGCTCGACACCTCCCACGATAACGCGGTCGAGGGCATATCGAAGGCGCAGAACGCCATTTCGGGCGCGCGCGACTCGGTGGCGGGGCTCGTCGACGCGGCTTCCTCCGCGCAGGGCAAGGTCGACGACGCGAAATCGCTCATGGGCGACGCGAAGGGAACGATCCAGGACGTGAGCGACCAGCTGCTCATCGTCCAGTCCCTCATGACGACGACGCAGAACGACGTGTCGAAGCTCTCGTCGGGGCTCATGGGCGCCATGGATTCGGGGTCCATCTACCTCTCACAGTCGGCCGCCAAGGTGAACACCGCTATCGGCGGCGCGGCGAGCGCGGTCGTCGGTGCGCAGGGCAAGGTCGACGGCGCGCTCAGCCAGGGCAGTGCCGTGGTGAGCGCGAACGAGGCCATCATCGACGAGCTCTCCCAGCTCCAGCAAGAACTTCCCGACGACAACGCCGACAAGGAGCAGATCGGCAAGGTCATCGACCGTTTGCGCCAGGCCAACGCCAACGCCAACCAGTCGCTCGAAGAACTCTCGAACATCAACGCCGACATGGGAAGCGTCGCCACTTCGGCGGCGAGCGCCGCGGATTCGGTCAACACCGCGGTGCAGAGCACCATCGCGAACGCCGACTCGTACCGCTCGACGCTTTCGTCCACCACGTTCCCCGCGATCAACAGCGGCGTCGGCAACCTGTCCGTTGCCGTGAGCAACCTTTCGGCCGCGTGCGCCGGGCAGACGGTGCTGGTCGATCAGGCCGACGCGCTGCTCGACCAGCTTTCGGGATCGCTCGGCACGGCGAAGGACGCCCTTTCCCAGACCGACGGCCTGCTCGCCGACTTGCAGTCGAGCATTGAAACGGTGAAGACCGACGTCGTCGCGCTGAAAACCTCCACCGCCATCACCGACTTCTTCGGCGACGGCACGACGATCGACGCCGCGAAGGTGGCGGACTTCATGCAGTCGCCGACCGAGGTCGAAACAGAGTACCTCTTCCCGTTGAACGCCTACGGCTCGGGCATGGCGCCGCTGTTCATCAACATGTCGCTGTGGATCGGCGCGTTCATGCTCATGGTCATCATGCGCATCGAGGTCGACGACGAGGGCATCGAGAACCTCACGGCCGGCCAGCGCTTCGTCGCGCGCTACATATTCTTCGGCTTCATGGTGGCTGCTCAGGCGATCATCTGCTGCACGGGGTGCCTCGTCATCGGCGTGCAGTGCGTGTCGCCGCCGCTGTTCCTGCTGACGGGCGTCATCCTGTCGCTCACGTTCCTGGCGATGCAGCTCACGCTGTCGACCACGCTGCAGCACATCGGCAAGGGGCTGTGCATCATCCTCATCTTCGTGCAGATCCCGGGCGCGACGGGGCTCTACCCCATCGAGATGACCTCGCCGTTCTTCCGCGCGGTCTATCCGATCTTCCCGTTCACCTACGGCATCAATGCCCTGCGCGAGACGATCGGCGGGTTCTACGCGGCCGACTGGGCGCACTATATCGGCACGCTCGCGGTGTTCTTCGTGGTCTTCATGGCGATCGGCATCTTCCTGCGCCCGTACTTCTCGAACCTCATCCGCCTGTTCGCGAACCGCATCGAGCGCTCCGATATCATCAACGGCGAGGAGGTGCACCTGCCCGAGCGCCGCTTCCGCATGGCGCAGCTCGTGCGCGTGCTTTCCGACCGCGAGGACTTCCGCCATCGCATGACGGCGCACGCGGCGCGCTTCATCAGGTGGTACCCGCGTCTGAAACGCGGCGCCATCGTGATCGGGATCGCGGTGCCCGCCATCATCGCCATCGTGTTCGCCACGACGGAGATGGAGAAGGTTGTCACGCTCACGCTGTGGCTTCTGTGGATCGTGCTGGTGCTTGTGTTCCTTGTCGTGGTGGAATTCGTCCGCGACAACATCGAGCGCCAGGCGTCGCTCGTCGACATGCCCGACGAGGAAGTGCGCCGCATCTACGCGGAAGGCAGAAAGCCGGGGGCCGCTCGTGACTCTCTGATAGCGCAGGCCGCCTCCGCGGTCGCGCAGACGACGCGCCCCTTGGGCAAGCACGGCAAGGCGCCGGCGCCCAAACAGGAAAAACCCGCGGGCAAGCACGCGAAGCAGCCAGGCGACGACGAAGGGGAGGTGCGATAGATGAAAAACATTTGGCGCATCTTCAAGACCGACCTGAAGCACCTGTTCAACAACTCGATCACCGTGATCATCGTCATCGGGCTCGTGTTCCTGCCGTCGATCTTCACGTGGTACAACGTCATCGCGTGCTGGGACGCGTTCGGTAATACCGGCAACCTCACCGTGGCCGTGGCGAACTCCGACGAGGGCTACGAGAGCGATCTGGTGCCCCTCGAGATAAACGTCGGCGACCAGGTGGTGGGCCAGCTGCGCGCGAACAATCAGCTGAACTGGACGTTCACCGACGAAGACGACGCGCTCGACGGCGTGAAGTCGGGGCGTTACTACGCGGCCGTCGTCATACCGAAGAGCTTCAGCAGCGACATGATGACCTTCTACTCCGACGAGGTCGACCACGCGCAGATCGTCTACTACGCCAACGAGAAGAAAAACGCCATCGCTCCGAAGGTGACCGACCAGGGCGCCGACCAGGTATCGACCCAGGTGAACGAGGTCTTCACCGAAACGCTTTCCGACGTGGCGCTCTCCATCGTGTCGGCGCTGTCGAAGTACTCGCAGGACGCCGACCTGAGCGGTGTTGTGGGCACGCTCGCCGACCACGTCGACACCATGGCGGGGCAGATGACCTCGGCCTCGTCGGTGCTCGGGATGTACTCGCAGCTCATCGACTCGTCGAAGTCGCTCATCTCGAACTCGAGCGACCTGCTGTCGCAGGCGAAGGACGAGGCGGGCAAGATCGGCGACATCGCCCGCGACGGCGGCGACACCGCATCGGGCATCGCGGGCGCCCTCGATTCCTCGACCGATGCCCTTTCCCAGGCGATCAGCGCCTCGGCCGAGGGGTACCTCGGCATCAGCGCGCAGGTAAGCGACGTGTACGATAACGTGGGCGAACTCACGGGCGACTCGGCGACGCATCTGCGGTCCCGCGCCGCGGTCGTCGAGACCGAGGTGAGCGACCTGCAGTCGATCGAGCGCGCGCTCGAGGACTTGAAAGGCAGCGTGGACTCGAGCTACGTCCCGCTCATCGACGTGCTCCTGTCGCAGATGGACGAGTCGATCGACCTGCTCGACAAGCTCGCGAGCTCGCTGTACTCCGCGGCGGATTCGGTGGAGAAGGGCTACGGCGACGCGGTCGCCCAGCGCACCGAGATCCAGGATTTGGCCGACAAGGCGGCGCAGAGCCTTTCGTCGGTGAAGTCCGACTACGACCAGAACATCCTGCCGGGGCTCGACAAGCTTTCCGCCTCGGTGCAAAACGCCGTGTCCACCTTGAAAGACGGCGCGTCGAAACTCGACGACGCCTCGGCGGACCTCGCGGGAGATGCGGACTCCGTGGCGGGCAAGCTCGATTCCGCGAAAGGCAAGCTCGCCGACGCGCAGTCAGAGCTCTCACAGACCGCGGGCAAGCTCACGGAGCTTTCCTCGAACCTGCGCGCGGCGCTTTCCTCGGGCGATGTGGAAAAGCTGCGCGAGGCCATCGGATCGGACCCGGCGGCCCTGGCGTCGGCGGTGGCGTCACCGGTGGCGCTCGACCGCCACGAGGTGTTCCCGGCTAACAACTTCGGCTCGCAGATGGCGCCGCTCTACACCTCGCTCGCCATCTGGATCGGCGCGCTGCTTCTGCTCGTGGCTATCAAGCCGCGCGTGTCCGACAAGCAGTTCGCCACGCTCGACAACCCCAAGCCGCGCGAGCTGTACTTCGGTCGCTACTGCGTGATCGGGTTCTTGTCGTTGCTCCAAACGTCCGTCGTGGGGCTTGGCAACATGCTCTTCCTCGGCGTGCAGGTGACCGACCCGGTGCTGTTCATGGTGTGCTTCTGGGTGTCGGGGCTCGTGGACTCGCTCATGATCTACACGCTCGTCGTGTCGTTCGCGAACCTGGGCAAGGCCATCGCCGTCGTCATCCTCATCCTGCAGGTCACGGGCGGCGGCGGCGCCTACCCGCTGCAGCTTCTGCCCGACTTCTTCCAGGTGATCAGCGTGTTTTTGCCGGCGACGCACACCATCGACATGATGCGCGCGGCCATGTTCGGCGTGTACAACGGCGACTTCTTCGTGCACCTCGGCTACCTGCTGTTGTTCGTCGCTCCGACGCTGCTTTTGGGATTGGTGCTGCGAAAGCCGACGGAGAAGCTTATCATCTGGTTCGTCGAAAAGGTCGAAGAGTCGAAGATGATGGCGTAGCGCGCTGCGTGCGCCGTCGGGGAAGGGGCGCACATGGAGTGCTCGAAGGAAGCCGAGCCTATCGAATCGCAGCCGGTGGGGAAGGAAGCCGCAGCCGTTTCCGACGAGGAAGTCGCGGCGGCGCGCGGCCTTGCGGAGTTCATCGATTCGTGCCCGAGCATGTTCCACACGGTTCGCACGCTGCGCGAGCGCTTGGACGCGGCCGGGTTCGCCTACCTGCCGGAAGGCGAGCCGTGGCGCGTGGATCGCGGCAGCCGGTGCTACACCGTGCGCAATAACTCGAGCCTTGTCGCCTTCAAGGTGGGCTCTTCGCTCGATGACTACCACTTTCAGGTGGCGGCGTCGCACACCGATTCGCCCACGTTCAAGGTGAAGGCGGAAGGTGAGCTTTCAGGTCCGGCCGACACGCTGCGGCTCAACGTGGAGGTGTACGGCGGCGCGGTCGACTACACCTGGTTCGATCGCCCGCTCGGGCTCGCCGGGCGCGTGATGGTGCGCGACGGCGCCCGCGTGGAAAGCCGCCTGTACGAAAGCGCCGGCGACGTGGCGCTCATCCCCAGCATGCCGCCCCACATCCAGCGCGACATCAACCAGTCGTTCGGGCCGAACCGCCAGGTCGATCTGTGCCCGGTCGTGTCGGCGGGGCTTTTGGGGAAAGGATCGCTCGACGAGCGCATCGCACGCGACCTCGGCGTCGACGCGGGCGACATCTTATCCCGTGACCTCTTCCTGGTGAACCGCCAGAAGCCGTGCGTGTGGGGATGGGAAAACGAGTTCGTCTCGGCGCCGAAGCTCGACGATCTCGCGTGCGCCTACACCTCGCTCGAGGCGTTCCTCGCGGCCGACAACCCCCACGACGTCACGGTGCTCGCATGCTTCGACAACGAGGAGGTCGGCTCGAACACCAAGCAGGGTGCCCTGTCGACGTTTCTGGCCGACGCGCTTGGGCGCCTGAACGGGGCGCTCGGCCGCACGCCCGAGGAGCTTCGCTGCGCGCTCGCGAAGTCGATGCTCGTGAGCTGCGACAACGCGCACGCGGTGAACCCCAACCACCCCGAGAAGTACGACGAGGGCAACCGCGTCGCCCTGAACCGCGGGATCGTCGTGAAAGAAGCGGCCAACCAGAAGTACTGCACTGATGCGTTCTCGCGCGCCGTGTTCTGCGCCGTGTGCGACGACGCGGGCGTGCCGTACCAGGCGTTCGCGAACCGCAGCGACATGCCCGGCGGCTCGACTTTGGGCAACCTGTCGAACACCCAAGTGAGCATGCACGGGGTCGATGTGGGAATCGCCCAGCTCGCCATGCATTCGAGCTTCGAGACCGCGGGCACCTGCGACGTCGCGAACGCGATAAGGGCCCTATCATCCTTTTTCAAGGCTAATATCGCCATCGATGGAGCGGATGGCGCGAGGATCTCGTAACGTCGCTTACTGAGCTTCAACGCCCCGAAAACGTGCGATGAGCTGCGCGTTTCGGGGCGTTACCGACTTGCATAGCGTTTCGGTAGGTTTCATTGAGGATAAGGGACCTCGTCGATTGCCTGTTCTGGTAAAATAGACGCATTTTCTGTGCAAGCACGAGAAATCGAGGCATGCGATGATGGTGAAAAGCGACTACCGGGAAGCCCTTTACTACGCTGAGGAGCTTCCGTATTCCTCGCTCCGAATCGACGAGGAGATCCAGGCGCTTCTGTGCGAAAACCACGGCGTCGGCATCCTCGGCGGCTCGTTCGACCCCGGTTTCCCTATCGTCTTGGTGAGCGACCTCGTGCTTCGGATGCTCGGGTACGAATCCATCGAGGAATTCGAGGCTGCGACGAGCATGCGCATGGACCAGCTGGTCTGCGGCGATTGCACCGAAGCCGAGTTCGCCGCGCTTTCCGGCGCGCATGAACTGCATCTCTGCTCGAAAACGGGAGAGCTTCGCACCCGCATCTTCAAGCGCGATCTTCCCGGGCACGACGGCGGGCGGGTGTGGCTCGCCTCGGTGTGCGACACCGACGACCTCTACCATGCGACGCGCAAGGTCGACCGCATGGCGATCGAGCAAAAGGAAAGCGACGCTCGTTATACGGCAAAGCTCGCTCTCGCAAACGAGGAGCTCGCCCGGGCCAATGCTGAGCTCGTCAGCACCAACGCGGAGCTTGAGCGCCAGAAGAAGGAGCTTGAGCATGCCGTCGAGGAGGCACGCTTGGCGAACCTTTCCAAGGCCGACTTCCTCCGCCGCATGAGCCACGACATCCGCACGCCCATCAACGGCATCCGCGGGATGGTCGAGATGATGGGGCGCTTCGAAGGCGACGAGGAGAAGCAGCGCGAATGCCGCGACAAGGTGTGGGAGGCCTCGGGCTACCTGCTGTCGCTCGTGAACAGCGTCCTCGACATGAACAAGCTCGAAAGCGGCGGCACCACGCTTGACAGCACGCCGTTCGACGTGATCGAGCTTCTGCGCGAGGCGAATTCCCTTGCCCAGATCCAGGCCAACCAACGCCACATCGGCTTTACGGTCAATCGCTCGCTCGTCGATGTGACGCACAAGCATCTTCTCGGCAGCCCCAAGCACCTCAAGCAGGTTCTCATGAACCTGGCGCAGAACGCGGTCCTCTACAATAAGGAGGGCGGCAGCGTTACCGTGTGGTGCAAGGAAATCGGCTTCAGCGATGACGTCGCGGTGTTAAAGTTCGCCTGCATCGACACGGGAATCGGTATGAGCGAGGACTTCCAGAAGCATGCGTTCGAGCCGTTCATGCAGGAAGAGCGCGACAACGCGCGCACCACGTATCGCGGAACGGGCCTCGGGCTTTCCATCTCGAAGGGGCTCGTCGAGCAGATGGGCGGCACCATCGACTTCACGAGCCACGAAGGCGAGGGCACGTCGTTCTTCGTGACGATCCCGTTCAAGATCGACGGCGACTTCACCGAAGAGCCGGAGCCTGTCAACATCGATGCCGTCGATCTTGCGCCGATCGCGGTCCTACTCGTCGAGGACAACGACATCAACCTTGAGATCGCGCAGTTCTTCCTGGAGGAACACGGGGCGAAGGTGATCTGCGCCCGCAACGGCCAGCAGGCGGTCGATTTGTTCGCGGCGTCAGATGAGGGCAGCATCGATCTTGTGCTCATGGACATCATGATGCCGGTCATGAACGGGTACGAAGCTACGCAGGCCATTCGTGCGATGGATCGCGCTGACGCGATGTCGGTCCCGATCTTCGCGCTCACCGCGAACGCGTTTTCCGAGGATGTGCGCCACAGCCTCGACGTGGGCATGAACGAGCATCTCTCCAAACCGCTCAGCACCGAGAAGCTCATCCTCACGATCGCCCGTTACGTCATGAAATAAACGCGTTTCGCGCCTCATCCGCTTCCTGAAGCCCCCTCACCGCGCGTCAGCCGTTTGCGGTGAGGGGGCTTTTCGTATGGGGGAGGGGCGCCTCCCCGTCCCAGGGCATGAAAAAGCCGCAGCCCGTGGATGCGAGCTGCGGCTTTTGACGGTGCGAGTGCGGTGCGCTTGTGCGCCCTTTCGACTTACACCTCGAGGTGCTTGAACGCCTCGGGGACTTCCTTGTAGCCCTTCGACTTCACGGCGCCGATGATAAGGCCGATGACGAGCCATACGATGCCGACGATGTAGGTCATCGTCTCGAAGCCGGTGAACACGTACACGAGAATGGCGATGCCGATCCACGGGCAGATGAGGTACTTCACGATATCGCCGAACGTGTTGCGCTTCTTCTCGCGGATGAAGAAGAACAAGAACACCGCGAAGTTCAGAAGGATGAACGAGGCGAGCGCGCCGAAGTTCACGAGGCCCGCGAGCTCGGTCATCTTGTCGCCCATGGGGATGGACAGGCACAGCGTGACGACGGCCAAGAACACTGCCGAGAACCACGGGGTCTTGTACTTCGGATGCACCTTGCCGAACGCGCGCGGGATAACGCCGTCGCGGCCCATGGAATACAGAAGACGCGAGGAGGCCATCTGCGCGTTCATGATGTTCGCGATGCCGATCGCCACGATGTTGATGACGAGCATGATCTTGTAGAAGACCGGGCCGCCCACCAGCATGACGGAGTCGAAGAAGCCCATGTCGGGGTCGGTGTTCGCCCAGTCGGGCTGCACGATGGCGGCCATGTAGGTCTGCGCGACGAACACGACGATGATGGCGCACAGAGCGATGAGGATGCCGCGGCCGATGTTCTTCTCCGGCTCGCGGGTTTCCTCGGCGAGCGTGGACATGCCGTCGAAGCCCAAGAACGACAGCGCCGCGAGCGAGATGCCCGAAGCGATGAAGTGCGCGTCGACCTGGCCTTCCTGGTAGATCGGGTCGAGCACGAAGCCGCCGGCTCCGCCGCCGCCCAAAACGAAGTTGCAGCCGAGCGCGATGAATGCGATGACGGCGACGACCTCGATGACGAAGATGACCCAGTCAACGCCGCGGCTCATCGAGATGCCGCGGATGTTCACGAACGTGTTGAACGCGATGAACACCACGGCCCACAGCCACGCCGGGCTGTTGGGGACGAGCGCTACGCCCCAGTTCATCACCATGACGATGAGCAGGGACGGGACGAGGATGTAATCCAGAAGGATGAGCCAGCCGGCGATGAAGCCGACGTGCGGGTTGATGCCGCGCTGCACGTAGGAGTACACCGATCCGGCGATCGGGAAGCGACCCGACATCCGCATGTAGCTGAGCGCCGTGAACATGATGGCGACGAAGCCGATGATGTACACGAGCGGCGTCATGCCGTGGCTGTTCTGCTGGATCGATCCGAAGATAGATTGCGGTGCGATGATGACCATGAACAGAACGCCGTACATCACGACGTCCCAAAGCCCCATCCCGCGGCGCAGCTCCTGCTTGTAGCCGAACTGCTCGATGTTGTCCCCGGCGCCGCTCTTTGCCGAGGAGTCTTGTGCTGCCATTTCCCTTTCCTTTCTTGTTCGTGGGAAAACATAGCATTGCCCAGGGCCAGGAGCGCTTCTCCCGGCTCTGGGCAATGGTGCGTACTTTAGCACGTCGGAGCGCGCAAAGATACGATTGCCTACAGATTAGTAGATTGTAATCGGTGGGTGTTTCGATTTCGCGAACGTCGATTCACCCACCGAGTCTTCGCATGGGGCGTTAGGGCTGCGGGATAAGCGGCGGGAACTGGGGAAGCTTTGGGGTCGCGATGCGCAGCGACACGTCCACTTCGCACGGTTCGCAACCCTGGTTCACCTCCACGTCGCTTTGCACCGACATGTACATATAGGTTTCGACGGCGTCCCATCCGGTGATGCGCATAAGGAGGCGCTGCAGTTCCTTCGAGCCGTTCATGAGCGCCTGCTCGTAATGCTCGCCCGAGGCGTTCACGTACCACTTGCCGGCTTCGCCGAAGGTTTCGAGCACCGGCCAGTTCAGCTCGAAGCCCTTCACCAGCTGCACGCGCACGGTGATGGTGGCGGGAATCTCGATGCCCGTGCCGCAGAGCTCCGCGTCGCCCATGGTGGCGTGCACGTCGCCCATCTGCAGGAGCGCGCCTTCCACGCGCACGGGGAAGTACAGACGCGTGCCCTTTGTGATCTTCTTGTTGTCCATGTTGCCGCCGTGGGCGCCGACGAACCCGTCGATGACGTCGGGGCCCGAAGGCGCGGTGCCGATGACGCCGATCATCGGGTCGATGGGGAAGCTGACCTCGTTGAACGTCGCCATGCCGTCGCGCACGGGCACCTTCTTCGTGCGGTAACCCGTGGTTTCGAACAGAGGGCCGCAGTGGTCGTCGGTCGCGATGGTGCCCTCGTCGGCCACCTCGATGTCGAAGATGTCGACGACAAGCACGTCACCGGGCTCGGCGCCCTCGATGAACACGGGGCCGGCGGCGGGGTTGGCGAAGCCGTAGGTGTAGTCGAGGTCGGCCATGGTGGTCTTTTCATCGGGGATGCGGTTGGAGAAGCAGTCGAGCGTTTTGAAGACGAGCACCTCCCCGGGTTTCGCGGTCGCGCAGGGCTTGTTGTCTTTCGAGAAGGCGTATACCTGGTCTTCGATGATTTGCATGGCGGGTGTTCCTCCTTACGCGCCGGGGCGCGCATCGCTGTGGACTCTGCGCGCTATTGTACCCCCTTGCTGTCTTGTGCGTTCGCCGTGGCGAGCGGGCGGCTCGCCGGTGCGGGTGGGCGCGCATGCTATACTCGGGGACAAACAACAAGACAGTTCGAGAACCTCCTGTCGGTAAACAAAACTAGGTACCCGGAAAGGCCGCGTTCGCGCGCCTTCTTTTCGCGTGCGTCGTTTTCCCGTTCGGCGGTTCTCCGATAAGGCAAGGAGCATCTGCATGTACGGACTCAAGACGCAGGCGACGTTCGACGCCGCGCACTTCCTCACCGACTACCACGGAAAATGCGAGAACCTCCACGGGCATTGCTGGCATGTCGTGGCCTACCTGGAACAGGAGGAATTGCAAACCGAGGGCACGATGCGCGACATGGTCGTCGACTTCGGCGTGTTCAAGCGCGCGGTGCGCGAGATGTGCGACGCGTTCGATCACACCTTCGTGGTGGAGGAAGGTTCGCTTAAGCCGAAAACGCTCGCGTGCCTCGAGGAGGAGGGCTTCACCCTCACCATCGTGCCGTTCCGCACCACGGCGGAAAACCTCGCGAAATACTTCTTCGACAAGCTCGCCGACCAGGGTTTCCCCGTGTCGCAGATCGAAGTGTACGAAACCGCCGACAACTGCGCGATCTACCGCCCGGGTGCGTCCCATGCCGAGTAGCCCGGCGGCCGCGCCGGCGTGCGCCGGCGAGCAGACGATGCCGGTGGTCGAGAAGTTCGTGAGCGTGAACGGCGAGGGCCGCTTCGCGGGCAGACTCGCGGCGTTCGTGCGCTTCGCCGGATGCAACCTCGCTTGCTCGTACTGCGACACGATGTGGGCGAACGAGCCTGGGGCCGAAGCCGAGCCGATGACGGTCGGCGAGATCGTCGACTTCGTGCGGCAGGCGGGCGTCCGCCACGTCACGCTCACCGGCGGCGAACCTGTGCTGCAACCGCTGCTGCCCGACTTGGTGCGCGCGCTCATGGAGGTGCGCATGCCGGGCGCGCCAGGCGAGGAACCTTACGAGCTTCAGGTCGAGATCGAGACGAACGGCGCCGTCGACCTGCAGAAACTTTCCCAGGTTCGCCGTCTTGGCGTGGCGCGGCCCGGTAACGTGGCGTTCACGATGGATTACAAGTGCCCGTCGAGCGGTGTGGAAGACGCGATGCTCGCGTCGAACTTCGCGCTGCTCGAATCGAACGACACGGTGAAGTTCGTGCTCGGGTCGCGCGCCGACCTTGAGCGCATGCTCTCCGTGGTACGCGACCACGACCTCTGCGCCCGCTGCGCGGTGTACCTAAGCCCCGTGTTCGGCAAGCTCGACCCCGCCGACATCGTCGCGTTCATGCAGGAACACGCGCTCACCCGCGCCACCGTGCAGGTGCAGCTTCATAAGATCATCTGGCCGAACGTCGAGAAAGGCGTATGAAACATGTCTGATACCCCAACTGATTCCGCAACCGATCGCAGCGAGTCCTCGCCCGTCCGCGCGCTCGTGCTTTGCAGCGGTGGCGTCGACTCGACCACGCTTCTGGCCATGGCGTGTAAGCGCTACGGCGCCGAAAACGTGGTTGCGCTTTCCATTTCCTATGGTCAGAAGCATGAAAAGGAAATCGAGAGCGCCCGCGCCGTGGCCGAGCATTACGGCGTGGAGCAGCGCTTCCTCGACTTGGCGGCCATCTTCGCGGATAGCAATTGCTCGCTTCTGTCGCATTCGACCGAAGACGTTCCCGAGGAAAGCTACGCCGAGCAGCTCAGCGAATCCGACGGCGCGCCGGTGAGCACGTACGTGCCGTTCCGCAACGGGCTGTTCTTGTCGTCGGCGGCGTCGATGGCGCTGTCGCTCGGGTGCAGCGTGCTGTACTACGGAGCCCACCACGACGACTGGGCGGGCAACGCCTACCCCGACTGCTCAAAGGAGTTCGTGGACGCGATGAACCGCGCGATCGTAGAAGGGACGGGCGGCGAGCTTCGCATGGAGGCGCCGTTCGTCGAATGGTCGAAGGCCGACATCGTCGCCGAGGGCATCAAGCTCAAGGTTCCCTACGAGCTGACCTGGTCATGTTACGAGGGCGGCGATTACCCGTGCGGCGTGTGCGGGACGTGTATCGATAGGAACCTCGCATTCGAGAAGAACGGCATGCGCGACCCGCTGCTCGATCGCCTCGACCGCGAACTCGGCCGCAGCAAGCAAGCGTAAGGAGACATCATGGCAAACGACACCGGCAGACCCGAGCGCGATGGCGCACAGGACTTGTCGCTTCTGGGCAACCAGGGCGTGAAGTACCCGCAAACCTACGATCCTGGCGTGCTCGAGACGTTCGAGAACAAGCACCCTGGCAACGACTACTTCGTGAAGTTCAATTGCCCCGAGTTCACGGCGCTGTGCCCTATCACCGGGCAGCCCGACTTCGCGACGATCTACATTTCCTACGTGCCCGACATCCGCATGGTGGAGAGCAAGAGCCTCAAGCTGTACCTGTTCAGCTTCCGCAACCACGGCGACTTCCACGAGGACTGCGTGAACGTGATCATGAAGGATCTGATCAAGCTCATGGATCCGAAGTACATCGAGGTTTGGGGCAAGTTCCTGCCGCGCGGCGGCATCTCCATCGACCCCTACTGCAACTACGGCAAGCCCGGCACGCGCTGGGAAGACGTGGCCTGGGACCGCCTTGCTCACCATGACCTTTACCCCGAACACGTGAATAACCGCTAAAGTTTCTTGCCGATAGGGCCTTTCCCGATGGGGGCGTGCATGACGCGACGTCGGGGTCGGCATGCGGGCGATCGGGCCGGTATCCTTCGCGACCTCGGCCGCGGGGGCAAGGCGCCGTGTTTTTCACGTTACGATCGTATCGGCGACGAGTGTCGGCGCAACGTCGGGCCGAGGAGACGCGAATCCCGACCCGACCCGACCCGACCCGACCCGACCCGACCCGACCCGACCCGACCCGACCCGACCCGACCCGACCCGACCCCTATAACCCTCTCACCGTTTTTCTGCCAACAAAATGGAATTTAGGGTAGGGCGTGGTCAGGACTGCGATTTCGACTTCTCGCGACCTGGGGAAACGTCGTGACGTCAGGAAGCGAAAGGGCGGCAAGCTTCGCAATCGACCCTAAATTCCACTTTGTTGGCAGAAACGAGACCTTTCGCTTATCTTGCTGGTTTCAGGGCCGTGGACGCGGTCCTCTCTATGCGGCGATCATCGTCTTGTCGCTCTCATTTCCTGCCCAAGGCGCCGGGAAGGTTCGTACTGGTTTTTCAACACGCTCGAGGAACCGAGGAGCTCGACGCGAAGAGCGAGGGCGCGTTCGGAATCCGGTATTCGCTGTCGTTTTCCTTGCTGTTTGAGGATGTGGCGCGCAACCAGTTCCATTGCGCTTGAGCTGCGCGCCTGCTTCGCGGTGAGCGTCACGGTCTTGTATCCTGCGGACAAGAGGGCGTTCTTGCGTCTGGCGTCGTTCGAAGTGCGCCATTCGTCCGAGTGAAATTCGAAGCTGTCGTATTCGACGCAGACTTTGCTCTCTGGCCAAAGGATGTCCGGCTCGAGCGTTTCCCTTCCTGTCGCCTTTCTGTCTGCGGCGCCAAGCCTCACGCGCTGGTTGACGACTGCCCCCTGCACTGCATATCCGCCGTAGTTGCGCGGGAGCGTCATGATCAGCCCGATCGCCGTTTCCATAGGGGAGCGCGATCGGTCGAAGGCGTAACGGACGGCTCGCGCCGCCGCCTGGCTCCCGTTGATCTTTCCCGCTCGTTCCAAAAACGAGGAAAGCCGCTCCGTCGAAGCAAGCCGGTCGCGTTTGACCAGTCCGCTCATCGTGTCGTCAAGCGGAGAGTAAAAGCCGCAGAATTCGCTTGCGAGTCCTGAGATTTCGGGTGTTGTGAAAGCCGAGGCTATTTGCACCAGAGTAAGCTCGGGGGAGGTGATGGCGACATCTTTTCCGAGAAGGTAAATCGACCCAAGGGGAAGCGGGGCCGGTCGATAATGATAGACGGCGCGTTTGCTGCGCTTGGCCTTTCTCGACGTCGTCGCATGCAATGGGTAGCTGAGAAGCCCCACCTCGGCGAGCTTCTCGATCGATCGGATTGACGCCGAAGCAGGGGGCACGCGCGCCGCCGATTTCTTCGGAACCCGTATGCCGGATATCCCGACGAGTCGCCAGTATTCAAAAGCTGTCGCGTGGCTTATCAGGCATTTCATGGGAACCTCGCATTCCGGCTGCTTGGTAAGTATGCTTATTATGCAGGAGGATCGACAAGAAATTTCGAATAGACGGTGTTTTCGCCAACAATTTTGAATTTAGGGTAGGCTCCTTCCGCAAGAAGGGCGATAGAGATGCAATCCGCCGAAGTTACACCCCATTTTTATCGATAGTGTGGCGTAAAAAGAATAGAAGAGAAGCTCTTCTTGTAGTGACCTACCCTAAATTCCACTTTGTTGGCAGAAAAGAGCGGGGAACGCGTTTCCAAGACGAGGGGAAGGGCCCTTTCGGGGTTCGAAGCGCGGGAGGCGCTTGAGCGAGGGGGCCTCCTTTCCCTCCCCGAAACGAGAAGAGGCGCCTCCCTGGTTGGGAAGCGCCTCTCAAGCGAAGCGCGGAAAGTTTCTTTTCGCGCAGTCTGTGGTCCCAGACTTACTTCACCGCTTCGAAGCCCTGCTCCAGGTCGGCGAGGATGTCCTTGATGTTCTCGGTGCCGATGGACAGGCGAATCGTCGTGGGGGAGATGCCTGCAGCGGTGAGCTCTTCCTCGGTGAGCTGCGAGTGCGTGGTCGAAGCCGGATGGATGACGAGGCTCTTCACGTCGGCGACGTTGGCGAGCAGGCTGAACAGCTTCAGGCTCTCGGTGAACTTGCATGCGGTCTCCGACGTGCCCTTGATCTCGAACGTGAAGATGGAAGCAGCTCCGTTCGGGTAGTACTTGTCGTAGAGCTCCTTGGCGCGCCCGGTCGCGAGCGACGGGTGGTTCACGCGCTCGACCTGCGGATGGTTGTTCAGGAATTCGACGACCTTAAGCGCGTTCTCGACGTGGCGCTCGACGCGCAGCGACAGCGTCTCGAGGCCCTGGAGCAGGATGAACGCGTTGAACGGCGAAAGCGTTGCGCCCTGGTCGCGCAGCAGCGTCGCGCGCGCCTTCGTGACATAAGCGGCCTTGCCTGCGGCCTCGGTGAACACGACGCCGTGGTAGCTCGGGTTCGGCTTGGCGACGCCGGGGAACTTGTCGGCGTTGGCCGCCCAGTCGAACGTGCCGCCGTCGACGATCACGCCGCCCATGGCCGTGCCGTGGCCGCCGATGAACTTCGTGGCGGAAGCGACGACGACGTCGGCGCCGTGCTCGAGCGGACGGAGCAGGTAGGGCGTCGAGAACGTGTCGTCGACGATGAGGGGCAGGTTGTGCTTATGCGCGATGGCCGCCCATCCCTCGATATCGAGCACGTCGGAGTTCGGGTTGCCGAGCGTTTCGGCGTAGAGCAACTTGGTGTTGTCCTGGATGGCGGCTTCGACCGCGTCAAGATCGGCGGGGTTCACGAACGTGGTGGAAAGCCCCTGGTCGGAGAGCGTGTGCTCGAACAGGTTGAGCGTGCCGCCGTAAAGGTTCGTCGAGGAGACGATGTGGTCGCCCGCGGTCGCGATGTTCTGCACGGCGATGGTGATGGCGGCAGAACCCGTGGCAACGCCCAGGCCGCCGACGCCGCCTTCAAGTGCGGCGACGCGCTCTTCGAAGATGGACACGGTGGGGTTGGTCAGGCGGGAGTAGATGTTGCCCGGCTCGGTCAGGCCGAAGCGGCCGGCAGCGGTCGCTGCGTCCTTGAACACGTAGGAAGACGTGAGGTAGATGGGAACCGCGCGGGCGTCGGTCGCCGGGTCGGGGTTTTCCTGGCCGGCGTGGATCTGCAGGGTCTCGAACGAATAGGCGTTCTCTTTTTCAGACATGTGGTTATCTCCTTAATCGATTACGATAGCGTTCATCAAATCAGATAGCGCTCGTAGTTATACGGTGAATAGCCGACATGGTCAATAGGTTTTCGGGAAAAACCGCAACTCTTTTTCCTGACCTGCCCAAACGCCGATAACGGCTTATCGGCCGCATCGATAATGGGTGAGCGCACGCGACGGCGCCAGATCGTCCAAGCTTTGCGGGAACGGGTCGCCCGACCTTTGGAGCGAAACCGTAAACTACCTTTTCTACCTGGGGTAACGATTCGTTTCCTTTTGATTTCGCACCTGCGGGCCGCTTGCGCGGGAGGGGCGTTGGCGCTACTATGGACATTATATGGAATGCAAGTAGTCGCAAAGGCGCGAAAGCGCCGCGTTTGAAAAGAGGGGTCGCCATGGACTTGAGCTTCATCCCCGACAACCCGGGAATCATCGCCGGCATCGTCGCAGTCATCGTCATCATCATCGTCGCGTGCATCGCGAAGGGCTTCATCGACGAGCTGAAGAAGAAGTAGCCGGTTTGCCGCATCGGCGTCAGGTCGCGAAGACGGTCGCCGATGTAATTTGCATAAAAGCGTATGCGCGCCCCCTTTCCGGGGGCGTTTGCTTATTATAGTGAGGTTTCACAGGGCGCATCCGACGCGAACCCACGCTCGCTTCGCGTTTCGCCCCTCGTTCGCGAAAGGGAGACATGGTCGGGGATCATCGCTCGCACGGCACGGCATCTGCGCAATCGCGCACGGCGCCGTCGCATACAAAGCAGGCGGGGCGCCGCAAGCTGTGGACGGGCATCCTCGTCGCCGCGATCGCCGTCTTCGTCGCCGCGGCCTGCGCTCTTGGCGTCGTGCTCTTCACCTACTGGCAGGGCCAGAAATCCTACGACTCGCTTGCCGAAAGCGCCTTCATGCCCGACTCCGACCTGTCGGACGTCGAGGGCAGCTCGCTTTCCGACCTCACCGTCGACTGGGACGCGCTTCGCGCGATCAACCCCGACGTGGTCGGCTGGATCTACATCCCCAACACGAACGTGAATTATCCCATTGTGAAGGCTCCCGCCGACAACCCCGACAAGTACCTCACCACCGATTTCGAGGGGAACGTGGGCGGCCGGTGGATGCCGACCTACGGTACGCCCTATCTGCTTTCGACGAACGCCGACGACTTCTCCGACAAGAACAGCATCGTGCAGGGCCACCATCTCCAGAACGGCGAGATGTTCGCCGCCCTGGCCGACTTCGCCGACAGCACGCAGTTCAACGCGCACCGCAACGTGTATTTGCTCACCCCGAAGGGAAATTACCGCCTGAACTCGATTTCCCTCGTTCATTGCGCAGGGTCCGAACCGATTGCTCAGACCCAGTTCGCGACCGATGCCGACTTCACGGCGTACACGCAGGACAAGATCGACCGCAGCATCGTCTCGCCCTACCCTGCGGCCCCGTCGGCGCAGGACGTTTCCCAACTCTTCATGTTTTCCACCTGCGACAGCAATTCCGACGCGCGCTACGTCCTGTACTGCGTGCCCGTTGAATTCGCGGAGGCCGGAAGCGGCTCGAGCACTTTGCTCGACGGCTCGGCCGGTCAAGCCAATGCAAGCGAAGGGGGCTCGGGCGCTGACTTGGTCGACCCGCAAGCCGCCTCGAACATAGACGATGCAGCAAAGGAGATCGTTTCATGAGCACTTCGATACTGCCGGGCGAGCGCCCCGACCGCCTCGAAGAAGCCTGTGCCGTGTTCGGCGTGTACGCCCCGGGGGAAGATGTGGCGCGCATGACCTGCTTCGGCCTGCAGGCCCTTCAACACCGCGGCCAGGAAAGCGCGGGCATCGCCGTCGGCGACGGCGAGACCATCATGGTCACGAAGGACCTGGGGCTCGTCACCCAGGTCTTCAACGAGGCGAGCCTCGCTGCGCTCGATGGGTTCGTCGCCGTGGGGCACGCGCGCTACTCCACGAGCGGCGGCGCCGATTCGTGGGATGCCGCCCAGCCGCACATCTCGGCGATCGACAAGGTGCTCATCGCGCTTGCCCACAACGGCACGCTCGTGAACCCCAACGAGATCCGCACGCGCCTCATCGCCGAGGGTGTGCAGTTCCGTTCCGCCACCGACTCCGAGGTCGCGGCGAAGGCGATCGGCCACATCACGCAGCAGACGCACCACCTGCGCGACGGCATCCGCTACGTCATGGAGCATTTGCGCGGCGCCTACGCGATGGTGCTCGCAAGCCCCGACACGCTCTACGCCTTCCGCGACCCCAACGGCATCCGACCACTGTGCCTGGGGAAGCTTCCCGAGAACCGCGGGTGGGTCGTTTCCAGCGAGACGTGCGGGCTCGACATCGTCGGCGCCGAGTACGTGCGCGACGTGGCTCCCGGCGAGATGATCCGCATCAACGACGAGGGGCTCGTGTCCGAGCAGGCGGTGCCGCCGGCGCGTCCCGCGGCGTGCATCTTCGAGTACGTCTACTTCGCCCGCCCCGACTCGGTGCTCGACGGGCAGAGCGTCTACCAGGCCAGGCGCAGCATGGGCCGCATCCTCGCGCGCGAGGCGCCGGTTGAGGCCGACCTCGTGCTCGGCGTTCCCGACTCGGGCATCCCGTCCGCGCTCGGGTACTCCGCCGAAAGCGGCATCCCGTATTCCGACGGCATCGTGAAGAACCGCTACGTCGGGCGCACGTTCATCCAGCCCACGCAGGCCATGCGCCAACTCGGCATCCGCCTGAAGCTGAACCCGTTGCCGAGCGTCATTTCGGGTAAGCGGCTCGTCGTGATCGACGACTCTATCGTGCGCGGGAACACCTCGAAGAAGCTCGTCGAGATGCTGCGCGACGCGGGCGCGGCCGAGGTGCACCTGCGCATCGTGAGCCCCGAAGTCACCTGGCCGTGCTTCTACGGCATCGACACCGACACGAGAAGCCAGCTCATCGCGGCGAACATGACGCTCGAGGAGATGAACGAGTGGATCGGTTCCGACTCGCTCGCCTTCATCAGCGTCGACGGGTTGCGCGAGTCGGTTGCGGGTGCTAAACATCAAGGATTCTGCGAAGCCTGCTTCACGGGCGATTACCCGGTCGATATCCCGGCGTCGCTCGCGAAGAAGAGCTTCCTCACGAAAAGCGATTTCGCCGAAGCGTACGAGAAAGAGAGCAAGGAGAACTAAATGAGCGAGGAAATCACCTACGCCGCCGCCGGCGTCGACACGGCGGAAGGCGCGCGAGCGGTTGACGCGATCAAGGAAACCGTCCATTCCACCTACCGCCCCGAAGTGGTGGGCGACATCGGAGGATTTGGCGGGCTGTTCTCCATCGCCGCAGCCAAGGACATGGAAGACCCGCTGCTCGTGTCCGGCACCGACGGCGTGGGCACGAAGCTCAAGGTCGCCCAGCTCGTCGGCAAGCACGGCACGGTGGGCATCGATCTGGTTGCCATGTGCGTAAACGACATTCTGGCCTGCGGCGCAGAGCCCTTGTTCTTCCTCGACTACATCGCCATCGGCAAGCTCAAGAAAGAGCACGTGGCCGAGGTCGTGGCCGGCATCGGCGAGGGCTGCCGCCAGGCGGGGTGCGCCCTCATCGGCGGGGAAATGGCCGAGCACCCCGGCGTTATGGACCCTGACGATTACGACCTGTCGGGCTTCACCGTGGGCGTGGTCGACCGGCCGAAGATGCTCGACCCGGAAAGCGTGCGCGAGGGCGACGTGCTCATCGGACTTGCGTCGTCGGGCCTGCATTCCAACGGCTACTCGCTCGCGCGCAAGGTGTGCGTGGAAGGCAAGAGCCGCGAGGAGCTGCTGGCGCCGGTGGAGGCGCTCGGCGGCCAGTCGGTGGGCGAGGCACTGCTCACTCCCACGCGCATCTACGTGAAGCAGGTGCTTTCCGTGTTGAAGGCGTGCCCGGGCGCGGTGCGTGCGCTTGCGCATATCACGGGCGGCGGCATCACCGAGAATCTCAACCGCGCGCTGAATGCCCAGGTGAACGCGCAGGTTGACCTGGGAACGTGGCCGGCTCCCGCGATCGCCAAGTACGTGTGCGAGGCGGCCGAGCTTTCCGAGCCCCAGGCGCTCAAGACTTTCAACATGGGCGTGGGCATGATTCTGATCGTCGACCCCGAGCGCGCAGCTGACGTGGAAGCGGCGCTCGCGGCGGCGGGCGAGACCACCTACCGCGTGGGCCGCATCGTCCCCGGCACCGGAGATGTCGAATACGCCAACATCGGCGGGCTGTACGGCTTTGAAGGATAAACAGTATTCTGTCTAGCGCATGCAGACTGCATAGCAAACCAAAGCACCCTTCCGCACACGTTGCGAAAGGGTGCTTTTTATAGCTTGCTAGTAGAAATAGCGTGACATGTTCGCAGCATTCTATAAGCGATTTTAGAACTGATGTTTGCTATAATTCGATAGCCAGCGAAGTCCAACGCGGGCGGAGCTTCAACCTGTATAGGAAGAGGCGATGCCTTATGCTGAAAGAAATTCTGCACTTCATAGCGTCGGTTTTGCCGAATTGGTTAGCAGTGCTTCTTATGGTTGTCGACCTCTATGAACGAAAGAAAAATAAGCGAATGGACGAAGACCAGGAGAAATAGTTAGGGCCGGCGGCAACCGACCCTAAATTCGATACCACTGGCTCCGCCCGTGACCCTTAACAGTGCCGGGCTTCGCTGGTGTGGCTTCATTCTAGCATGCCAATGTGTCTTCTTTCAATCCTTGTAGCCGTGCTGTTGATTACCCTTATTCCCCGAGAGGGGTCGGAAACTTGTGGGATAGTCCGGTTTTCAGCTGCAGGTCTATGATATACTCATACTATTTCATAGCATCGGAAGGAGCTCGCCATGGCCTTGATTCAGATCAATGTCGACGACGATGTCAAAAAGCGTGCTGACCAGGCATTTGCCCGCAGCGGTCTTACCACGCCGTATGCCATGCGCATTCTTGTGAACCAGGTGGCGAATACCGGTGTCACGCCGTTCGACGGCATGTTCGCCGGCCCTGGGTATCAGGCGTTCTCGGAGCGCCTGCATCACGACATGCTTGTCGCCGAAGCTCAGGAGTACGGGCTCTTGCCGGACGACGGCCTTCCCGACCCGACCGAAGTCCCCGACGACGTCTTGGACGCGCTCGGTATAGCGCCCGATGAGGTGGGCCAGTAATGGGTGCCTACGAGGTGAAGGCTCCGAACGCTTTCTGGCAGACGCTCGTTCCGCTGAAGCGCAAATACACGAAAGACCAGATGGTCGAGATCATCGGCATCGTGAAAGACTGCATCAGGGAACTCCAAGAAAAAGGCTTCGTCGACGAAAACGGCTGGAGCGACCATCTGCTTGCGCGCTCGCCGTTCAACGATGGTTGTCACTTCGAGTTCCACATCTTCGACGATGACGTTCTGGTCGTGTACTTCAAGATAGAGCGGAACAGAAGAATCAGGATGGTCGGCGTTTACGATCACGCGACGATTCCGGCGAATTAGCGACACCTCGCAAGGCGCGCAAAGCGGCCTTCTGCGTCTTGGGTGAATGTTGTTCTCGCATCTGGCGGAAGCCGCCGCGCTTCGTGCGTATACTGGTAACAGTACGAAGAAACGCGTGCGAGAAGCTCGCTTCCCGAACGAAAGGTGGTTACGTGTCCGGCAAACTTAGAATCGGCGTGCTCGTGTCCGGCAGCGGCACGAATCTGCAGGCGATCATCGATGCGGCGGCGAAGGGCCTTCCCGTCGAGGTGGTGAAGGTCGTGTCGTCGCGCCCCGACGCGTACGGCATCGAGCGTGCGCGCGCGGCGGGAATCCCCGTGCTCGTCATGAACCGCGACAAGTACGCCGACCCGCAGGCGGCCGACGGCGAAATCGTCGCGGCGCTCGAAGACGCGGGCGCGGAGTACGTCGTCATGGCGGGCTACATGCGCAAGGTGACCCCCGTCATGCTCGATGCGTTTCCCAACCGCGTGCTCAACCTGCACCCGGCGCTTCTGCCGTCGTTCAAGGGCGCGCACGCCATCGCAGACGCGTTCGACGCGGGCGTGAAGGTGACGGGCGTCACCGTGCATTTCGCGAACGCCGACTACGACAAGGGCCCCATCGTTGCGCAGCGCGCCGTCACCGTGGAAGAAGACGACACGCTCGACACGCTCGAGGCGAAGATCCACGAGGTCGAGCACGCGCTCTACCCTGAAGTGCTCGGACTCATCGCCGAAGGCCGCGTCGCCGTCGATCCGGCTACGAACAAGGTGCATATCGGTTAACCGCGCCGCAGGGCCGGCCTCGGAATCGCGCGAGGCCGGCCCTGTGTTGCTTGAGAAGCGATTCGAAAGAAGGATGCATTCATGAACAAAGCGATCTTGCAATCCATCGTCGATGATCTGCGTGCGGGGAAGACCCCGCAGCTCACGCCGGAGGAATTCCCTTGCTTCTCTGCAGAAGCGCTTGCGGGGAACAACCACGTGGCGCCCGACTACCTCGACACCATCGCGAAAAGCCTGACCGAAGCCGACATCCCCACGTTCGAGCGCGCCATCCGCGCGATCGACGAGCACGACCTCGCATGGCTCGGCTTCAAGGTGGTGTGGAACGCAGGCGAGGCTGTGTCCAACACCGATAACGAGGTAACGAAGAAATACGGCGACCAGGGTTCCGCCGACGGCGAGCCGCTCGTCTTCTTCTGCAACGACGCGAAGGAAATCGTGTCCTCGCGCACCCCGAGCGCGCGCGACGTGTTCCAGATGAAGGACGTAACGCGCGGCCCGTCGATGCACAACGAGCAGTTCGAGGGTTTGACCTGGCGCTCCGTCGCGCTGTTCGACCAGGTGCACGTGTGGCTTCTGGGCGCGTCCGACGTGGCGAGCGAGCTTTCGGCGCTTGCGACCCATGTGGGCTTCAAGGTGACGGTCGTGGACTACGACCCCGCCTACATCTCGGAAGAGCGTTTCCCCGACGCGGAGCGCATCGTGCTTCCGGGCGATAACTTCGACGGGCTTTCCGCCTACGAGGCCGCCCCGGGCGACTACGTGTGCGTGCTCACGCGCGGCCACATGTTCGACCCCGACAGCTGCGTGTGGGCCGTGAAGCACGGCGTGCACTACGTCGGCATGATGGGGTGCAAGGGCAAGAACTCGACCGTGCACGATCTCGTCATCGAACGTGGCGCCACCGAAGCGCAATGGGAGTCCATCAAACGCCCCATCGGCCTGAAATTCGGTGCGAAGACGCCGGCGGAGCTCGCCATCGCCATCGTGGCGGAGCTCGTCGATGTACGATACAAGGAACGCTACAGCGAGGAAGCTCGCGCGAAGCACGAAGCGAGCCTTGGCCGATAGCGGCGGCATTGCAGCATAACCTTCCCAAGAGAGGAGCACATACATGGCAGATCCCAAGGTCAAGCGCGTTCTCATGTCGGTCACCGACAAGACGGGCGTCGCCGAGTTCGCCCGTGCGCTGCACGACGAGTTCGGCGCGGAGATCATCTCCACGGGCGGCACCGCGCGCGTGATCGCCGAGGCGGGCGTGCCCGTCACCCCGATCGACGAGGTGACCCACTTCCCCGAGATGATGGACGGTCGCGTGAAGACGCTGCACCCGATGGTGCACGGCGGCCTTCTGGCCAAGCGCGACAACCCCAAGCACATGGCCGAGGCCGAAGAGCACGGCATCAAGATGATCGACATGGTCGTCGTGAACCTCTACGCGTTCGAGAAGGCGGTGGAATCGGGCGCCGACTTCGGCACGTGCATCGAGAACATCGACATCGGCGGCCCGTCGATGCTGCGCAGCGCGGCGAAGAACTTCGAGAGTGTGGCCGTGGTCACCGACCCTGAGTCCTATGACGACATCCTGGCCGAGATGCGCGAGAACGACGGCGCCACGAAGCGCGCGACCCGCGCCCGTCTGGCCCTGAACGTGTTCGAGACCACGAGCTCCTACGACGGCGCGATCGCCGACTGGCTGTTCGGCGAGCTCGCCGAGGAAGACGCCGACGATGCCGAGCCCGAAGGCGACGAGTTCCCCGACTACTACGACCTCTACATGGTGAAGCAGCAGGACCTGCGCTACGGCGAGAACCCGCACCAGGAAGCCGCCTTCTACCGCCTGCCCGACTTCGAGAGCGAGCACAGCCTTGTGAACGCCGAGCAGTTGAACGGTAAGGAACTGTCGTACAACAACATCCTCGACACCGACGCCTGCTGGACGCTTGTGCGCGAGTTCGACGAGCCGGCCGTGGTCATCCTGAAGCACCAGAACCCCTGCGGCTCGGCGACCGCCGACACCGTGGTCGAGGCCTTCGACAAAGCGTTCGCGTGCGACCCGAAGAGCGCCTACGGCGGGATCATCGCGGTGAACCGCGAGGTCACGAAGGACATGGTCGACCATATCAACGAGAACCACCTGTTCGTGGAAGTGCTCATCGCGCCGTCGTTCGCGCCCGAAGCGCTCGAGCTTCTGCAGAAGAAGAAGAACCTGCGCGTGCTGCGCACCGGCGGGGTCGATGCGCCCTCCGCGCTCGAGTTCCGTTCGGTCGACGGCGGCATCCTCGTGCAGGACGTCGACCGCGTCGACGAGGACCCGGCGACCTTCACCATGCCGACCGACCGCAAGCCCACCGAGGCCGAGATGCACGAGCTCCTGTTCGCGTGGAAGGTGTGCAAGGGCGTGAAATCCAACGCCATCCTCGTGTCGCGCGACCATGCGGGCATCGGCATGGGGCCGGGCCAGCCCAATCGCGTCGACTCGGCGCTCATCGCCTGCAAGCGCGCCCATGAGGCGTGCGAGCGCATGGGCGTTCCCGCCGAAGGCCTCGTGTGCGCGTCGGACGCGTTCTTCCCGTTCCGCGACAACGTCGACACGCTGGCCGAGTGGGGCGTGACCGCCATCATCCAGCCGGGCGGTTCCATCCGCGACGACGAGTCCATCCAGGCCGCCAACGAGCACGGCATCGCCATGGTCTTCACCGGCCACAGGCACTTCCGCCACTAGAGAAGGAGCGTCGCGAAACGCGCTTCCGCGTGCATGCCGAACATGCCGGTTCGGCAACGCCTTCCGAGAAAACATCGGCTCTGCGCCCCGCCGCTTTGACGGGGCGTTATACTATGCAGCGCGTTTTTTCGCAAACGAATCGTCGCGCCTTCAGGGCGCCTTTTAGATAGGAACCGGCTCAAACCGTGAAGTTCAGCATCCGAAACCTGCTCGTCGGGCTTGTGCTCGTCATCGTGCTCGCGGTGGTGTTCCTTCGCGGTGACCAGCTCGCCCAGCTGGTCGAGACCATGAAGCAAGGCTCCACCATCCCGCTCGTCCTCGCGGTGATGACGCAGCTGTGCAAGTACTTCTCGCAGAGCTTCGCCTACTCGTCGTGCTTCCGCGCGGTGGGGGAGCACATGGCGCCGCGTTCCACGCTGCCGCTCGTGTTCGGCACGTTCTTCATGAACACGATCGCGCCATCGCTTAACCTGGCCGGCACGACGCTCGTGGTCGATGACGCACGCCGCCGCGGCATTTCCCCCGGCAAGGCGACATCGGCTGCGCTGCTCATGCAGATCACCATCGACGGCGCGTTCTGCACCATCATGATCCTCGCGTTTTTGATCCTGCTGCTCACGGTGGGGCTCTCGCCGGTGTGGTTCCTTCTCGGCATGGTGGTGATGCTGCTCGTGGGCGGCATGATCAGCGTGCTCGTGCTCGGCCGCAAGCGCCCGGCGCTCATGCTCAAAATCCTCCATCCCATCGAGCGGCTGGTGAACCGTGTGCGCGGCCTGTTCAAGAAGCCGCCGCTCAAGCCCTGGGTCGAGAACATCGCCTCGACGTTCTCGGAGGCAGCGGGTCTCATCGGCCACAGTCCCAAACCCACGCTCAAGGCCTATGGGTGCTCGCTCATCGCGTCCACGTGCGAGCTCTCGTGCTTCGCGCTTGTCGGCGTCGCGTTCGGCGTGACGAGCCCCGAGGCGCTCATCTGCGGATACGTGGTCGCCACGCTGTTCGCCATGATCTCCATCACGCCGCAGGGCGTGGGCGTGGTCGAGGCGGCCGTCGTGGTCGCGTTCACCTCGTTCGGCGAAACCGCCGCCGCCGGCACGGCGATCGGCCTTGTGTACCGCGGCATCGTGTTCTGGATGCCGTTCCTCATCGGCGCCATCCTCATCCAGAAGACGAAGACCTTCCAGGGCGAAGGCAAGAAGGCCATTTCGGGCGACGAGAAGAACCGCCTCGAAGGCGCCGACAAGATGGCCCAGGAAATCGATGCGATGGTCCAGGCCGGCACGGGCGCCATTCCCGCGGTGGGCGAGGAGCGCCGTGCTTCTGCGCGGCCGCGCGACGACCGCGCGCCGTTGGGCGGGAAGGCCCCGCGCGGTAAATAGCGCGAACGCGGGCGCCCGGGGCGGCCCATGCGGGCGAGTGCGCCCTTTCTTGCGAAAATGAGGAGGTCCCTATGGGATTGAACGAGCTTCTGAAGATGGAGTTCACCACGATAACGCCGACGCATGTCGAGGCGCAGCTTCCCATCACCGACGACGTGCGCCAGATGCACGGCTTCGTGCACGGTGGCACGACGCTCGCGCTGCTGGAGTCGGTGGCGAGCCAGGGTGCCGAGGCGTGCGCCGATACCTCGCGCGAGCTCCCGTTCGGGCTGAACGTGAATGTGACGCACCGCAAAAGCGGCGTCGACGGCATGCTGCACGGCGTGGCGACGCTCAACCGTGAGGAGAAGAGCTCGAAGGGCTACCGCAAGCAGTTCTGGGACGTGGCCGCCTACAACGACGCGGGCGACGTCTTGTCCGACGGGAGCGTGCTGTGCCTCATCGTCCCGAAAGACGCCGCGACGCCGAACCCGCACGTGAAGTAGCAAGGCGAGCAAGCCTGCGCGCCCTCCATCGTCGGCAAAGCCGGCTTCTATTTTGTTTACTATTTTCAATCATGAATAATCGCAGGTCATCAGCGAGCGGGTCGCCGTGTCGCTGGCGGCCGTGAATTGTGTCCATACAATGTAATCTTTGGTGAACTTTCTCGAACCATGGCAACATTGCAGGTTGAGTTACCTGTGACAAACTTTCGAGAAAGGAATCGGGATGTACGAAAGGAACGCGGTGAAGCGCCAGCTGCAGAACGCAGGCGCCGCCGCATCGAAGGGAGCGGTTGCCGCGGCGCTCGCGCTCTCACTCACCCCGGCGCTTGCCCTCGCGCAAACGCCCGACAACGACGAGGGGGCAGCCGGCCTCTCTGCTACCAACATCGAATCGGCTGCCCCGAATGCGAGCGCGGAAGAGGCTTCCGGCTCTGCTTCCCAGTATAGCGCGGACGAGGGCATAAGCGCGCTCGCGGCCGACGATTACACATACGGCTATGCCGCGCTGACGTGGGAAGAGTACTGGGCAGCTGAAGGCGTGTACCACGCAAGCGACACGTCTTCCTCCGACGTCAAGGACTCGCACGGGGAATACGATAAGGGCGGCTTCGACGTGGTGACGCGTGCCACGGTGAACCACGGCCTGCATCGCGGAAGCTACCAGTGCTCCGCCGTCATCAACGCGAAGGCGGCCGACGGTACCGAGAAGCAGTTCGAGGTGTCGCATTGGTCTGCCGATGGCAAGACCTTCTACACCACCGACGGCACCGCCGTTTCGTGGAATCGCGGCAAGGCGACGGTTGACGGCGTCACCTACACCCTTTCCGACTACGAGGTCTCGGGCCTGAAGTACGTGCCGGTCAAGGTGAAGACGTCCGACCTCGACGCGTTCAAGGCGGCCTACCGCTTCACCGCCAATGGCGCGGACCTCGTCGGAGGCTACAGCGAGAACAACCTCAAGTCCTACGACGTCGTGGCCGACGTCGACGCCCAGACCAACGGCCTGAAGACCGCCACGAAGGCCTCCGACGGCACGTTCACCTTCTCGAAGGCGCAGAAGGGCACCGATTCGGGCATTTCCGGCCAGGCGCTCAAGAAGGCCGACGTCACGCCCAAGCTCTTGAAGAACGCCGAGGCCGCCGGCGACAACGAAACCTCGACGGGCGCCTACGGCGAGTTCATGCGCGTCGACCTTACGGGCAACTACGGCGAGCTCGGCGCTGCGCTGCAGTCCGCGACCTGGACTTACTACGGCAACGACGCCTCGCGCACGAAGGCCGTCGCCACGTTCGGCACCAAGTTCGCGGCCGACAACTGGATGCACAAGGCGCTCGGCATCCAGCTGGGCCTGACCGATTCCGCCCGCTGCCAGATCCCTTCCGGCTACGACGGAACGGGTTATTGGACGATTACCGTGCACGCGCTGGGTTTCGAGGATTACAGCTGGAACTTCCAGGCGACGGCCGACAACATCGCCGACCAGTCTCCCGCCTCGGCCGAGGTGAAGGCCGAGCTGCAGGCGCTGATCGACCAGGCGAAGGGCCTGAACCAGGCCGACTATACCGAGAAGAGCTGGGCGAACCTCCAGACCGAGCTCGATGAGTCCGAAACGCTGCTTTCCGCTTCTACGGTGTACAGCTCCGAGGCCAAGGGCCAGATCAAGCATATGCAGGGCGCCATCGACGAGCTGGTGCGCTACTTCTCCGACATCAACGACGGCGACTGGTTCCAGCCGGCCGCGAACTTCACGGCGAAGAAGGGACTTATCGGCGGTTATTCCGGCACGACGCTCTTCGGCGTGGGCGACGGCATGACCCGCGGTCAGCTCGCGACCATCCTGTGGCGCTACCAGTGCCCTGACGAGGCGAAGGCGTACACGGACGAGGTTCAGGCGGCCACCGCGAACGCCACGCCCATGGGCGACGTCGCCGACGGCACGTTCTACACGGCGGCTGCGAACTGGGCTTACGCGAACAACGTGATTTCCGGCTCGGTGAACGCCGACGGTTCGACGAGCTTCCTGCCGGAAAACGACCTCTCCTTCGAGCAGATGGTGCTCATCGTTGCGCGCCTAGCCGATCCGAACGGGTTCAAATCGAGCGACGTGTCGGTGCTCGACGGCTTTACCGATGGCGCCCAAGTCGATACGTGGGCTCGGGAAGGCATGGCGTGGGCCATTAATAAGGGCCTTGTCGGCGGCTACACCAACGCCGATGGCACGAAGAGCCTGCGTCCGACCGAAACGGTCACGCGTGAGCGTGGCGCCCAGGTGCTCTACAAGGCATTTGAGCAGGGGATTCTGAAATAACGGCAACGTCGTCGCAGCCTTCTTTTTCTTGCTTGCGGCGGCGAAGAATATGCAGCGGGGCGCTTCGACGCGCCTCGCTGCGCCTCGCGTTTCGGCGCGGGCGAGAAGACGAGATGAGAAGCGAGAACGAGAAGATGAGCGTAACCGACAAACCAACTGCACTCAACGGCGCGCCAGAGGACGCTTCCTCCGAGTCGGCCGACGCGCAAGGCGCCTCGCTTGCCGGCAAAATGGGGAAAGCCGCCGGTGCGAGCTTCCTCCTCCCGTCGGTGGCGGTTGGCGTGACGATTGCGCTCACGGTGGGAAGCTACCAGCCCTTCACCTTCGACGCCGCTTCGATCGCGCAGCCGCAACGCGCCGACGCGGTCGAACTCGAGACGGTCGAGGTCGCGTCGGAGAAGGCGAGCGACGTCGCCGCCGAAGAGGAGGCATCGGCGCCCGTGTACAGCAAGGCGGACTACGGCGTCGACACCTCGCATTTGAAGGACGGCGTGTACATCGGCTCCGGCCAGGGGTTCCACAGCACGATCACGGTCCGCGTGACCGTGTCGGGCGGCAAGATCGCCGCGGTCGAGGTCGTGTCGGAGGGCGACGACGAGCCGTACTTCTCGAACGCGCGCGGCGTGATCTCGTCGGTGGTGGCGAGCCAATCGATGGGCGTCGATGCGGTGTCCGGCGCGACGTATTCCTCACGCGGCATCCTCGTTGCCATCGCGAACGCGCTCTCCTCCGCGTCCGGCGGCGTCGTTTCCGCAGACGACGTGACCGTGTCCCCCGAAGGGGAAGCGGACGGCGCCACGCCGAGCCCCGCCCCCGTACGTCCGAGCAGCCCCGACGATACCGACAAGCCGTCGAGCGCGGATGGCGCCGAGGCTGATGACGCGCCTGCTCACGGATATGCCGACGGCACGTTTGTGGGCAAGGGCTTCGGCTACAAGAGCACGATCGAGGTCGCGGTAACGGTGAAGGACGGCAAGATCGAGACGCTCGACATCGTTTCGCAGGACGACGACGCGAGGTACTTCAGCAAGGCGAAGGCGCTCTTGCCCGAAGTGATCGGCAGGCAAACGACCAAGGTCGACACGGTCACGGGGGCGACGTTCTCCTCGATGGGCATCCTCGACGCTGTCGACGATGCGCTCGCGCAGTCAGCCAAGGAGGCCGACGAGAAGGCGGCCGCCTCATCAGGCGCGCAGGAAGGGGAAGGCGGCTCGGGAAAGGACAATGGGCCTGACCAGGTCGAATCTCCTGTCGATGCCGTCGTCTCGGACAAGAAGGACGATGCCGGAAGCGCGGCCGATGCGCCCGCGCCGTCGGATGGGCGCTTGCCAGATGATGAGGAGCCTTCGAATGAGGGGCCTCAAGGCGCCCTGGCGGCCTTGCTCGCTTCCGGCCTTCCCGAAAAGGCGGCATCGCGTGGCTAGCCTGTTCGCTCGCAAGCGCAACTTCATCGTCAAAGCCGCGAACGCCGTTTTGGTGACGTGCCTTGTTGCGGGGTTCAGCGTCTGGATGGCCGATCGCAACGAAGCCGACGCGGCTGCGCGCCAGGAAATGCTCGCCGCCGAGCGCGCGACGACCCTCGGGCCGTACGCGAACGACGGCACCTTCACGGGCACGGCGCAAGGATATGGCGGCCCCGTCACGGTCGAGGTCACGGTGGAGGGCGGTTACATCGCCCGCGTCGAAGTGGTCGACGCGCCGGGCGAAGACGCGCCTTACCTTGCCCAGGCGAGCACGCTTGCCGACCGCATCGTCGAAGCGCAGACGCCCAACGTCGACACGGTCACGGGCGCTACGTTCTCTTCCGCCGGCATCATCAACGGCTGCGTCGAGGCTTTGCGGGAAGGAGGGAACTAGCATGGCGAAGATGTCTGCTCGCGCCCGTCGCGCGCGGGTGAACCGCGGTGTTCGCCTGGCCGTGCAAATCGCGTTCTTTCTGCTGTTCCCTGCTGCGTTCAGCGCGGCGGAAAACGGCGTGAAGGCCATATTCACCCAGATCGGGCTCATGCAACCGGTGCCGTTCTCGGGGTTCGTCGCCTTCCTGGCGGTGCTGGCCGCCTACACCGTGGTCGCGGGTCGGTTCTTCTGCGGCTACGCTTGCGCGTTCGGAACGCTCGGCGACGTGCTGTTCCTGCTGTTCGCGCCCGTGCGCAGGAGATTCCACCTGCCTGCGCGCCCTCTTCCTCCGCGGGTATGGCGCGCGCTCCAAGGGGTGAAGTACGTGGTTCTCGCGGCTATCTGCGCGCTGTGCTTCGCTGGAGCGTGGGACAGCGTCTCCGATTGGAGTCCCTGGACGGCGTTCGCGTCCCTTCGCGCGGGCAACGTGGGCGGCGTGGCGGTTGCGGGAGGCGTGCTGCTCGCGCTCATCGCGGTGGGCATGCTGTTCATCGAGCGGTTCTTCTGCCAGTTCCTCTGCCCGCTCGGCGCCTTGCTCTCGCTTTTGCCGGTGCTGCCGTTTTCGGCATTCCGACGGGAACGCGCGTCGTGCCTTGTGAAATGCGACAAGTGCAAGCGCTCATGCCCCGTTGCCGTGCACCCCGATCCCGACGCATTCCTTTCGGGCGAATGCATTGCGTGCGGGCGCTGCGCGGATGGCTGCCCGGCGGGGAACGTGGGCGTCATCCGCTCGCCGCGATTCGTTCGCGGCACCGAAATCATCGTCGTTCTGGTCAAAGCTGCCGTGCTCGCGGCGCTTTGCTGGATGTTTCTTTAGGGGATCGCGATGCTGGAAAGGCAAGAACGCATGATCATCAACGCTCTCGACGGAGGTCGCGCGGGGAGCATGGGCGCGCATGGCGCTTCCAACGGGGCCTTTGCCCGGCGCCTCGCCATGACGCGCCGAGGATTCTGCGCCCTTTCGCTCGCCGCGGCCGCGTCGCTTCTCGGATGCTCCCGGGGAGAGTCGTCCCAGGAAGCCTCGTCGTCGGTGGCGGACGAAGGCGCCGCGGTGGATGCGTCCTCATCTGCGGCCGACCAGGTGCAGTCGCGCACGATATTCGTGTTCGACACGGTGGTGCAGCTCTCGGCGCTCTGCTCGCCCGAGCTCATGCAAAAGCTTGTCGATCGGTGCAACTACTTCGAGGGTAAGCTTTCCCGCACTGTCGAGGGAAGCGACGTCTGGAACATCAACCATGCGGCGGGCGCGCCGGTCGAGGTGGCGCCCGAAACGGCCGAGGTCATCTCGGCGGCGCTTGAATACGCCGTGGCTTCCGACGGGCTTTTCGACATCACCATCGGGGCTGTGTCGAGCCTTTGGGACTTCACCGAAGGCGTGAAGCCCGAAGATGGGGAAATCGCTGCCGCCCTTCCGCACGTGAACTGGAGAAACGTTTCGGTCGACGGGTGCGTGGTCACGCTTTCCGACCCCTTGGCCGCGCTCGATCTGGGCGGCATCGCCAAAGGCTACATCACCGACGACTTGGTGCGCTTGTTGCGGGAAGGCGGGTGCAGCCAGGCCTCGTTGTCGCTCGGCGGCAACGTCTACGTCATGGGGAAGAGCTTCGACGGCGACGAGTGGAACGTCGGCGTTCAGGACCCTAACGGCGAAGCGAACGACGTCATCGCGAGCATTCCCGCCGAGGACGCCTCGCTCGTCACGAGCGGCCTCTACGAGCGCAGCTTCACGCAGGACGGCGTGCTCTACTACCACATCCTCGACCCGAAGACCGGCTACCCGGTAAAGACCGACCTGGCGAGCGCGTCGATCAGGTCGGATCGCTCGATAGACGGTGACGCCTACTCCACCATCCTGTTCCTCATGGGGCATGACCGTGCGCTCGATTTGGTGAACGCCGACGACCGGTTCGAGGCGGTGCTCGTCGACGACGATGATGTGGCGACGATATCTTCGGGATCGGCGTTCAAGCTGGTCAAAGCCTAAGAAAGGACGGAGCAATGACAGTGCACGTGCAGCAATCGAAGAAGCCGGCTAATTATCTCAACGTGATCTTGACGGTCGGGATCGTCGCTGTGGTGCTCGCCGCCGTTATCGTGACGAACGCGTTCGGCGCGGCGAAGGACGCGCCGGAGAGCCTCATTGCGCGAGTGTGCGACGCGGACGGCGAAACGTACGAGCTGCCGCTTTCGGTCGACACGACGCTTGAGGTGGCTTCGAGCGCGGGAACCAATGTGATCGAAGTGTCGAACGGCAGCGTCTGCGTGAGCGAAGCGGATTGCCCGAACCTTGATTGCGTGCACCAGGGGAAGGTCTCCCAGGCCGGCCAACAGATCATCTGCCTGCCTCACAAACTGGTCGTCACCGTTGCCGACTGCGCGACGGGCGAGGGGTCGGCGTCCGCCTACGACGTGATGGGGTCGTAAGTCTGTGGACCACGCATCGGCTATGCGTCTGGCGCGCACGTCGCTTTTGGCCGCATGCGCGCTCGTTTTAAGCTATTTGGAAACGATGATCCCCCTTCCCGTCGCGTTGCCGGGTGTGAAGCTCGGGCTCGCCAACGTGGCGGTGATCGCGGCGCTGTACGCGCTCGATGCGAAGTGCGCCTTGGGGGTTGCCGCGGTGAAGGTGGTGGCATCGGGGTTCCTCTTCGGGTCGCCGATGATGCTTGCGTACAGTTTAGGAGGCATGACCTGCGCCTTCTTCGGAATGCTTGCGCTGTATCGCGTTCCGGGTATCGGGTGCGTCCCCGTGAGCATGGCCTCGGCGATTCTGCACAATGCGGGACAGCTTGCCGTCGCGGCGTGCTTCCTCGAAACGCCCGCCGTGTTCCTCAGCTTGCCGCCGCTCGCCCTGTGCGCGTGTGTGACGGGGGCCTTGACGGGCGTGGTCGCTAAAGCGGTGGTCGCGGGCGACGGGACGGCTGCGCGTCCGTCTGCTCGGGCTCGGCGCCGCAAGGGCAATACCCCGATTTCCATCGCAGGCGGGCCTGTTCCGCGCAGTGTAGGCGGCACTCGCGTGAAGGAGAGGCCGGCCAAACGGGGCCGTGCGTCCCAGGCTCCTCGAACCAGGGGAGCGGCATTCGGCGTCTATCGTGCGGGCACGTCGCTTGCCCATAAGCTCGACGCGCGAGCGAAGGTCGTTTTCGCCGTCCTGTTCATCGTCGCCGCTTTCGTTGCGAAGGATTTGGCGGGGTTCGTCCTTGTCGCGGTTGTCGCCGCGATCGCGCCGGCCGCCTCGGGCATGAGCACACGCGAGGCGCTCGGGCTCCTTAAGCCCTTTCGCTGGCTTATGGTTTTCGTCCTCTTCTTCAACGCGGTCTTCACCTCGTCGGGTGCGGTTCTCCTTGCCTTAGGGCCGCTTGCCGTCACCGAGGGAGGCGTCACCTACGCAGTGGAGTCGGTGGCCCGGTTCGCCTTCGTCCTTTTGGGGACGGGCGCTCTCATGCGGACCACGTCCCCGACCGAGCTCTCCGACGCGGTCGCGTCTTTCATGCGCCCGCTTTCCCGTGTGGGGCTGAACGTCGAAGCGGCCTCGCTCGCCGTGGGGATGACGTTTCGGTTCGTGCCCACCTTGGCGGGCGAGATGGAGCGCATCCGCGCGGCGCAGCTTTCGCGATCGGCACCGCTCGAGGTGGGGTCGGCCGCGGCGCGCGCGAAAGCGCATGCGAGCGTCGTGGCGCCGCTCGTTTCAAACGCGCTTCGCCGCGCCGACACGCTCGCCTGGGCAATCGAAGCGCGTGCCTGCGGTGCGAGCAACCATCGCACGAAGCTGCGGGCAAGGAGGTTCGCTGTGCGCGATTGGGCGGTGCTCGCCTTGTCGTGTGCGCTCGTGGCTGCGGCGGCGGCGCTCTAAAGTTCCATTTCTTTCGAAAAAGGGGCTTGCCAAGGATTCTCGTTATGCTAATATACCGTTTGCTGTCGCAAACAGCACTTCGGGATGTGGCTCAGCTTGGTAGAGCGCTGCGTTCGGGACGCAGAGGCCGCAGGTTCAAATCCTGTCATCCCGACCATCGAACGCAAAGCGGTGGTCTTCGAAAGAAGGCTGCCGCTTTTGTTTTGTGCTTTAACTCGTCGCGTGCGTCCCCGCCCCTCTCAGGCGGGGTGCAAAGCGCCTCGAAAGTTGGCACATACGCAATTCTCGAAGATGTGCGCGCGAAGCTTTGCGCCCTGCTCGAGAGGGGCGGGGACCGTCCCGCTTTCCTGTGTTGATTCTATCTATCTACGCCGTTTTTCCCCAGTTGTGGTACCCTTTCAGCCCAGTGCGAACTAAATAAGCGCGCGACTGCGCAGCTTAGACGAAACCTCTGGAGGAACGTATGAAGATCTTTGGCATGGGCACGCCGGAACTGCTCATCATCCTTGCCGTCATTCTCCTTATCTTCGGGCCGAAGAACCTCCCGAAGCTCGGCAGCGCGCTCGGCAAGACCGTGAAGAACCTGCGCGACGGCATGGGCGCCGGCAAGAAGGACAAGAAGGAAATCAAGGAAGCCGAAGACGAAGAGGACGACGAGGAAGCCGAAGAGGAGGAAGAAGAGGAAAAGCCCGCTAAGAAGAAGGTCAAGAAAACCGTCAAGAAGAAGAGCGAGTAAACCTCTTTTCCGAAACCGAGAGTCCTGCGGCGCGCGCTTCGACGAAAAGCGCGCGCCGCATTTTCGTATGGTACGGGCCCTTAAGGCCTGGGACACGAGCGAGAGCGAACCCGATCGTCCGTTGAAGCGACGGTCGGCTCGCGCATGAAGGGAAGATTCCACATGGCAGACAGCAACTACATCCTCACGCCGGAAGGCCGCCAGAAGCTCGAAGACGAGCTGCATTACCTCGAAACCGAGAAGCGCGCCGAGGTCGGCGAGCGCATCCGTATCGCGCGCGAATTCGGCGACATCTCCGAGAACTCCGAGTACGACGACGCGAAGAACGAGCAGGGCATGATGGAAGCCCGCATCGCCGAAATCGGCCGCATCCTTTCCGAGGCGACCGTCGTCGAGACCTCGAAGCGGTCCTCCAAGGTGACCATCGGCTCCACCGTCACCGTCGACATGGGCGGCCGCGAGCGCGTCTTCACCATCGTGGGCGGCGCGGAGGCCGACGTCGCTTCCGGCAAGATCTCCAACGAGTCCCCGGTCGGCGCGGCGCTCCTCGGCAACAAGAAGGGCGACGAGATCGAGACCACCGGCCCCACCGGCCGCGTCATCAAGATGAAGATTATTAATATTGAGCACTAGGGTTTCGGCCGCCTGACGGCGGCCGAACCACTCGACGCTGCGCGGGGTTTTGGCGGCGCAGCTGTCGCTCCAAAGATTCCTCGCGCACCGAAGTGCGCGTCGGAATCTTTTCACGCCATCTGCGCTCGCCAGAACCCCGCTCGCTGACTTTTCGGCGATACGCGAGTTTCCTTCCAAAGCGGCGAAAAGGACAGATATGGCTGAAGAAACCACCAACCCAGTTATCGAAGACGACCCGATCGAGGTGCGCAAGGCGAAGCGCGCCGCCCTTATCGAGGCAGGTGAGAACCCGTACGGGCACGCGTTCCACTACTCGCATCACCTGGCCGACCTTGACGAGAAGTACGCCGAACTCGAAGACGGCGCCTCCACCGAGGACGAAGTCGACGTCGCCGGCCGCATCATGGCCAAGCGCCTGCAGGGCAAGATCATGTTCCTCGAGCTGCGCGACGCCACGGGCGACATCCAGCTGTTCTGCCGTATCAACGCGCTTGGCGAAGACGTGTTCGCCAAGATGAAGGAACTCGACGTGGGCGACTGGATCGGCGTCCACGGCACGATGATGCGCACCAAGCGCGGCCAGCTCTCCGTCGCCGTCACCGGCTTCGAGCTTTTGTCGAAGTCGCTGCGCCCGCTGCCCGAGAAGTTCCATGGCCTGGCCGACAAGGAAACGCGCTACCGCCAGCGCTACATCGACCTCGTCATGAACCCCGAGGTGAAGCAGGTCTTCGAGAAGCGCTTCAAGATCGTCGCCGCCATCCGCCGTTACATGGAGCAGCAGGGCTTCTTCGAGGTTGAAACGCCGTTTCTGCATCCCATCCTGGGCGGTGCGAACGCGAAGCCGTTCGTCACGCACTTCAACGCGCTCGACCGCGACTACTTCCTGCGCATCGCGACCGAGCTGCCCCTGAAGCGCCTGCTCGTGGGCGGTTTCGAGAAGGTCTTCGAAATCGGCCGCCAGTTCCGCAACGAGGGCATGGACCCGTACCACAACCCCGAGTTCACCACGATGGAGGCCTACCAGGCGTTCTCCGACCTCGACGGCATGATGGACCTCACGCAAGGGTTCATCCAGGCCGCCGCGATGGAGGCGTGCGGTACGCTTCAGGTCACCTACCAGGGTACCGACATCGACCTGTCGGGCGAATGGCGCCGCGCTACCATGATGGAGCTCGCGAGCGAGTACGCCGGCGAGGAGGTTTCCTTCGACCGCACGCGCGAGGAACTCGTCTCCATCCTGGAGAAGAACGGCGGGCATGCGGAAGACGCCTGGGGCAAGGGCAAGCTTATCAGCGAGATTTTCGAGGCCGTGGCCGAGGAGAAGCTCGTGCAGCCCACCTTCGTGTGCGATCACCCGCTCGAGATTTCCCCGCTCGCGAAGAAGAAGGCCGACAACCCCGAGCTCACCGAGCGCTTCGAGCTGTTCATCTGCGGCCATGAGTACGCCAACGCCTTCAGCGAGCTGAACGACCCGGTCGACCAGGCCGAACGCTTCCGCGCGCAGGTCGAGGCGAAGGACATGGGCGACGACGAGGCCATGGGCTACGACGCCGACTACATCCGCGCGCTTGAGTACGGTATGCCGCCGGCGGGCGGCGTGGGCGTGGGCATCGACCGCTTGACCATGCTGCTCACGGACTCCGCAACCATCCGCGACGTGCTGCTTTTCCCGCATATGCGTGACGAGACTCCGAGCGCCGGCAAGGCTGCTGCGGCCGCTGCTCGCGTCGCGGCTCTCGCGAAGGCCGAGGAAGAACCCGAGCCCATCGACTTCTCGAAGGTGGTCATCGAGCCCCTGTTCGAGGAACAGGTCGACTTCGACACCTTCAGCAAGTCGGATTTCCGCGCGGTGAAGGTGAAGGAATGCGTCGCCGTGCCGAAGAGCAAGAAGCTGCTGCAGTTCACGCTCGACGACGGTACCGGCGAAGACCGCATCATCCTGTCGGGCATCCACGCCTACTACGAGCCCGAGGAACTCGTCGGCAAGACGCTCATCGCCATCGTGAACCTGCCGCCGCGCAAGATGATGGGCATCGCTTCCTGCGGCATGCTGCTTTCAGCTGTGCACGAGGAAAAGATCGACGACGACACCACCGAGGAGCGCCTGAACCTCCTCATGGTGAGCGATCGCATCCCAGCAGGCGCCAAGCTGTACTAAGCATCTGCTTGAACCGCTATAAGCCGCTCGAGGGCGAAAGCCTTTCGAGCGGCTTTCTGTATTATGTATACGTATCCGCTCTGCATTAGCACTCGCTTGACAAGAGTGCTAGTATGGGTCGCAAATCAGCTAACTACCTTGCGAGAAACGAGGACGCATGTCATTCGACAAGTTCACCGATAAGGCGCGCAAGGTGCTCGTGCTGGCTCAAGACGAGGCTCGCAACCTCCATCAGCCCTACGTCGGCACAGAGCACATCTTGCTCGGCCTTATCCAGGAAAAGGAAGGGCTTGCGGCACAGGCGCTCGAACGCTTGAACGTGAAGTACGACGCAGTCGTGCAAGCCATCCGCCAAGTGGTCACCATCGATGAGAGCGCCGACGTGTCCGGCCACCTTTCGTTCACCCCGCGCGTGAAGCGCGTGCTTGAGAACTCGCTGCGCGAGGCCATGCAGATGGGGCAATCCTACATCTCCACCGAGCATTTGCTGCTCGGCATCGTCCGCGAAGGCGAGGGAACCGCGCTCGACGTGCTCGGCCGTTTGGGCGTGAAGGGCGACGACATCCGCGGCGCCCTGAACGACCTGGTGGGCCAAAGCCCCGTCTACGCCGGTCGCGGGGCGTTCGACTCGTTTGCGTCGGGCTCCGACAGCATGCTCAAGGAATTCGGCACCGACCTCACCAAGAAGGCGTCCGAAGGCAAGCTCGACCCGGTTATCGGTCGCGCGGGCGAAATCGAGCGCGTCATGCAGATCCTCTCGCGCCGCCAGAAGAACAACCCGCTGCTCATCGGCGAGCCGGGCGTGGGCAAGACCGCCGTGGCCGAAGGCTTAGCGCAGCTCATCGTCGCAAATCAGGTGCCCGACATTCTGCGCAACAAGCGCCTGTTCACGCTCGACGTATCGGCGCTCGTCGCGGGAAGCAAGTACCGCGGCGAGTTCGAAGACCGCCTGAAGAAGTGCATCAAGGAAGTTCAGGACGCGGGCGATATCATCCTGTTCATCGACGAGATGCACACGCTCATCGGCGCAGGTTCCGCCGAAGGCTCCATCGACGCCGCCGCCATCCTGAAACCGCCGCTGTCGCGCGGGGAAATCCAGGTCATCGGCGCTACCACGATCGACGAGTACCGCAAGCACATCGAGAAGGACACCGCGCTCGAGCGCCGCTTCCAGCCCGTCACCGTCGGCGAGCCCAACGAGGAGCAGGCCATCCGTATCCTGGGCGGCCTGCGCGACCGCTACGAGGCGCACCACCACGTGCACTTCACCGACGAGGCGCTCCAAGCCGCGGTCGAGATGTCCGACCGCTATATCCAGGACCGCTACCTGCCCGACAAGGCCATCGACGTCATCGACGAGGCCGGTGCGCGCATGCGCATCCGCAACATGACGCTGCCCCAGGAGCTGCGCGAGCTCGACGATAAGCTGCGCGAGGTCCGCTCCGCCAAGGACAAGGCGATCGGCGCACAGGACTTCGAGCGCGCCGCCGAGCTGCGCGACAAGGAAAGCCAGCTCAAAACCGAGCGCGAGCAGGCCGAGAAGAAGTGGGAGGAAGACACCTCCAAGCAGGTGCAGCAGGTCACGGTGAAGGACATCGCCGACGTCGTCTCCATGACGACCGGCGTGCCGGTGTCGAACTTGACCGAAGCGGAAACCGAGAAGCTCCTACGCATGGAAAGCGTGCTCCACGAGCGCGTCATCGGCCAGGACGAGGCGGTTACCGCGCTCTCGAAGGCCATCCGCCGCAGCCGTGCGGGTCTGAAGGATCCGAAGCGCCCGGCGGGCAGCTTCATCTTCCTCGGCCCTTCCGGCGTCGGCAAGACGGAGCTTTCCAAGGCGCTCGCCGAGTTCCTGTTCAACTCCGAGGACGCGCTCATCAGCTTCGACATGTCCGAGTACATGGA
>CAKUGU010000019.1 GCA_934654815.1 uncultured Ellagibacter sp.
TCTCCAGTATCCGGTTTTCAAGGTTCCCGGGGGCGTCTTCCGCTCCCGTCGCCGCCCTCCCTCTCGGGCCGCGGCGCAAGGAGATACTCTACCTTTGCTCTTTGCTTTCGTCAAGACCCTTTTTTAAGATTCTTGAGAAAGTTTCTCAGAGGGCTTTCACCGCCTGATCGAGCTTAGGTGTTGCGTCCTCTCCGAAAAACGCAGCTTGTGTATACTACCTACTGCAATCTGATTTTGCAAGCCTTATTTTCAATTTTCTGTAAAGGACGTTCCATGGGTGAATCGAATCAGTCCGCTGCAAGCATCGTCGAGCCTGGTCAATCGCCCGTACCTTCAGATGCTCCCCACTTTCCCTTGAACGAGAACACAAGGATCGCCTTACGCGTTCTTGAGCAAGGAGGCTTCGAGGCATGGCTCGTCGGCGGCTGCGTGCGCGACGCGCTCCTCGGCAGGCCGTGCTCCGATATCGACATCGCCTCGGACGCGCATTGGCAAGACGTCGAGCATCTGTTCGAAGAACGTGAGTTCGCAACTCACCAAACCGGTGTGGCCCACGGCACGCTGACAGTCATTGTGAACGGCCAGCCGTTTGAAATCACGACGTACCGCTGCGACGGGGCGTACAAGGACTCGCGGCATCCCGATTCCGTTCGATTCGTTTCGAGCATCGAAGAGGATCTCGCGCGGCGCGACTTCACGATCAACGCGATGGCGTACCACCCCGAGCATGGGCTCATCGACCCCTATGGCGGAAAAGACGATCTCGCGCATGGCGTCATCCGTGCGGTTGGGGACCCGAAAAAGCGCTTCGACGAGGACGCCCTGCGGATTTTGCGGGCATGCCGCTTCTCGGCCCAACTCGGCTTCGAGATCGAGAATGACACCTACAAGGGAATGGTCTATAACAAGGGGCTACTCTACAAAGTCTCCGCCGAGCGCATCGTTCACGAACTCGATCGCCTGCTTTTGGGCGACTATGCGGGACAGGCGCTCGTGAACACCGTCGACGCGCTATGCGCCGTGCTGCCCGAGCTCGTCGCGATGAAGGGGTTCGACCAGCATACGCCCTACCACATCTACGACGTGCTCGAGCACACCGCCCATGTCGTGGACGGCGTGCCCCCCTATCGGCTCGTCAGGTGGGCGGCGCTCTTCCACGATATGGGCAAACCTGCTTGCTTCTTCTCAGACGACGACGGGACCGGCCATTTCTACGGACACGCGAACGTGAGCGTGTTCCTCGCGAAGGGGATCATGTCCCGCCTGAAGATGTCGCCTGCGTTCACTTCGCGCGTGCTGACCCTCGTGAAGCGCCATGACGAGGTCGTCGAGCCGACGCCGCGCGCCGTGAAGCGCATGCTCGCACGCCTTGGCGGCGACACCGAACTCTTCAGCGCGCTGTGCGATTTGAAGCGGGGGGACGCGCGGGGCCAGGCGCCCCGTTGCGCGGAGCGGATCGGGGTGGCCGACGAACTCGAACGCGTTTTGGGCGAGATACAGGCGAAGGGAGACGCCTTCTCGCTCAAGGACCTTGCCGTGAACGGACGGGACGCCATCGCCCTCGGGATCGAGCAGGGGCCAGCAGTCGGCGCGGCGCTTGAGCGCACGCTTTCCGCGGTGATCGACGAGAAGGTTCCCAACGAGCGCGAGGCGCTGCTCGCGTTTATTGAAGATCAGGCATAGGAGTTCATCGGCCCGAACGGCGTCGTCCTATGCCGTCCGGGCCGACAAGGTTCCGGAAAACCAAAAGGCCAGGAGCAAAGCCCCTGGCCTGTAAGTTCTTGGTAGCTCCGAAGGGATTCGAACCCTCGACCTCCGCCTTGAGAGGGCGGCGTCCTAAACCGCTAGACGACGGAGCCACGTTTGGCGCTGTGGTAATCGTAATGGCTGGGGTGGAAGGAGTCGAACCCTCACATACGGCACCAGAAACCGCTGTCCTGCCATTAGACGACACCCCAACTTCACTTGCCGGTGCGTCTCTCACTCGTTTGAAGTGAGGCGCAAGCGCGAGAATGTATATTACGCGTGACCCCTATATCCGTCAACCCTTTTTGGAAACTTTTTTTGAAAAATTTTGCTCCTCGGATTGTACACGTCTCTGATCAGGAGTTTTGCCACATGTGGTCGACGGGGCCGTTTCCCTGCCCCAAATCGAGCCCCGCCTGGAGCGCGCCCGTCAGATAACGCTTCGCGCGGGAAATCGATTCGGGAATGGAAAGCCCCCCGGCGAGGCCGCACGCAATGGCCGAGGACAGCGTGCACCCAGTGCCGTGGGTGTTCGCGGTTTTAACCGCGGCGTGGCGGAACCACTCGACATCCCCTCCCGGCATGGCGAGGACGTCGTTCGCGTCGTGCGAGCCGTGGCCGCCCTTGACGAGCACGGCGACGCCGAAGCGCTCGCCGAGCGCGCGGGCGGCGTGCTCGGCGGCGGCCTCATCGTCGATGGAGGCCCCGACGAGCACCTCCGCCTCGGGGATGTTCGGCGTGATGACGCTCGCGCAAGGCAGAAGGAGCTCAGCGAGCGCGCAGAGCGCATCCTCGTCGATGAGGCGGGCACCACTCGTCGCCACCATGACCGGGTCCACCACGACCGAGGCGGCATCCCAGCGGGAAAGCCCCTGCGCGATGGACTCGATCGCCCCCGCCGTCGAGACCATCCCGATCTTCACCGCGTCGGGGCGGATATCGGAGAACACGGCGTCGATCTGCGCGCCGATGAAGTCGGGCGGAACGTCGTGCACGGCGGCGACCCCGAGCGTGTTCTGCGCCGTGAGCGCCGTCACCACGGTCTCGGCGAACAGATGATGCGCGGCTATCGTCTTGATGTCGGCTTGGATGCCGGCGCCGCCGCTTGAATCGGAACCGGCGATGCTGAGTACGGCCTTCATGGGCTTCCCTTACCTCGAAACGAGCGCGATCGCCTCGTCGGTCGTGACGATGGCGGCCGCGTAACAGGTCTTCAGGTACTCGAGGCCCTCCTCCTGGTTGCCGACGAGGAACGTCGCCGTCGCGTCGGCGGCGACGACGATGTCGTAGTTGTTGAAGTACGCGTCGGCCACCGTATGCCGCACGCAGATATTGGTGTCCATGCCCGTGCAGATGAGCGTCTTCGCGCCGAGCTCATCGAGCAGAAGGCGAAGGCCCGTCTGGAAGAACGCGCTGTAGCGGCGCTTCTCGATGGTGAAATCGCCTTCTTGCGGGTTGAGCAGCGGCGACGTCTGCGCTTCGGGCGTGCCGGCGATGCCGTGCTCGCCCCATAGCTCAAGCTCGCGGTCGAGCCCGGGGATGTGCGCGTCGTTGGTGTAGATAACCGGGACGCCGGCCGCGCGGGCGGCGTCGGCGAGGCGCGCCGTGTTCCTGATGGCGGGCAGCAGCACCCCCTCGAGCGGGCCGCCCGTCGGATCGCCGAGCTCGTCGATGACGAGAAGCGCGCACGTCTTCGGGTCGATGGCGGAAAGGTCTATCTTGTCGCTGTTGTTCTGGTCTCCCAGCATGAGATCGCTCCTCTATTCGTTGTCCAAATCGATGACAAGGCCGTCCATGATGGTGTTGACAGTGCGGACGGCGCACATCTTGCCGCACATGGTGCAGGTGCCGTCGTTCGCCGGCGGGGCGCTCTCGAACACCTTGCGCGGGCGCACCGGGTCGAGCGCAAGCGAGAACTGCTCCTCCCAGTCCATGCGGCGGCGGGCGTCGCTCATGCGGGCGTCGCGGTCGCGGGCGCCGGGGACGCCCTTCGCGATGTCGGCGGCGTGCGCGGCGATCTTCGTGGCGACGAGGCCGTCGCGGACGTCCTGCACATCGGGCAGGCGCAAATGCTCGGCCGGCGTGACGTAGCAGAGGAAGTCAGCCCCCGAGGACGCGGCGATGGCGCCTCCGATGGCGGCGGTGATATGGTCGTAGCCCGGCGCGATGTCGGTGACGAGCGGGCCCAAGACGTAGAACGGCGCGTTGTGGCACAAGCGCTTCTCGAGCTTCATGTTCGCGGCGATCTCGTCGATGGCCATGTGCCCCGGCCCCTCGACCATGACCTGCACGCCCGCGTTCCACGCACGCTTCGTGAGCTTGCCGATCTCGATGAGCTCGGCGATCTGCCCGGCGTCAGTGGCGTCGTAGTTGCAGCCCGGGCGCATCGCGTCGCCGATGGAGATGGTCACGTCGTGCTCATGAAGGATCTCGAGCACCTCGTCGTAGTGCTCGTAGAACGGGTTCTCGTTGCCGGTGGCCTCCATCCAGGCGAAGATGAGCGAGCCGCCGCGCGAGACGACGTTCATGAGGCGGCCGGTCTCCTTGAAGGATTCGATCGTGCGGCGGTTCATCCCCGCGTGGATGGTGACGAAATCGACGCCGTCCTCGGCATGGCGGCGCACCACGTCGAGGAAGTCCTCTGCGGTGATGGAGATGAGCGCTTTCTCGAGGTACCCGATGGCGTCGTACATGGGAACGGTGCCGATCATGGCCGGCGACTCGGCGATGAGCTTCGTGCGGAACGCCTGCGTTTTACCGCTGTTCGACAGGTCCATGATCGCTTCGGCGCCAAGCTCGTGCGCGACCGCGACCTTCTGCCATTCCACCTCTTCGTCGGCCAAGTCGCCGGAGATGCCGAGGTTCACGTTCACCTTCGTTCGCAGTCCCTCACCGACGCCTTCGGGGGAAAGCGAGGTGTGGTGGATGTTGGCCGGGATGGCGATGCGCCCGGCGGCGACGCCGTCGCGGATGAACTCGGGCGTGCGCCCTTCCTTTTCCGCGACCACGCGCATCGCGGGCGTTATCTCGCCGGCGCGCGCGTAATCGATCTGCGTGATCAGAGCATGCGAAACTTCATGACTTGCCGTCATCGTGATTCTCCCTTCGTTGGCATTACCCATACAGGTTCCCTTCGGGTCGAAGCGGAAAGGCGCTTCCTCTCAGCCCGCCGCGCGGATACACCGCCAAGCCGAGCTCCCCGGTATGAAAATGTGCGACGCGATTATACGTCAGAGGGGTCCCCTTCCGAAGCGTCATTCGCCGGAAGGGTGAGCGGATAGAAAACGTACAGCGTTCCCTCTTCGACGCTGACAGCCGCAGCCTCGCCGATAAGCTCGTTGGAAAGCCCGAGCGACGTGCGGTTGGAAAGCGGCTCGTCGTCGAGGGTGTACTCGAGCCCGCGCTCGATGACGCCGTACGACGTGTCGTTCGCGGAGAAGACCGACACCGTGCCCGCGTCGAGCGCGCAGGGAAGCTCGAACACGTCGGGGCCCGTGACGCAGCGCACCGCGAAGTCCTCGCCGATGCCGGTGACGTAGATTCCCTTTTCGGAATAGCGCGCGAAGAGCTGGAGGTTCGCGAGCGTATGGTCGAGGCGCTTCGCGAGCGCGCCGTAGATGTAGAGTTCCTGGTTGTCCCAGAACACGGCCTTCTCCATCGCGAGTTCCATGTCGCTTTTGTCCTTCTTCACGGGGTGGCGCGACACGCGGCGGCATTTGGGGACGTAGCCGAGCGAGTCGAAGTCGCCCACCGCCATGTCGGCCTCGCGGCCGATGGCTTCAAGCGACGCGAAGCCGGCATCGACGGCGATCACCATGTCGAACACCCCCGCCGCATCGAGGGCCTTGAAGTGCTCGGCATTGAAATCGACCGCCCCGACGAGCGCGCACGTTCCCATGATGATATATGTCCTTTCGATTGCGAAGTGCCATTGCGTGGTACACTATTATACGCGAGTGGGCCAAACGGTCGCGCGCCCCATGCGGGCGTGAGGAAAGTCCGGGCTCCAAAGGGCAAGATGCCAGCTAACGGCTGGGCGGGGCGACCCGACGGATAGTGCCACAGAAAAGAAGACTCCCCTTCTTGCAAGGGGAAAAGCTGAAACGGTGCGGTAAGAGCGCACCAGCGCGTCGGCAACGGCGTGGCTTGGTAAACCCCATCTGGAGCAAGCGCAAATAGGAACGCGATACGGCCGCCCTTCCGTGCGTTCGGGTTGCGTGCTTGAGACGCGTAGCGACACGCGTTCGAGATAAATGGCCGTTCCAACGACAGAACCCGGCTTATCGACCCACTCGCTCTTTCTTTAGTATGAGAACGCCCGGATCCCTTCAGAGCCTTTTAGGACGCATCAGGGCCTTCTGGAGCGCGTTTCGTGGGGGCATTCCGCTCCCCGCTCATCCCTTTTACCGGATTCCGCGTATAACAAAAGCCGCAGCCCTATCGGGCCGCGGCTTTTTCACGTTCGCAGCTAGAGCGCACGCGCTTTGCAGCGCCGTGCGTTAGTCGAGTTCGTCGAACTCGAAGTCGTCGTCGGCGTCACCGAATCCCGAGAGGTCCTTGTCGATCGGGGACGGGGTCGGCGTCGCGGCAGCGGCGACCACGGAACCGTTCTGCTGGGGCGTGGTGTACGCGGCAGTCGCGTCGGCATCGATCGGAGCCTGGCCGTAAGCCGCCTGTGCGGAAGCGTCGCTTTGAGCGGCGGGCACAGGCGCCGCGCCACCGATCTCGGCGAGCTTGCGCGACGCATCGTTGATGAAGTCGGTGAGGAGCTCCTGGTACTCCTCGCGCGCGTCCTCGCGATCGTCTTCGAGTTTGCGGATGGAGTCGATGACGTCCTGCTTGTCGTTGTTCGCGCGGTCGATGATGCGCTGCGCCTCGTCCTTGGCGTCCTGGATGGTTTCGGCCGCGGTGGCGTTCGCCTTCGCGAGGATCTCGTCGGCGGAGCGCTGCGCGATGATGAGGGCCTGGGCGATGGCGTTGCCGTCGGCGGTCTTTTCCGCGAGCTGCTGCTCGAGCTCGGCGATACGGGCGTTCGCGGCCGCGAGCTCCTTGGAGTTGTCAGGGGCGGCAGGCACCGCGGGTGCTTCAGCGGCAGGTGCGGGAGCAGCCTCCGGGGCCGGGGTCGCCGGCGTGTCGAAGCCGTCGAACTTGGAGTCGTTGAGCTGTTCCTGCAGGTCGGAGATCTGCTCGTTCAGGCCATCGATCTCGTCGGCGACATGCTCGAGGAAAACGTCGACCTCGTCGACGTCGTAGCCCTTGCGGTCGATGGAAAAGCTCTGGTTGTGGATTTCAGCCGAGGTGATAGCCATTTATCTTCCCTTCGCCTATGGATAACCTGCGCCTTTACAGCAGGTTTATCAGCAGTCTTACTCCGAATTGTAATACAAGCAGCGCAACGATGGGACTTACGTCCACCATTCCTCCAATCGGGGGAATGAACTTCTTGAAAAGGTTGAGATAGGGGTCGCACACCTTTCCGAGCACCGTGTTGATGTCGGCCAGGATCCCTCGGTCGGTCGGGAACCACGAGAGCATGACGTACACGAAGATGAGCATCGAGTACACGTCTGAAAGCGACACGATGAGGTACTTCAGGCTCAGCATGCGTCACTCCCCTTCGCCGCGCCCGAGCAGGGCCGAGGCGCGCGCATCTAGAGCACCCCTTGGTTTCTCAGGGTCATGCGCTCGACCTCGGAAAGCGGAGCGCCCTTCGTGATGGCGAAGACCTTGTCGGCCACGCACTCGACCGAGGCGTCGAGCGCGCATGACGCGCCGAACGAGAAGTCGAGGATGCGCTTGGTGAGCACCTCGGGGGTATTGAGGAGCCCGAGCACGACCGCGTCGCCCGCCTTGAGGGCACCGACGATGCGCTCGGCATCGCCGTAGGACACCGGCTTCAGAACGGTGATGGAGCGCTTCGTGCTGTAACGGGGCTGCGCCGCAGGGGCGGAAGGCACCGTTTCGGCCTGCTTGGCGGCGATGCTCGCCGCGGCGGAAGAAGCGGACGGCTGGCGAGTGAACGCACCGACCGTCGAGGTTGCGTCGCTTGAGGCCTTGGCGGACACCGTCGAGGCAGTGGGCGCGGCGTGCTTGCCGGAGCTTGCGGGCTTTCCTGTAGAAGGCTCGAAAAGCGAGTTCAACCCCTCGGATTTCGTCGGATGCGAGGCCGCCGCGGCCATGGCCGCCGTGCCCTCGGGGGTCATCGTAGGCGGAAGCGAAGAGTCGACCATGGCGCGCTCGCCGCGATAAGGCGTGTGCGCGGTGGTGACGCGGCGCGACGCATAGGATTCGCTGCCGGAATTGGTGGACGCAGGCGCGGACGAATGCGCACGGACGTCGTCGATGGAAACGAGATTCGAGATCGTCGACGAGGAACGGCCCGCGGAAGAGCGCGCGCCGCGCGTGGTCACGGGAGCGTAGGGATCGTACTTCGAGCCGGGCTCGCTGTCATCGTAGTCGTCGCCGTATTCCCCGTAGTCTCCGTACTCACCGTAATCGTCGCCGTAGTCAGCGGCGTAATCATCGTAGTCGTCGGCGTAATCGCCACGCGAGCGCGTGCCGGCGTCGCCGAAGCCGAGTTTAGATTTGATGCCATCTAGCATGCTGTGCTCCGAATTTCTTTTTCCTGGCAGCCCCATGGTGCGTCTCCTGGTTCGTTTCGAGCTGCTTCGCGCGCTGGATAGACCAGCGCGACCAAGCATGTGCGCGGCGTCGTTTTAGAACGTGTCGCTGAAGATAGCTCGACCAATGCGAACTATGGTAGCGCCCGCTGATATAGCCTCGCGCCAATCTTCGCTCATACCCATAGAAAGTTCATCGAACGGAAGCGCCTTGTCAGGGGCGAGGTTGCCCTTGATGCGATCCTTGAGAGCGGCGAGTCCTTCGAAGCATTCGCGAGCAACCTCCAAATCGCCCTGCGGCGCCATGGTCATGAGCCCGCGAACCCGCACCGCGGGAAGCGCTTCGCACGCCTTGACGAGCTCAAGGGCGTTTTCGGGGGCGACGCCGCTCTTGCTTTCCTCCCCTGAGACGTTCACCTCGATGAGGATGTCCTGCACGATGCCGCGGTCGAGCGCGATCTCGTTGATCTTGCGCGCATGCTTTTCCTGGTACACCGAGTGGATGAGCGTGGCGGAATCGACGATGTCGTGGATGCGGCGCGATTGGATGTTGCCGATGAAATGCCACCTCGCCTGCGGGAACTCGGCATGCTTGGGAACGATCTGGTCGGGGCGGTTCTCGCCGAAGTCGCGCGCGCCGGCGTCGAACGCCTCGCGGACGCCGTCTATTCCGACGGTTTTCGAGACGGCGACGAGACGGACCTCCTTCGGGTCGCGACCGCACGCACGGCACGTGCTTTCCACTTCTTCCTTCACCTTGGCATAACGTTCAGCGATTCCCATGGTCACTCCTTTACGAACGGTACGCGAGCGCGCCGTGGCGCCCGCAGACGCCGCCCGATGCGCGGTACGAGAAAAACTCATCGGGGGAACATTTCGTGCACGCCCCCGTGGAAACGATGCGGCTTGCCGGCACGCCGACGGACGAAAGGTCTGTCACGATCGCCGCCTCGAGGTCGACGTGGCGCGCGTCGGGCACGCACGAGGGGCCGAATTCCGCTGCGAACCGGCTCGACACCTCCTCGCCCACCTCGAAGCACGCCTTGCAGATGTGCGGCCCGATGTAGGCGTTGTAGCCGCTGATATCGGGCGCACTCGTCCCGAGGTCGCGTTCGTCGAGGTCGCGCAGGAGGCAAACGGCCTTCGACGCGATGCGCACGACGGCGCCGCGCCATCCCGCATGAGCGACGGCGAAACGCCCGCTCGGCGAGATGATTATGACGGGCGTGCAATCGGCGAAGCACAAAAGCGCCGCCACGCCGGGCACGCCGACGGCAATCGCGTCGGCTCCAGCCGCGGCGCGGCTTTGGGCGGCTTCAACGTCGAGCCCGCACGCGCTCTCGATGTCGACGATGTCGGTGCCGTGGACCTGGTTCGGAACGACAAGCGGCATGCCCTCCGCGCCGAGCGCCCGAAGGAGCAGCGAGCGGTTCTCGAGCACGGTTTCCCGGTCGTCGTTCACATGCGTGCCGAGGTTGAGGCTTGCGTAGGCGCCTTCGCTTCTTCCGCCCGCCCGCCCCGTGAAGGCAATACGAACCGACGACGCGTCGTACAACGCGTCGTCGGTGAAAAGCGGGATTGAGTTGACGGTTCGCTTGACAAGGCGCGGCGCAGGCAGGCTGAATGCCTCCATAGCCGAACCCCCTTAGCGCGAGCGCTTCAGGAAGTCGGGGATGTAGTCCTCGTCGGCGAAACGGCCCGAGCTCGGCGTGGTCGAGAAGTTGACCGGCGCGGAGCTTGTCTGGGGAGCCTGGTCGGTCGACGCGAACAGGTCCTTGCGGGCGAAGTCGATCGCGGACTGCTGCGGGGCGTTCATCTTGAAGCCGGTGGCGATGACGGTGATGCGCACCTGGTCGCCCATGCCCTCGTCGATGATCTGGCCGTAGATGATGTTGGCGTTCTCGTCGGCGCATGCCTCGACCGTGCGGGCAGCCTCGTCGACCTCGGTCAACGTGAGGTCGGGGCCGCCGGCGATGGAGAACAGCACGCGCGAGGCGCCCGCGATGGAAGCCTCGAGCAGGCTCGAGTTCGTCGCCTGCTGCGCGGCATCGAGCGCGCGGTTCTCGCCGTTGGCGATGCCGATGCCCATCATGGCGGTGCCGGCGTCCTTCATGACGGTGCGGATATCGGCGAAGTCGAGGTTGATGAGGCCCGGGATGGTGATGAGGTCGGTGACGCCCTGGATGCCCTGGCGCAATGTGTCGTCGGCGATGCGGAAAGCGTCGATCATCGAGGTCTTCTTGTCGACGATTTCGAGCAGGCGGTCGTTCGGGATGACGATGAGCGTGTCGACCTTCTGGGAGAGCAGGTCGATGCCCTGCTCAGCCTGGTTGCGACGCACGCGACCCTCGAACGAGAACGGTTTCGTGACGATGCCGATGGTGAGCGCGCCGATTTCCTCGCGCGCGATTTCCGCGATGATGGGAGCGGCGCCCGTGCCCGTGCCGCCGCCTTCGCCCGCCGTGACGAAGACCATGTCGGCTTCGGCGAGCGCCTCACGGATTTCCGTGCGGCTTTCTTCCGCTGCCTGAGCGCCCACTTCGGGGTTCGCGCCAGCACCGAGACCACGCGTCAGTTCGTCGCCGATGTGGATGGTCTTGTCCGCATCCGACATGAGCAGAGCCTGGCGATCGGTGTTGACGGCGATGAACTCGACGCCCTTAACGCCCGCCTCGACCATGCGGTTCACGGCATTCGTGCCACCGCCGCCGACGCCGACGACCTTGATGACCGCCAAATGCTCGGAACCTATTGTGTTTGGCATTGTTTCCTCCACACCTGCTGCGTTTTCAAATGCTGCGTTTCCCTCTGAGGGTGCAGTTTTACCTGCGTTATTGTACACGATGACCACCCATTTGCAAATTACCGGGGGCTTGCGCCCGCCCACGTGTCCACGAAAGCGACATGAGCCCTAAATCGACCTCCACGTCGGGCGATCGACCACGCGAACGTTGATGTAGGCGACCTTGCCCGGATTCTCGTTCAGTATCTCCAAGCACACGCGTTCCTTCTCGCGGATGTTCTGCGCCGGCCCGAACGCTATCTCCACGCCGCTGTCGAGCGTGAGCTTCGTCGACTCGGCGTCGGTCGCGCTGACGGTCTTCACCTGGTGCGCCAAATCCGTCGTCATGCCCGACACGATCGACAGCGCGTTGTTCACGTTGCCGTCGGTGCAGACCGTTCCCGTTTCGGGCGCGGTGCCGTAGGGGACGTCGGTTATGTGCAGCACGTTGTCGGCGTCGTCGTAGATGCGCTGGTTGAGCGACTGGCCGAGCTTGGAATCCTTGTCGGGGATGGCCATGAGCCACATCCCGTCGGAGGCGATCGCCCAGTCCTGCGTCGACTTCGCGTCGGAGGTCGGCACCTCCACCACCGCGGCCACCGTGCGCTCGGTCACCACGATCTGCAGGGTGCTCGGGAACACGCGGTTCACCGTCACGCTCTTCACCCATGCGTCGCGTTTGAGGCTTTGCTCGATCGACGAGGTGTCGACCCGCAGAAGCGTCTCGCCCGCAGGTACCGACACGAGCGCGCTCATGTCGGACTGGGTGAGGTGCTCGACGCCTTCCACCTGCACGCTCTCGATGGTGAACGCGCTTGAGAAATAAAGGACGACGCCCCCGACCGCGAGCGCGGCGACGCAGGCGAGCGCGATCCCCACCTTCGCGAGGTGCCGCCGGTACGTGGCGCGGGTACGCTCGGCGCGGGCGCGCCGCTCGATGTCGCCGATGCTCTTCGACTGGTAGCGGGAAGAGGACGAGGACGCCTGGCGGAACGCCCCCTCCTGCGTGCGCGGGATGCGCCCGCCGGGTATGGTGCGAAACGCCCCCGGGGTTTGCGGGGAGCGGCCCGTTCGCGGCGCCGCCTGCGCGCGCGGGCGCTGGGGACGGCTACTTGAAGCCGAGGAGCCGGACTTCCGGCTTGAGCGAGATGCCATAGGCCTCATGCACCTTCCCCTGGACGAATTCGATCAGTGACAAGACATCGCGAGCGGTGGCGTTTCCCGTGTTCACGATGAAGTTGGCGTGGGTTTCCGACACGCGCGCGCCGCCGATGGCGTAGCCTTTGAGCCCCGCCCGTTCGATGAGGTCGCCGGCCGAGGCGCCTTCAGGATTCTTGAACACGCTGCCGCACGACGGCATGCGCAGAGGCTGCGTCTTCTTGCGGCGCTTGAGCGAGGCCTCCATCTTGCCGCGGATGAAGAACGGGTCAGCGGGCTCGACTGCGACCTCGCACTCGACGATGATTTCGTCGGGGGCGAACGAGGAGGAGCGGTACCCCCATTCGATCTCGCTGCCGAGGCGCTTCCTCAAGCCCTCGCGCGCCGAGAACGTGGTGACGCTCGCCACGCGGCTGCCGAGCCATTCGGTGCGCGAGCCCGCGTTCATGCGCAGCGCCCCGCCGACCGTGCCAGGCGTTCCCACTTCGAACTCGAGTCCGGCGAGGGAGCGATGGAACGCCTCCTGGACGGCGGAGGAAAGCGGCACCCCCGCCCCGAGCAGAAGGCGGCTCGTGTCGGCGTCGAAGCGCAGCGAGCGGAAGTCGCGGCCGAGCACGACGACGACCCCGTCGAAGCCTTCATCGGCGACGAGCAGGTTCGAGCCTCGGCCGACGACGACCCACGGCTCGCCCGACTGCTCGCACGTGGAAACGACGCGCGTGAGCGCGCCGACCGAATGCGCCCGCACGAAGAACCGGGCAGGGCCCCCGATGCGATAGGTCGTGTGCCGTGCGAGCGGCTCGGAGAAATCGACATCGCCGTCGAAGCGGTCGTCGACGAGGAGCGCTTCGAGCGGCGAGGCGTGACGTGCGGTCATGCGCCTCACTCCCCGCGAACGGTACCTTGGGCGGAAAGCTCCTCGACGAGCTGGGGACCGATAGCGGTGACGTCGCCGGCGCCCATCGTGATGACGAGGTCGCCCGGGCGGGCGATGCTCGCCATGTGGGGCACGACGTCGATGCGGCGCGCGACGTATTCAGCCTCGGCGGGATGCCCCGGATGGTCGAGGACGACGTTCAAAAACGTCTTTCCCGACACGCCGGGCACCGGCGCCTCGCCGGCCGGGTACACGTCCATGAACGTGACGGTGTCGGCCTTGTCGAACGCGGAGCCGAACTCGTCGTGGAGCACTTCGGTGAACAGGGGGGCGCGGGAGTAGCGGTGCGGCTGGAAGAGCACGTGCACGCGCTTGAAGTCGAGCGTCTTGGCGGCGGCGATGGTCGCCGCGATCTCGGTCGGGTGATGCGCGTAGTCGTCGACCACGGTGACCCCGCCGGCCTCGCCGACCAGATCGAAGCGGCGACGGACGCCGGCGAACTCGGCGAGCGCCTTCGCGGCGGCCTCGACGTCGAGCCCGAGCGCCCAGATGAGCGTGAGGACGGAGGCGGCGTTGAGCACGTTGTGCATGCCGGGGTTCTGCTTCACCGAGCCGTCGACGAGCGTGCCGTCGGGCAGCTTCAAGGTGAAACGGGAGCCGACGCCGTGGGGCGTGGCCGCGACGATGCGGGAGTCGCACCCCTCGCCGAAGCCGTAGGTGATCGCGTTCGGGTGCGCCTCGCGCGCGATCTTCACGAGCGGCTCCTCCTCGCCGCACACGACCACGGGGCCGTCCTCGGGAACGGAGCCGATGAACTGCTTGAACTTCGCGAAGATCTCCGAGAGGTCCTTGTAATGGTCGAGATGGTCGGCCTCGACGTTGGTGACGATGACGCCTGCGGGAGAGAGGAACGTGAAGGACTTGTCGCTCTCGTCGGCCTCGACGACGTAGTGCTTGCCGGAGCCGGAGTGCGCGTTCGTGCCGTAAGCGCGGACGATGCCGCCGATGAGGAACGTCGGGTCGTCGCCGATGCCGTCGAGCACGCTCGCGAGCATGGACGACGTGGTGGTCTTGCCGTGCGTGCCGGCGACGGCGAGCGTGTCGAGGCCCTCGCCCAAGCGGGCGAGCATCTGCGCGCGGTGGATGATCTTAAGGCCGCGGCGGCGCGCCTCGATGAGCTCGGGGTTGTTGTCGAGGATGGCGGTGGAGATGACGACGGTGACATCGTCGCCCGCAGGGACGTTTTCCGCCCGCTGCCCGATGGCCACCGGGATGCCGCAGCTTTTGAGCTGCTTGGTGTAGCGGCTTTCCTTGATGTCGGACCCGGTGACGACGATGCCCTGGTCATGCGCCACATGCGCGATGCCGCTCATGCCGACGCCGCCGACGCCGATGAAATGCAAACGTTCAGTGCTCATATCAATCGTTCCACTCGTGTTGAGGTTTTCATTCCAAAGAGATCATTGTAGTGCATGCGCCGTCGAGCGGGCCTGCCCCATCACAACATCCGCCAATTTAGCGGCGGCGTTGGCGGTTTCCTGCGCCTTCGCCGCTTTTGCCATGGCCGCACGCGCGTCCGCGTCGTCGACGAGCGAGAACACGAGCTTATCGAAGGCGGGCGTTTCGACCTCGGCGTCGGGGATCATCGACGCGCACCCGGCCGCCACGTAGGCGCGGGCGTTCGTGGTCTGGTGGTCGGCCGTGGCGTGCGGGTAGGGCACGAGGAGCGCGGGGATGGCGCGAGCGGATATCTCGGCAAGCGAGGTGGCTCCAGCGCGCGACACGATGGCATCCGCGGCGGCCATGGTCTCGCCCATGCGGTTCTGATACCCCATCACGAGCCAGCGCTTCTTCTCCTCCTCGGTGAGCGCGAGCTCTTCGAGCGTGCGGTCGAGTTCCTTGGGCCCCGTGATGTGCACGACGTAGAGGTTCGGGCGGGAAAGGAGCTCGGCCTTCAGGCGCGCGATGCCCTCGTTGATCTGGCGGGCGCCGAGGCTGCCGCCGAACACGAGCAGCATGAGCGCGTCTTCGGGGATGCCGAGCATGGCGCGCCCCTCTTCGCGCGTCGAGGACAAAACGGCACGGCGGACGGGGTTGCCCGTCACGACGACGCTGGTCGCGGCCGGGATGGAGACGCCGTCCTTCGCGCACTCGTAGGTGAGGCACACGGCCTGGGCCTTCTTCGAGAGCTCCTTGTTGGCAAGACCCATGACCGAGTTCTGCTCGTGGACGACGAAGGGGATGCCCATCTTCTCCGCCGCGCGGGCGACGGGGATGGAGACGTACCCGCCGAAGCCGACGACGACATCGGGCTTGATCTCGCGAAACCAGCTTTCCGCCTGGACAGTCGATTTACGGATGAGGCGCAGCGCCTTCACGAGCGACAGCGGGTGCTTGCGGTTAAAGCCCGACGCCTCGAACGGCTTGAACGGAATGCCCGCCTCGGGCACGAGCCGGGACTCGACGCCCCGCGGCGTGCCCGCGAAGCGCACCTCGCACCCGCGGTCGGCGAGCACTTCCGCCAATGCGAGGGCGGGGTTGATGTGGCCGGCGGTGCCGCCGCCGGAAAGAACGACCAGCATGTTACCTCCTTCGAGAGGACGAGCGGGAAGACGTCCTCGGTTCACTGCTTCGGCGCGCCGCGCGGTCGCGCTCGGCGCGCGGGCGCTCGCCCGGGTAGCGCGCGTCGCGACGGGACGGCTGCGCGGCACCGCGTGCGCTCTCCCCCGCCCTGCCAGACGACGCACGCACAACGCGCAAATCGGCGCGGCGGCGGTCGTAGACGCTCGGCGCGGCGGCGTCGCGCGAGACGGAGAGGATGAGCCCGACCATCATGAGCGACGCGATGACCGACGAGCCGCCCGACGAAATGAAGGGCAAAGGCTTGCCCGTCGTCGGGAACACGCCGATCGCGCACCCCATGTTGAGAAACGCCTGGAACACGAGCGCGACGGTGAGGCCGCCGGCAAGCATGGTGCCGAACTCGTCGCTCGCCGAGCGTGCGATGAGCGTGCCGGTATAGGCGAGAAGCAGGAACAGCGCGATCACGATGACCGCTCCTATCATGCCGAGCTCCTCGCACACGACCGCGAAGACGAAGTCGCTGTCGCTCGCGAAGAGGTACTGGTACTTCTCGTGCCCGTTGCCAAGTCCCACGCCGAAGATGCCGCCCTCGGATATGGCGTAGTAGGAATGGATGATGTTGTAGCCTGTGCCGTAGCCGCCCTGCCCGTCGTTCCACGGGTCGAGGAAGGCGAAGCGATCGGCGCGGTAGCCGACGCCGAACATGGCGATGAGTCCGAAGACGACGACGAGGCCGACGATGAGGACGAAGATGCGCATCGGCACTTCCCCGTACCAGAGTACCGCGAGCAACGCGACGATGCAGATCATCGTCGTCCCGAGGTCGGACTGCGTTTTATACATGATGCCGAGCGGGACGATGACGCCGAGGAAAAGCCCCATCATGAACGACTTGAAATCGATCGCTTCCTCCCGATAGTCCGCGAACAGGCGCACCGTCACGATGACGAGCGCGATCTTCACGAACTCCGAGCCCTGCACGGTGAACGACCCGCCGAGGCGGATCCAGCGCTTCGCGCCGTAATTCTCGATGCCGAACAGCGACGTCGCGACGATGAGCACGATGGCGACGCCCCAGGCGAGCCAGATGCCCCGGCCGCGCCAGAAGCCCGGCTTCACGAACAGGTAGATGATGACACCCACCACCGCGCCGATCGCCGCGTAAACGACCTGGTCGGTGAGGGACTTGATGGCGTTGCCGCCGTGGTTGATGTTCGAGATGGAGCCCGCGGAGTAGACCATGACGAACCCGATGAGCAAGAGCGCGAGCACGCAGAGCATGAACACGATGCGGGGGCCGTGGATATGCGCAGGTATGCCGCCTCTTCGGCGCGCCGAATCTGCCATAGGGGTATGCCCCTTAGGCCCGTGCGGCGACGAGCTTCTTGAACACGTCGCCGCGCTCCTCGTAGCAGCTGAACTCGTCGAAGGACGAGCATGCCGGCGACAGGACGACGACGTCTCCCGCACAGGCGACGCCGAGCGCGGCGTCGAGCGCGTCTTCCATATGGGCCGCCGACAGAACCGCACAGCCCGCATCCGGGTTCTCGTCCACGCCGCCGAACGCCGCGAGGAAGCGATCGTGCGCCGCGCCGAAGATGACGACCGCCTTCGCATGGGCGCGAGCCGCCGCAACGAGCGGGGCAAGGTCAGTCATCTTGTCGTGCCCGCCGAGCAGCACGATGGGGCGCTTGCCCCCGAACGCGGAGAACGCCTTGAGCGTCGCGTCGACATTGGTCGCCTTGGAGTCGTTGTAGCATTCGACGCCGCCGACGGTGCCGCACGGCTCGATGCGGTGCTCGAGCGGCGCGAACGTGAGCAGCCCGTAGGCGATATCGTCGTCGGGAGCGCCGACGGCGACCGCGCACGACGCGGCCGCGAGCGCGTTTTCCAGGTTGTGCGCGCCTTTGATGAGGAGCTCGTCGGCGCGGCAGAGCTCGTGTTCCATTCCCCCGAACGCGACGGTGAGCACGCCGTCGTCGTTCACGAAGGCAGCGTTGTCGGCGCCGCAGCGGGCGCGCATGTCGCCCGAGACGCCGTCTTTCGTGCCCACGGGGATGTAGGCGAAGCCGCGCTCATCGGCGCTTTGCGCGCGCAACTCGCGGACCTTCGCGCGCACCGCGTCGTCGGTCGCGCAGAGCACGGCGACCGCGCCCGGCGTGTCGGCGAGATTCGCGATGCACTTCCATTTCGCGGCGGCGTAGGCCTCAAGCGTGCCGTGCCACTCGACGTGGTCGGGCGTGATGTTCAGCACGACCGCCACGTTCGGGGCGAAAAGGCTCGTGGATTCGAGCTGGAAGGACGACACCTCGGCGACGTAGACATGGGTATCCCCCGCCCCGACGCGCGCGATGCACGCGTCGCCGATGTTGCCGACCGCATGCGCGGACATGCCCGCCTGCTCGAGCAAGTGGGCGGTGATCGACGTCGTGGTCGTCTTGCCGTTCGTGCCGGTGATGGCGACCCAGACGCTGTCGGCGTCGCTCTCGCGCCACGCGAACTCGACCTCGCTCACAAGCTCGGCGCTCGCGTCCTGCGCGCTTCGGTAGAAATCGGAGATCTCGGGGATGCCGGGGCTTGCGATGCACAGGTCGAACGAACCCGCGCGCTCGGCGAGGGGCGCCACCGCGTCGTTGCCGAACGCGACGTCGGCACCCGCCTCCTTCGCACGCTCGGCCGCCGCGCGGGAGGCCTCGTTTTCCGCGCCCGCCGCGATCGACAGGTGCTCGACGCGCCCGCCGATGAGCGGCAGCAGGTAGTCGACTGCGGCGAGCCCGCTTTTCCCGAGTCCGAGAACAAGGACGCGCCCCAGGTTCTCGGGCGCGTGTTTCTTTCCTTCGATCAGCACGTTTCGTCCTTCCCGACGTGGAGTCATGCGCTACGCCACCGCCATAAGCGACTCGGCGAAGTAGATGGAGAACCCGACCGCGGCGAGCACGCCCGACACGATCCAGAAGCGCACGACGACCTTCGTCTCGCTCCACCCCTTCTTCTCGAAGTGATGGTGCAGAGGAGCCATGAGGAAGATGCGCTTGTGCGTCTTCTTGTAGTAGAAGACCTGGATCATGACCGACAGCGCCTCGGCGACGAACAAACCGCCGATGACGATCGACACCGCCTCGGTCTTGGTGAGCACGGCGAGGCAGCCGAGCGCCATGCCGAGCGCGAGCGAGCCGGTGTCGCCCATGAAGATGTCGGCGGGATAGGAGTTGAACCAGAGGAAGCCGATGCAGGCGCCGGCGAGCGCCGCCGCGAAGATGGCGGAGTCGAGCGCATCGGTGCGGTAGGCGATGGCGGCCATGACGATCATGACGATCATGACGGTGCCCGCGGCGAGGCCGTCGAGGCCGTCGGTGAGGTTGACCGCGTTGCACATGCCCACGAGCAGGATGTTCACGAAGATGAGGTAGAGCCACGGGATGGAAACGCCGCCGATCGTCGTAGTCAGGATACCGAAGTCGAGCGTGCAGACGAACGGGATGTCGACCGTCGGGGCGATGTCGAGGCAGTTCACCGCGACGAGGCAGAAGACGGTCGCGATGACGAACTGGCCGATGAGCTTCGCCTTCGGGGTGAGGCCGAGCGAGCGCTCCTTGATGACCTTCTCCCCGTCGTCGGCAAGGCCGAGCGCGCCCGCAAGCACCGTCGCAATGACGAGCGCGAACGTTTCGGGCGAGGGCATGCCGATGAGGAGCACCACCGCCACAACGGCGATGAGCATGATGACGCCGCCCATGGTGGGCGTGCCCTGCTTGACGAGGTGGCTTTCGGGGCCGTCGGCGCGGACCTGCTGGCCGATGTGGCTCGAGCGCAGGAAGCGGATCCATGCCGGCATGAGCGCCATGGTGATGACGATCGCCAACACCACCGCGAGGAACACGACGAACGTCGGGTAGTTCGAGAAAATACTGAACATCAGTCAATCAATCCTTCAACGACGCGTTCGAGCCCCACCGAATGCGATGCCTTGACGAGCACCGCGTCGTGGGCCGAAACGCAGCCTTTCACTACTTCGAGGGCTTCATCGGCGCAGGCCGTGCGCACGATGCGGGAGGCGGGCATGCCCGCCTTCTCGGCCGCATCGGCGATGAGCGCGCCGAGGCTGCCGACGACGACGAGCTCGTCGAGCCCGAGCTTCGCGGCGAGCCCGCCCATCTCGGCGTGCCCCACGGCCGCGAAGTCGCCGAGCTCGCCCATGTCGCCCAAGACGGCGATGCGACGGCCCTCGACGCGAAGCGCCGCGAACGTGTTGAGCGCGCAACGCATGGAGTCGGGGTTCGCGTTGTAGGCGTCGTTCACGACGGTGAAGCCGTCTTTCGCGCGGAGCATTTCCTGACGCCCCGACTCGGGCTTCGCCGCGGCGAGCGCACGGGCGACGTCCGCGAGCGGAACGCCCGCGGCAAGTGCGACCGCAGCGGCGGCGCAGGCGTTGCTCACGTTGTGGAGCCCCTTGAGCTCAAGCGAGCACGGGACGGCTTCGACCTCGTTGCCGAACCCTTGGGCGCAAAGCGAAAATGAGGCACGGCCCGCATCGTCGAGCGAGGCGTCGCGCGCCCAGACGAGCGGGTCCGCGGCATGTTCGGGGTCGGCCGCGCCGGACCCGTCGAAGCGCACACGGGAGACGCCGCGCTCGGCGGCGCGTGCGGCGTCCCACACGAAGTCCGCCATGTCGCACGCGTCGTTCAGAAACGCGATGCCGCCTTCGGGGAGGGCGGCTATGAGCTCGGACTTAGCGCGCGCGATGTTCTCGCGGCTGCCGAGGATCTCGATATGGCTTTCGCCCACCTGCGTGACGATGCCCCATTCGGGACGCACGAACGAGCAGAGCGATTCGAGCTGCCTGAGCCCGCGCATCCCCATCTCGACGACGACGAAGTCGGTGTCCTCGTCGGCGGCGAGCAGGGTGTTCGGCACGCCGAGCTCGTTGTTCTGGTTGCCCTTGGTCGCGACGACCGTGCCCGCGAGCGAGAGCACGTCCCGCACGAGGTTCTTCGTGGTCGTCTTGCCGTTGGAACCGGTAAGCCCGATGACGCGCCCGCGAAGGCGGGGACGCCAAGCGCGCGCGAGATCGGTGATGGCGGCCGCCGTGTCGGGCACGAGCAGAAGCGACGCGCCCGCCTGTTCGAGCGCGCGGGCCTGCTTGGAGTCGAGCTCATGGGACGCGAGAACGCAGACTGCGCCGGCCGCAACCGCCGCGGACGCGAAGTCGCAGCCGTCGTGGCGCTCGCCGGGAAGCGCCGCGTAGAGCGCCCCTTCGCGAACCGCGCGGGAATCCCACGTAAGCGACGTCGCCACGGCGTCGAGGTTGCCGGAAAGGGCGACGCGGGCGCCCGTCGCCTCGGCGATTTCACGGATGGAAAGACGCAAGGCTAGTTCGCCTCCGCGTTCTTCGGGGCGAACCGGCGCTCGAGCTCCTCGCGCGCGACGACGCGGTCGTCGAACGAGAGCACCTTGTCGCCGACCAGCTGGTAGTCCTCATGCCCCTTGCCGGCGATGAGGATGGAGGTGTTCTCGTCGGCGAGCTCGATGGCGCGACGAATCGCCTCGCGCCTGTCGCTCACGACCTCGTACTTGCCGGCGGCCTCGCCCATACCGGCGACGATGTCGGCGATGATGGCGTCGGGGTCCTCGTGGCGCGGGTTGTCGCTTGTGACGACGGCATAGTCGGCCGCGAGCGCCTTCTTGCCCATGAGCGGGCGCTTCGAGGCGTCGCGGTTGCCGCCGCACCCGAACACGACGATGGTCTTGCCGTGCCCGAGCGCCATGATGGAATGGAGCGCCTTCTCGAGCGCGTCGGGGGTGTGCGCGTAGTCCACGTAGACCGACACGCCGCCGTCGTGCGGCGTGCGGATGCGCTCGAGGCGACCCGGGACGGGGTTGGCGTCCTTGAGCGCGGACGCGATGTCTGCGGCCTCGAAGCCGAGCATGAGCCCCACGCCGAACGCCGTCATGACGTTCGAGACGTTGAAGCGCCCGACGAGCGGGTAGGTGAACTCCACTTCCACGCCGCGCACGGACAGCACGACGTGCGTGTCGGCGACGCCGTAATCGACCGTGAGCGGGTGGACGTCGGCCGCCTCGTTGAAGCCGGTCGTGACCACCATGTCGCCCGCCTCGGTGCAGCGGCGGTCGAGCTCGACGCCCCATTTGTCGTCGATGCAGATGACGCGGCGCGCCGGGTAGTCCTTCGAGAACAGGAGCGCCTTCGCCTCGAAGTAGGCCTCGAAGGTGTGGTGGTAGTCCAGATGGTCCTGCGTGAGGTTGGTGAACGCGGTCACCGCGAAGCGCGTGCCCCAGGTGCGGCGCAGATCGAGCGCGTGCGAGCTCACCTCCATGGCGACGACCTCACACTCGGCGTCGCGCATGCGCGCGAAGAGCCGCTGCAGATCGCCCGATTCGGGCGTGGTGTGCTCGGACTTCTCGTGCGCATCGCCGATGGAGGTGCCGACCGTGCCGATGACGCCGGTCTTCTTGCCGGCGCAGCGGGCGATGTGCTCGACAAGGTAGGTCGTGGTCGTCTTGCCGTTGGTTCCCGTGATGCCCACGAGCGAGAACGCGCGGGAGGGGTTGTCGTAGAAGCGGGCGGCGGCATGGGCCATCGCCTTGCGCGAGTCGGAGACGACGACCTCGACGACGTCGGTCGCGTCGGCGAGATAGAGCTTGCGCTCGACGACGAGGACGCGCGCCCCGCGGTCGATGGCGTCCTGAGCGAACGAGTGCCCGTCGACGGAGAAGCCGACGATGCAGAAGAACGCGTCGCCCGGGCGCACTTTGTCGCTTCGGTATGCGATGCCGGAAACCTCTTCCCGCGGGTTTCCCAAAATGGTGCAGCTGAAGCCTTCGAACAGATCAGCGCATGTCTTAGCCATGTTGCCTACCTCATTCCGGCTGAATCTTGAATCGATCGATAGCGAAGCTCATTATATCCTTAAATACATTCGCCACGTTTCCTTGGCTCGGAACCTCGTTCAATCCCACGAAACAAACCAATTGACTCGACGAGTCGGGCAGGAACCCTTCGAAGCACAGGTTGTAGACGCCCTGCTTGTACACGCCGCTGTCCGCGATCTGGGCCGTCGAGGTCTTGCCGGCCACTTCATAGCCGTCGATCTGGGCGTTCTTACCCGTACCGTCGGTGACCACGGTTTTGAGCATATCGGTGATCGTGGGGATCGCGGCCTTGTTCTCGATCACGTCCTCGGTGTCGTAGGTGGGCACCTCCCCCGTCTGCGGCTTGCTGATGAGGAAGTGCGGGGTCGTTTCCACGCCGTCGTTCACGATCGCGCCGTAAAAGCGCACGAGCTGCAGCGGCGTCACCGCGATACCCTGGCCGAAGCTCACGTTCCACCCGGTGATGGTGGCCCAGTTCTCGAGCGGCTGCAGCGTGCCCGCGGCCTCGCCCGGGTAGTCGACGCCCGTCTTCTCGCAGAAGTTGTACCTCTGGATGTGCTCGTAGAGCTTCGAGAAGCCGTCGGTCATCTTCTGCACGGAAAGCGAGATGCCGACGTTGGAGGACTGGTCGAGGATCTGGCGGAACGTGAAGGTCTGGTCGGTGCGCTCGTGCGCGTCGGACACCGTGTAGCCGTCCGCCGTGATCGACGCCGGGCAATACAGCGTGTCGTCGGGGGTCATGGCGCCCTCTTCAAGGATCGTGAGCGCCGACGCGGTCTTGAAGATGGAGCCCGGCTCGAAGGCCTGCGTGATGGGTTTCGCCTGGTCAGAGCTCGACTTCGAGTTGCTCATGTCGGAGGGGTCCATGTAGGGCAGAGACGCCATCGCGTAGATTTCCCCGGTCGCGCCGTCCATGACGACCGACGAGCCGCCGCCGGCCGACATGTCGCTCGCCGCCTCGGCCACGCGGTTCTCCACGTATTCCTGCAGCTCGATGTCGAGCGAGATCATGATGTCCTGGCCGTCGACCGCGGGCGTGTCCTCCTTCACGCCGCCCGGGATGGGAAGCCCGTTCTCGCCGCGCTCGGCGGAATAGGTGCCGGGCGTGCCGGAGAGGATGTCGTTGTACTGCAGCTCGAGGCCCGTGATGCCCTCGCCGTCGACGTTGCAGTAGCCGATGATCTGCCCGCCGATCTGGCCGCACGGGTACTCGCGGCGGGTGTCGGCGATGAAGTAGATGCCGTCAAGGCCGAGCTGCTTGAGCTCGCTTGCGGCATCGACGTCGGCCTGGCGCTTCACATAGACGAACGTGGTGGAGTCCTTCGAGAGCGCATCTGCGTAGTCGGAGGCCTCGCCCCCGAGCACGCTCGCGATCTGGGCGGCCTCACCCGAGACGTCGGTCACCTCGGAGGGGTTCGCGTACACCGTCGTGGCGTCGACGCTCTTGGCGAGCACCGTGCCGTTGCGGTCGTAGATGGTCCCTCTGTGCGGGGTCGTGGTGAACGACACCGTGCGGGCCTCCTCGGCCATGGCCGAATAGTGGTCGGACACGATGACCTGCAGGTAGAACAGGCGCCCGAAGAGCACGAGCGCGAGAATCGCGAACACGATGACGACCGCGTGCGCGCGCGACGAGTCGGCGCGCTCGAGCACGCGCGCGACGGGCGCGGGCGGGTTGATGCGGCTCGTCGCGTCGACGACGTGGGAGACGGCGTTCCCGACGGCGCCGGCCAAGCCGGAGACGACCGACGATACGGAGGTTTTCGAGGAGGGCCCGCGGTTTTCGCGGGAAGGTTCCGGTCGGCGCGGGCGACGGCCCTGCTGATCGCGCCCGGAAGCGACGTTGCGGCGCGCGTCGTCGCGGCGCCGATCTTCCTCGCGGCGCCGGCTGCTTGTGCGCGACGAGGTGCGCGCGCTCGGGCGGGACGACCCTCGGGAGCTGTGGGAGGAGCTGTTGCGGGTGGGACGGCCGGCGTTTCGGGCACGCGGTTCGCGGGCGCGCCCGGCGCCGCCTTCCGCATCGCCGCGCGATGTGCGTCTGCGATCGGACATAAGGGGACTTCCTCGTACTTGACGTTTAGCTGCGAGCCGCTTGGGCAAGGCTCTGCGAAAGCGACAGGTTCCCCGCATCGTCGGTTGCGACGATGTCGGCGGAAAGGAAGATCTTGGAAGTCGATTCGGGCGCCGACATGCCGAGCGCGCTCGCCTCGGACTTGATGCGCGAGGGGTTGGAAAGCGTGCTTTGCGCGACCTCAAGGGAGCTTCCCTCGGAGCGCGCGGTGTCGATGAGCGAGTCGTAGCTCTTCGATTCCTGCTCGACGGTCACCGCGGCCGCGGTGAGCCCGATGCGGACGAAGCTGACGAGCGCGAGCAGCACAAGGGCGGCCGCCACGCACTTCGCGAGCCTGATGATGGCAGGTGACAAGGTTTCGACCTGGTTCTTGCGACCAGGCACCACCTCGATGCGCGGACGTCGGGGGGCACGCTCGGGGGCGCGTTCGTAACTGCGAGAATATGCGGGTTGCGCGCTCACGGCTTATGTCTCCCTCCTTTGAATCATCCGTGCTTGTAGGCAACGACGCCCCTTTGCGGGGGCGGCGTGGTCATTGCTATTTCGTTAGCGCTTCTGCGCGACGCGTAGCTTCGCGCTGCGGGCCCGAGGGTTGCGCTCCACCTCTTCGGGCGTCGGAAGTATGGGCTTCCGTGTGACGATGTCGAGTATCGGCTCCTTCCCGCACACGCAGACCGGAAGGTCCGGCGGGCAGGTGCACCTGTTCGCCATGTGGGCGAACGTGTCTTTCACGATGCGGTCCTCGAGCGAGTGGTAACTGATAACCGCTATCCTCCCGCCCGGATTGAGCCAGCGGATGGCTGCGTCGAGTCCTCGTCGCAGCACATCGAGCTCCGAGTTGACTTCGATCCGAAGCGCCTGGAACGTGCGCTTCGCGGGATGCCCGCCGGCGCGGCGCGCCGAGGCGGGGATGGCGGCCTTGATGATCTCCACCAAGCGCCCGCTCGTCTCGATCGGTTCCTTCTCGCGTTCGCGCACGATGAACTCCGCGATGCGCTTCGCCCACCTTTCATCCGAGTATGCGCGGATTATCCGAGCGAGATCTGCTGCGTTGTAGGTGTTGACGATCTCTGCTGCGGTTTGAGTTTGTGTGCTCGGATCCATCCGCATGTCAAGGGGGGCTTCCTCTTTGAAGGAGAAGCCGCGTGACGGCGTGTCTATCTGCACGGAGGAAACGCCCAGATCGAAGAGGATCGCATCGATTCCGGGCACCTCGGCAGATACGAGAAGGCTGTCGAGCTCGCCGAAGTTGCCGTGAAGCAGTTCGAGCGCGGGGCGCGTCTGCTCGGGCAGCGCTTCCAGGCGGCTTCGCGCGGCGGCGAGCGCCACTTCGTCCTGGTCGATGCCGATGAGCGTGCCCTCAGGCCCGAGCCTCTTCGCAACTTCGAGAGAATGCCCTGCCCCGCCGAGCGTTGAGTCCACGAACGTATGCTGTGTTTGTAGGTTGAGTTGTTCGAGGCACTCGGCGAGCAGGACCGGTGTGTGCCGATATTCGCTTGTCATTTCGCTCACGTCCTGACTCCGATTAGTCGTAAAGCACCGAAAGGTCGATGTCTTCGATGTCTTCGTCGTAACGCTTCGCGTCCCAGATCTCGAATCGACCGGTATTGCCCAAAATCACCACGTCTTTCTCGATGCCGACTTTCTCGCGCGCCTCAGCGGGAAGCATGATGCGCCCGGTCTTGTCGACGTCGACGTCCATCGCGAGCGACTTGAGCTTGCGCAGCAAGCGCTGGTGCTCTCGCTTGGACGGCTCGAACTTGCCGAAGTGAGAAATGAACAGCTGGTTGATCCACTCTTCGAAGTCCGGCGACTCGAATACGTACAAGCATTCGTTCTCGAGCTCCCGAGCCACGACGAGCTGGGTGGAAAGCACCTTGCGGAATTTCGCGGGGAGCGAGACGCGGCCCTTGCTGTCCACCTTGAAGCGGTATTCGCCGTTGAGGACGACGGGGCCTTTCGGCTCCGCGCCCGAGCGCTCCTCTTCATGTGTGACGGCTTCTGCCATGCCTACCCTTCCGAAAACCCTGCAGTGGCTTCCATGGCTTTGCATTTTATCCCACAACGCCCCACTTTACAATCATTTCATGGGCATTACCTGGCAATTCGGCCCCACCGCGGGGCGTCTTCCACGCCTCGCGCCACGAAGGCGCGCTAGATGTTGGGGAGCGGGAAACGCGTGCCCAAGATATGGACGGGAAACGATGTGGGGCATTGTGGGGGGATTGTGAACCGGTGGGGCGAAGTGGGGCGCCGATACCGCCGGCGAGCGGTTGGAGGGAAGGAGGATGCGCGCTTCAGGGCGTGCGGAGCCGACCGAGCGGTGGAGCGGAGAAGCGACGCCTCGGGCGGCGAGGCCGAAGCGCGCAAGAGGGCGACGCCGCGGCGCAAAACCGAGACGCGGGCCGCGCGGCGAACGGACAGGGCGGCAAGCGCGCTCGGGACGCGCTTTCAGGCGCGCGGGTGGGCGGCGAGGTACTCCTCGCGGATGTGGGAGCGGTCGACGTGCGTGTAGATCTGCGTGGTCGAGATGTCGGAATGCCCGAGCATCTCCTGGATGGCGCGCAGGTCGGCGCCCCCTTCGAGCAGGTGGGTGGCGAACGAATGGCGCAGCGTATGGGGGTGGAGGTTCTCGATGCCGATGGAGAGCCCCGCACGGGCGACGATCTTGTGGACGCTTTGGCGCGTGATGCGGCCGCCACGGGCGTTCAGGAACACGGCCCCCTGCGACTTCCCTCGGGCGGACTCGAGCTCGGGGCGCGCCGTCTCGAGATAGCGGGAAAGGGCGCGCGCGGCGGCACCTGAAATCGGGGAGATGCGGTCTTTGCCCCCCTTCCCCGTCACGCGGAGATAGCCCTCGTCGAGCGCGACGTCGGCGAGGTTCAGCTCGCACGCCTCGCTCGCGCGCAGGCCGCAGCCGTAGAGCACCTCGAGAAGGGCGCGGTTGCGGATGTCGGTGGGCTTGTCGCCGACGGGCTGCGAGAGGAGCCTTGTAACCTGGTCGATGGAAAGCACGTCGGGCAGACGCTCAGGTGCCTTAGGGATGGCGATGAGGTCGGCGGGGCTTTTCGGGATGCGCTCCTCGCGCACGAGGTAGCGGTAGAGCCCCTTGATGGCCGACAGGCGGCGCTTCACCGACGACGCGGCGAAGCGCCGCTCCATGAGGTCGGCCTCGTAGGCGGCGAGATCGCCCCGGTCGGCTTTCGCCACCGAGGCAACCCCTCGCGCATTCAGAAACGAGACGTAGTCGGACAGATCGCGCCCGTAGGCCTCGATCGTCCGAGACGCCCGCCCGCGCTCGACGCGCAGGCAATTCAGATATTCCCGGACGGAATCATCCACGGTACTTGCCAAGCGCTGCCGCGTGGACGAACGCGCTGAACAGCGGGTGCGGGCGCGTCGGGCGGCTCTTGAACTCGGGGTGGCCCTGGCTCGCGACGAACCAGGGGTGGTCGGCAAGCTCGATCATCTCAGTGAGGCGCCCGTCGGGCGACACGCCGGAGATGACGAGGCCGGCGTCCTGCAGGCGGTCGCGATAGGTGTTGTTCACCTCGTAACGATGGCGATGGCGCTCGTAGATGACCTCCTCGCCGTAGGCCTCGAAGGCGCGCGTGCCCGGCTTCACCTTGCAAGGGTAGGCGCCGAGGCGCATAGTGCCGCCCTTGTCCTCGACGTCTTCCTGCTCGGGCATGAGGTCGATGACGGGGTACTCGGCCGTCTCGTCGAACTCGGCCGACGTGGCGCCCGGCATGCCGGCGACGTCGCGGGCGAACTCGCACACCGCCGCCTGAAGCCCCAGGCAAATGCCGAGGAACGGCACCTTGTTCTCGCGGGCGTAGCGCGCCGCCGCGATCTTGCCCTCGAAGGCGCGCTGGCCGAAGCCGCCCGGGACGAGGATGCCGTCCATCTCCCCGAGCACCTCGTGCGCGTTGTCGTCGGAAAGCTCCTCGCCGTCGATGAGGTGCACTTCCACGTGGCGCCCCTCGTGCACGCCGGCGTGCCCGAGCGCCTCGATGACCGACAGGTAGGCGTCGGGCAGGCTCACGTACTTGCCCACCACGGCGATGTCGACCTGGCCCTCGCAGCTTTCGGCCGCGGCGAGGAACGACTTCAAGGGCGTAAGATCGATCGGGGGAACGTCGAGGCCGAGCTTCTTCAACACCTTCACGTCGAAGCCCTGCTCGTCAAGCGAGAGCGGCACTTCGTAGATCGAGGGCGAGTCGGTGCAGGCGAGCACGTCGTCGGTGGCGACGTCGCAGAACAGGGCGATCTTCTCGCGCACCTTGTCAGTGATCTCGTGGTCGCTTCGGCACACGATGAAGTCGGGCTGCACGCCGATGGAGCGGAGCTCCTTCACCGAATGCTGCGTCGGCTTCGTCTTGACCTCGTGGGCCGCGGCGATGTAGGGAACGAGCGTCACGTGCACGAAGAGCACGTCGCCGGGGTTCTTCTCCTTCTTGAACTGGCGCGCTGCCTCGATGAACGGCTGGGATTCGATGTCGCCGATCGTGCCGCCGATCTCCGAGATGACGATGTCGGCGTTCGACTGGTCGGCGATGCGGCGCAAACGCTCCTTGATGGCCTCGGTCACGTGCGGGATGACCTGCACGGTGCCGCCGAGGAAGTCGCCGCGGCGCTCGCGCGCGATGAGCGTCTGGTAGATGGATCCTTGCGTGAAGTTCGATTCGCGAGAGAGGTTCTCGTCGATGAAGCGCTCGTAGTGGCCGAGGTCGAGGTCGCCCTCATGACCGTCTTCGGTGACGAAGACCTCGCCGTGCTGGAACGGGCTCATCGTGCCCGGGTCGACGTTCAGGTAAGGGTCCATCTTCTGCATGGTCACCTTGTATCCGCGCGCCTTGAGCAGATGCCCCAAAGACGCGGCGGTGATGCCCTTGCCCAAAGACGACACGACGCCGCCCGTTACGAATATGTGCTTGGCCATGGTTCTCCTTCGCGCTTGCGTATGCGATCCCTGTTCGTGGATTCCGTCCTTGGCCTGCGCGAGGTTGACACGCTCGGAAACTGCGGCAAGGCGAACTCCAAACGTTCATCTATTGTAACCGCTGCAGCAAGCGAATGCGCGCGGCGGCGGGCCGTTTTAACATACCGGTAACGTTGGCCGCGCCGGGCGGCGGGCAGGCGGCAAGCGTCCGGGCAGGCAGCAGACCCCAGGTACCGCATACCGCGCATGCCTCCAGACGCGCGTGCCCGCTCGGAAAGTCCGAGCGGGCACGCAGGAAAGGCACGATGAGGAGGGGGCTTCCCTATCCCAGGCCGAGCACGTCGCGGTGGAACACCATGGTGATCTTCGCCATCTCGGCGCGCGTCGCCGCCGCTTCGGGATTCGCGTAGGCACCGTCGTCGCGCACCTGCCCGGTGACGATGCCCTTCTCAGCGCACCACGCGACCGATTCCGCCGACCAGTCGTGGATGGCGGACGCGTCGACGAACGCGGAACCGAGCCCGGAGACGTCGCTTGCCGTGTCGAGCGCGGCGACCTCGCGGGCGTAGTTCGCGATCATGATGGAAAGCTGCTCGCGCGTGACGGGAGATTCAGGGGAAAACGTGTTCGTGTCGCCGACGCCGTTCACCACGTGCGCCCCGCGCGCCCAGCGGACCGCGTTGTAGTAGTAGGCGCCCGGATCGGTGACGTCGGAGAACTCGGGAGCGGTCTCGTCTGCGGCTGGCTCGCCCGCAATGCGGTACAGAATCGTCGCGACCTGCCCGCGCGTGAGCGTGCCGGCAGGGTCGTAGGTGCCGCCGCCCGCACCCTTGATGAGGCCGTGGGAGTACACGTAGTCGATGGCGCCCGAATCGACGTACCAGTCACCGTAGTAGCAGTCGCTGAAGTGCTCGTAGGCGATGCGCCCATCGTCGACCGGCGCCGCGTCGCGGGAAATGCGCACGTTGCCCATCCAGTCGCCATAGCGCAGCGTGACACCGCGGGCCGTGAGCGACTCGGGCTCGGTCGTGGAGGTCATGTCGGGGTCGAGCATGAGGAAGTTGTCCGGGGAAAGGTTGTCGGAGTCGTCGACGTTCTCGTAGCCGACGACGGTGACCCAATGCTGCGAGCCGCTTGCCGTGGTGACGAAGACGATGGCGGGCTTGCCCTCGTTCACGGCGTCGTAGAGCGTGCGCAGGACAGTGTCTTCGTCGTCGATGACGCGGCAGTCGAAGTCGTCGGTCATGTTGCGGCCGTAGAAGCCGCCCTCGCCGTTCGCGCCGCCGTTGTAGTCGTATTCCCACCAGCGGTGGATGCTCCCCGACGTGATGGTCTGCGCATAGGCGGCGGCATAACCCAGACATGAGCGGGATTGCTGCTGCAGGCCCACTTCGTCGATGAGTGCCTGGTCGTAGGCGATCATGCAACGGGAAGACTGCAGCGAGATACCGCTTTGCGCGGCGGCATCGGATGAGCTCGCGTCCTGCGCGAGCGCAACGGGCGGAAGGGAAAGCGCGGATACGAGGGCCACCGAGCACACGGCGGCGCCCACGCGCTTCGCGGAAATCGGGAGGAGGTAGTTCACGAAGACCTCTTTTCCGGCGTCTGGCGGGTTCCCGCGACGCCTTGAGAGAATGAGACGCGGGCCGGGAAAGCGCCCGCAAAACGCCGGATATTGTAGCATGGGGCGGATATTTCCCGCCGAGTCCCTGCGTGCGCCCTCCATAACGCCTGATGGAAAGGGCGCTCACGACGCGTCCCGCCCGTATCGCGTCCCAGCGTGCCGCAACACGGCGCACGCGGCCCCGAAGCTTTCCCGGCGCACCACGCGCGGCGCCGCCGCGTCACGATATCGCCATAGCGCCGCGGTATGATTTCCCAAGCTTACTGACAACGAGACAGGGGGAATCTCACATGAACATCATCGTGCTCAGCGGCAGCCCGCGCAAAGGCGGCAACACCGCCATCATGGCGAACGCGTTCGCGGAAGGCGCACGGTCGGCGGGACATACCGTCGAGATCGTCGACGTGGCCGCGCTGAAGATCGCGCCGTGCCGCGCGTGCAAGTACTGCTTCGGCCACGGCGGCGCCTGCGCCATCGACGACGACATGACGGGCGTGCGCGAACGCCTTTCGCACGCCGACATGGTCGTGTTCGCCTCGCCGGTGTACTGGTTCGACATCTCCGCACAGCTCAAGCTCGTCATCGACCGCATGTACGCGTTCGGCGGCTGCGGGTTCAACTTCTCGAAGGTGGCGCTTCTGCTCGACTCGGGCTCGGACGGCGTCTACAACGCCGCGATCGCCGCTTACAAGGCGATGAACGCGTACCTGAAGTGGGAGGACATGGGCATCATCACCATCCCCGGCATGACCGAGAAGGGCGACATGAAGGACAACCCCAAGCTCGCCGAGGTGCGCGACCTCGGGGCCTCGCTCGCCTAAGGCGCGCCTTCCCCGACCCGGCGCGGGCGTCCCAAGCGCACGCCCGGCATGCGAAGGTTCGCTGATTCCCCCGCGCGACGGGGCGCACGGCGGGCCGTTATCCTTTATACTGTTCCAGTTCATGAACGTATAAGGGTTGCAGACAAGCGAAAGGGCACCATCACATGCGGACAGGGTTCGACAACGACAAGTACATAGCGCTCCAAGCCGAGCACATCAAGCAGCGCATCGCGCAGTTCGGAGGCAAGCTCTACCTGGAATTCGGGGGCAAGCTGTTCGACGACTACCATGCGAGCCGCGTCCTTCCCGGCTTCGAGCCCGACAGCAAGTTCCGCATGCTCAAGACCATGGTCGACGACGTCGAGATCATCATCGCCATCAACGCCAACGACATCGAGAAGTCCAAGGTCCGCGGCGATCTCGGCATCACCTACGACGAGGACGTGCTGCGCCTGCTCGACATCTTCCGCTCGCGCGGGTTCGCCACCTCGGGCGTGGTCATCACGCATTTCGAGAACCAGCCTTCCGCCGTCGCCTTCCGCAAGCGCCTCGACAACCTGGGCATCAAAAGCTACCTGCACTACCCCATCGCCGGTTACCCGTACGACACGGCGCACATCGTGTCCGACGAGGGCTACGGCAAAAACGAGTTCGTGGAGACCACGCACCCGCTCGTCGTGGTGACGGCCCCCGGCCCCGGCTCCGGCAAGATGGCCACGTGCCTCTCCCAGCTCTACCACGAGTACAAGCGCGGCGTCACGGCCGGCTACGCCAAGTACGAGACGTTCCCCATCTGGAACCTGCCGCTCAAGCACCCCGTGAACCTCGCCTACGAGGCGGCGACCGTCGACCTCGACGACGCGAACTGCATCGACCCGTTCCATCTAGAGGCGTACGGCAAGACCACCGTCAACTACAACCGCGACGTCGAGATCTTCCCCGTGTTGAAAACCATGATGGAGAAGATCGCAGGGACGAGCCCCTACCAGTCGCCCACCGACATGGGCGTGAACATGGCGGGCCTTGCCATCGTCGACGACGAGGCCGTTCGCGACGCCGCGAAGATGGAGATCGTGCGCCGCTACTTCCAGGCCGCGGTCGACGCGCGCCGCACCGGCCTGCACGAAGAGTACGTCGAGCGCCTGGAGCTGCTCATGAACCAGGCAGGCATCGATGCGTCGTTCTCACCCGCACGCTCCGCCGCGCTTTTGAAGGAGGAAACGACCGGCGGCCCCGCGGGCGCCATGGTGCTTCCCGACGGACGGGTCGTCACCGGCAAGACCTCGCCTTTGCTCGGAGCTGCGTCTTCCCTACTCATGAACGCGCTTAAAGCCGTGGCCGGCGTCGACGAGGACATCTTCGTCATCAAAGACGAGGTGATCGAGCCGATTTGCGCGCTCAAGACCTCGACGCTGCACTCGAAGAACCCGCGTCTGCATTCCGACGAGACGCTGCTCGCCCTGTCCGTGAGCTCGGCGACCGACCCCGTCGCCGCGCAGCTTATCGAGCACGCCGGCGACCTGCGCGGATGCGACGCGTTCTTCAGCGTCATCTTGTCCGAGGCCGACGAGAAGCTCTACCGCACGCTCGGTATCAACGTCTGCTGCGAGCCGAAATACGAGCAGCGCCGCTACTACCACAAGTAGCCCCACCGTTTTGCGGGATTGAGAGGTTGCGGGCAGCCAGCCGGCCCCCAGCCGCGGCCCGCATGCAACCCGCCGTTCGGCGGCTTCGCAGGGGCGCGGCCCCAGCCACAACCCGCTCGCGACTTCGCGGCGCCCGGCCCCGGAAGGGGAATCTCGATCACAACCCCAAGCGCCCGGCCTCTCCCAAGGAGGCCGGGCGCTTTTCGTGTGCCGGCGTGCTGGAGCATCCCTTGTCCACGCCCTCAAACAGGGATCGGACCCTCCCGGGCGCAATTCCCAAACCGCGTGTCCACAAGCCGCGCCTCGCGTCCTTTGAGCACGGGCCACCGCCTTCCCGCCTTCAAAGGCAAGCCGTATCCCGTGTGCCCGCGAGCCGCGCGTTCGCAAAATGGCAGATTGCTACGGGTTTGCAAATGGGAGCGTGAAAACGAGGCCGTATATGGCAGCCAAGGCCGGGTTTGCAAACGGAAACTCATTTTCGCGCCCTTCTATGGCGGGGTACGACGGCTTTGCAAACCGTAAACGCACCAAAGTGGCAGCCAAAACCGGGTTTGCAGGGGAAAGAGGGTCCATGGGACCGCGCTGCCTTTGCAAAACCGTCACAGCCCGCCATCCAGCGGCAGGTTTTCGGCACGCTCTTTGCAAAGCCGTTGTTGGCCGCCATCCAGCGACCCGTTTTCCGCCCCGCTTCAGCAAAACCGTCGTACCCCGCCGCCCCGCTTGGCGAGCTCGCGCTTTTCGCGCCTTTCCCAAGACAAAGACCCCGCGCCGCCGTATACTTCCCCTTGCACAAGGAGCGCGGATGACCCGGCATGCGGCTGGGCACCCAGCCTCGAAGCACCCAACAGAAAGGGACGGCTATGCCTGTTTCCAAGCAGACCGTCGCCACGTTCGCGCGCGCGAAAGCCGAGGGCCGGAAGTTAGCGATGCTAACGGCCTACGACTATTCGACCGCAAGGCTTCAGGACGAAGCCGGCGTCGACGGCATCCTCATCGGCGATTCCCTCGGAAACGTCATCTTAGGGTATGAAGATACCCTCTCGGTCACCATGGACGACATGATCCACCACTGCCGCGCCGTCGCGCGCGGGGCCAAGCGCGCGCTTATCGTGTGCGACATGCCCTTCATGTCCTACGAGGCGAGCGCGGAGGAAGCGCTTCGCAACGCCGGGCGCCTTCTTAAGGAAGGGCGCGCTAACGCGGTGAAGCTCGAAGGCGGGACCGAAGTGTGTCCGCAGGTCAGAGCCATCACGAGCGCCGGAATCCCCGTGATGGGGCACCTCGGGCTCACCCCGCAATCGGTGAACGCCCTCAGCGGATACAAGGTTCAGGGGAAAACCGACGGCGCGGCGCAGAAGCTCCTCGACGACGCGCGGGCGCTCGAGGCGGCGGGCGCGTTCGCCATCGTGCTCGAATGCGTGCCGACACCGCTCGCGAACGTCGTGACGCGCAGCCTCTCCATCCCCACCATCGGCATCGGGGCGGGCGCCGGCACCGACGGGCAGATCCTCGTCTACCAGGACATGCTCGGCATGACGAGCGGGCATACCCCGCGGTTCGCGCGGCGCTTCGCCTGCGTGGGCGACACGATGCGGCGCGGCTTCTCCGACTACATCGACTCGGTGCGGACAGGGTCCTTCCCCTCCGCCGAGGAGTCGTTCGCGGGCGACGAGAACATCGCGAGCAAGCTTTCCTAAACCGCCCGCATGCTCACTGAAATTACTCACTGAATACGAAAAAGGATACCGACATGAATATCGCAACGACAGTTGACCAGGCAAAACAGGTAATCGCCCAGTGGAAGGACGAAGGACTTTCGATCGGACTCGTCCCGACGATGGGATATCTTCACGAAGGGCACGAGAGCCTCATCGAGCGCGCTGCGGCCGAATGCGACCGTGTGATGGTGAGCGTTTTCCTTAACCCGATCCAGTTCGCGCCGAACGAGGACCTCGCCACCTACCCGCGCGATTTCGAGGCCGACTGCAAGCTCATCGAAGCAGCCGGCGGCGACCTCGTGTTCCACCCCGAGCCCTCCGAGCTCTACGCGCCCGACGCGTGCACCTTCGTGAACGTCGAGGGGATCACCTCCGTGCTCTGCGGCAAGACGCGCCCGACGCACTTCCGCGGGGTCTGCACGGTCGTTTCGAAGCTCATGAACATCTCTCAGGCCGACCGCGCCTACTTCGGCCAGAAAGACGCCCAGCAGCTTGCCGTCGTGCGGCGCATGGTACGCGACCTGAACATGAACGTGCAGGTCGTCGGCTGTCCCATCGTCCGCGAGGCGGACGGTCTCGCGAAAAGCTCGCGCAACACCTACCTCTCGCCCGACGAACGCGCGGCGGCATGCGTGCTCTCGCGCGCCGTCGCGGAGGGCATGGGCCTTATGGAAGCGGGCGAGCGCTCCGCCGCCGCGGTGTGCGGCGCGATGCGCGCGCTCATCGAGGCCGAGCCGCTCGCGCGCATCGACTACGTGGAGATGGTGTCGTGGGACGGCATCGAGCCCGTCGAGAGCGCCGAGGGCCCGGTGCTCGTGGCCATGGCCGTCTACATCGGGAACACGCGCCTGATCGACAACTTCATCTTCGACCCGGAAAACCGCTAGGGTCCTGCACTCGCCTCGCGTTGGGATCCCGGCGCGAGGCGAGGACGAATCCGCTCCATCCCGAGCGCCGCAGCGGATCCGGGCACGGTCAACTTCGCGTGCCGCACGGCGGGGCCGGACGCGGGCCCCGCCTAGAAGAACACCTTGCTCGCGTACTCGTAGAAGTTCTCGCTCTTGTAGCGCAGAAGCGTCGTGGGAACGCTTCCCCGGCGCACGTACATGCGCTCGATCGGCGCGGGAAGCGCCGCAATGTCGCCGTCGACGAACAGCGTCGCCTCCCGGTCGGCCGCGTTCGACGAGAGGTCCATCTCCACCACGTCGTTCTCGGCCGTGAGCAGCGAACGCGCATGGAGCGTGTGCGGGGCGATGGGCACCGTCACCAGGCCGCCGAAACCCGGCGCCACGAGCGGGCCGCCCGCCGAGAGGGCGTAGGCGGTCGATCCCGTCGCGGTGGCGACCACGAGCCCGTCGCCGCGCATGTCGGCGATGTGCGTGTCCGAGATCGACAGCGCGAAATCGATGATGCGGCCGTTCGCTCCCCTCGTGACGGCAGCCTCGTTCAATGCGAAAAACGTATGCAAGCCGCCCGTTTCATGCGTGGAATCTATGACGCCCTCTTCGTCGATACCGCCGCCCGCCTGCCCTGACGTGCCGAGGAAGGAGACATCCCCGCGCCCGTCTTCGCAAGCGGCCCATGGGTCGCGCTCCCCCTGGCACACCACGTCGATGCGTAGGTTCGCGCGACGTTCCTCGCCCACCTCGCCGGCAAGCGCTGCCGCAACGATCGCCACCACGCCGTCGTCGCTCTCGTTCGCCAAAAAGCCGAGCCTTCCGAAGTTGATTCCCAGAATCGGGACCCCGCCGTCACCGATCGCGCGGGCGGTTCGCAGGATCGTGCCGTCGCCGCCGAGCACCACGGCCATGTCGACCCCCTGCGCGAGGATGCGGCGCACCTCGGGGTTGGGAGTGAGCCCCTCCAAGTCCGACGAGTCGAACAGCGAGAACCCGATACCCTGCGTGGAAAGGTAGGTTGCAAGGAGCAGCGACGCATCGATGGCTTGCGAGTTGGAGTTATTGCGTACGATAAGCAGGTTCATGAGAGGGCTTTCTTTCTGTTTGCTAAGATGAAGTGATTATATCCGAAGAGAATTGGTGCTTTGCATGTCAGACAAGCTCGCACGAGCTCAACATACGCGCGCGGAAAGGCGCGACTTGGGGTCTGAGAGCACCGACTACCGCAAACGGCCGAAGCACGCGGGCGCGGACCGCACGCTCATCGTCGCAACGCGCCAAGAGCGCCTCGCGGCCATGCGGGCGGCCGCTCCCGGCGAGACCTCGCAGATCCCCATCGTGAGCAAGCACGCCGGCGTCGACAAGACGCGCGAGCCGCTTTCGCAGCGCCCGAGCCCGACGGCCGACGCTGCCGCCTCCGAAACGCCGACAACTCCAAGCACCGCCCAACCGGCAAGCTCCCCCGCGCCCGCGCGCGCGAAATCGGTCGGCGCGTCCGCCGCGCTCATGAGCGTCTGCGTGCTCTTCTCGCGCATCACCGGGTTCTTGCGCACGTGGGCCATGGCGTTCGCGCTCGGCTCGTCGTTCCTGTCGAGCTCGTATCAGGTGGCCAACAACCTGCCGAACATGCTCTACGAACTCGTCATGGGAGGCATGCTCGTCACGGCGTTTCTGCCCGTCTACGTCTCCGTCAAGAAGAAGTCGGGCGACGCCGCCGGGAACGAGTACGCCTCGAACCTGCTCACGATCGTCACGCTGTTCCTCGGCGCGCTGTCGCTGCTCTGCATGATATTCCCCTCGTTCGTCATCTACACGCAGACGTTCTACTCCGACCAGAGCGAAACGACCCAAGCCACCTTCTTCTTCCAGTTCTTCGCCATCCAGCTCGTGTTCTACGGCGCCTCGTCGATCGTGTCGGGGCTGCTCAACGCCAACCGCGACTATCTGTGGTCATCCATCGCGCCCGTCGCGAACAACGTCATCGTCATCGTGACGTTCCTCGCCTACGCGTTCGTGGCGCCCCTGGATCAGGAACTCGCGCTCTACATCATCGCCATCGGCAACCCTCTCGGCGTGTTCGTCCAGATGGCGATCCAGCTGCCCGCGCTCAAGCGAAACGGCATCCGCCTCAAGCCGCACGTGAACCTGCACGACCCCGCACTGCGCGAGACGCTCGGCATCGGCGGGCCGACCTTCCTCGTCATGATCATTTCGTTCGCCACGGTGTCGGTCATGAATGCGGCCTCGTACCGCTTCGCGGTCGACGGCCCCTCGGTGCTCGCCTACGCGCGCCTCTGGTACACGCTGCCGTACTCCTTCCTCGCGATCCCTATCACCACCGCGATGTTCACCGAGCTTTCCGAGATGAAGGCCGACGGCGACATGGGAGGCGTCGTGAACGCGATATCGAGCGGGTGCGCGCAGATCATGTTCCTGCTCGTCCCCTTCGCGCTGTACCTCATCGTGTTCTCGGTGCCGCTCGTCACCCTGTACCACGTCGGAGCGTTCACGATGGAGAACATCTCGAGCATCGCGAGCTACCTCGCCGTGCTCGCGCTCGCGCTGCCCTTCTACGGTATCAGCTCCTACCTCCAGAAAGTCTTCTCGAGCCTGCGCAAGATGGGCGTGTTCGCGGCGCTCAACTTCCTCGCGGGCGTCGTGCAGATCGCGCTCACCGCGCTTGCCGCCTGGACCACGACGAACGGCAGCGCCAACCCCGCCACCATCGAGAGCATCGCGCTCGCATCCGCCGCATTCTACCTCGTCGGCGACGGAGCGCTGCTCATCTACCTGCGCGTCCATCTCGGCCATATCGGCTCGAGACGCATCTTCAAGGCGACGTTTTCAGGCTTGGCGCTCGGCGGAATCGGCGCGCTTGTCGGTTGGGGCGTGCTCACCGCGCTTCAAACCTTCGCAGGCGCGCTCACCGGCTCGCTCGTCCAGGCGTTCGTCTACGTGGCGATAGGCGGCATCGCAAGCCTCGTCGTCACGTTCGGCCTCGCCGCAAAGCTGCATATCGAGGAGGCCTCGTTCATCACGGGCCTCGTGGGAAAGGTGGCGCGCAAGCTTCGCCGCCGCTAGGTGATCTGCGCGCCGACAAGCTCGTCACGGAAAGAAAAGGTCATGGAAGCAAAACCGCTCATCCAAAGCGAAAGCGACGTGAAAACGCTGCTCAAACCCATCGTCGTCGGAGGCGACATCCTCGCGTACAGCTACGTCCGCGAGCTGCACCGCGCCTTCGGGATCGAAAGCACGATCGTACTCGCCGCCGCAGACATCAAGATGCTCTCGACGAGCCGCTTCACGGACTATCGCCTTACGCCCGGCATCCACGACGCCGCGGTGCTCTACCGCACGCTCGAATCGATCGCGCGCGACCTCAAGCAGCAGAACCCCGCGTTCGTGCCGCTCGTCCTCGGGTGCGACGATTGCCACGCCCGCATGCTGTCAAGCGGCAAGGAGCGCCTCGAGGCCGCCGGAATCGTCGTTCCCTACATCGACTTCGACTTGCTCGACGAGATCACCCAGAAGCGCCGCTTCTACGAGCTTTGCGAGGAGCTGTCCATCCCCTACCCCAAGACCTGGTACTTCGACTGCAGCGACGCCGGCCCCGACGAGCTGCCGCTCGATGAGCTTCCCTTCCCGCTCATCGCGAAGCCGTCGAACTCCGCGCAGTTCCAAGAGGCGGAACCGACCGTCGAAGGATGGCGCAAGATCTACGAGATCGAGGACGCCGAGGAGATGGCGCGCGTTTGGAAGACGCTGCGCGCGTCGACGTACGACAACCTCATGGTGCTGCAGGACTTCATCCCCGGCGGCGATGACGCCATCCGCACGCTCACCACGTTCTCGGACGCCGCAGGCGACGTTCGCGTCGTGTCGGGCGGCGTGGTGTGCCTGCAGGACCACGACCCCACCGCGATCGGCAACCCCGTCTGCATCATGGGCGAACGCGAGAAGCGCGTGATCGAGTGCGCGAAGAAGTTCGTGAAGCGCGTTGGCTATCGCGGCATGGCGAACTTCGACATCAAGTACGACGAGCGCGACGGCAGCTTCCGCTTCTTCGAGGTGAACACGCGCTGCGGGCGCAACACCTACTACATGAGCCTCGGCGGTCAGAACTTCGTCGAGCTCATCGTGCGCGAGTTCGTGCTCGGGCAGACCATCCCCTACCGCGAAGCGTACGATCCGTTCCTTTATTGCGTCGTGCCAGCGTACGTGCTCAAGCGCAGCATGAAGAACGAGAGGAGGCTCTCTGAGGCCCTGCGCCGCCTCAAAACGACTGCCGACCCCTACCCGCTGCATTACGCGCCCGACACGGCGGCTCACAACATGTGGGCGAAAATCATGTACGTGAATCAGATCAGGAAGTTCAAGAAATTCTACTGGGACACCGACGGCAAGCAGCTGAAGTAGCGCGCAGGCGCCCCCCTATCCAAGAAGACGGCTCTTGATCCCACTGCGTGGCTGCGCAGGATCAAGAGCCGTCTTTGATTGAGAGAGCGATTCCCGAGGCAGATGCCGCAGCCTCGAAGCGCGCTGTCAGCGAGAAACGAGACGGCGGTAACCAGGCTCCGTCGTCAGGACGACAGGACCACCCTCGGTAATGGCAACCGTCTTCTCGAAATGCGCGGAAGGCTTACCGTCGCGCGTGAGGACAAGCCAGCCGTCGTCGCCTTGGCGCGTCTTGGCGGTGCCCGCGTTGATCATCGGCTCGATCGCAAGCACCATGCCGACCTCGAGTTTCAACCCGAAATGGCGGTGCCCGTAGTTAGGGACGTTCGGCTCCTCGTGCATCTCGCGTCCGATGCCGTGCCCCACGTACTCGCGTACCACGCCGAAACCAGCGGCTTCGGCTACCGACTGCACCGCGTGCCCGATATCTCCCAAATGGTTGCCCGCGCGCGCTGCGTCAAGCCCCGACCACATGCACTTCTCCGTCACTTCGAGCAAACGCTTCTTCTCGTCGGAGATCTTCCCGACGGGGAACGTCCAGGCGTTGTCACCCACCCAGCCGTCAACGGTCGCCCCCGTGTCGACCGAGAGGATGTCCCCATCGCGTAGGATAACGTCCTTGGAAGGGATGCCGTGCACGATCTGATCATTCACGGAAGCGCAGATCGAACCGGGGAACCCGCCATAGCCTTTGAACGCGGGGATGCCCCCTTCGCTGCGGATGACCTCCTCGGCGAACCGATCGAGCTCGAGCGTGGAGACACCGGGCTTCACCTGCTCCCCGACAAGGCGGAGAACCTTTGCGGAAAGCCGCCCCGCCTCCTTCATCGCCTCGATCTCGCTCGGAGATTTCAAAACCACGCCCCAGCTGCGCATACCTTGCCTCCTTGAAGTTTGTTTCTCACCGAACGAGTATAGCAGTCGATTTCGGCACAAAAAAAGAGCGCGGCGGAAAGCCACGCTCTTCTTTTCGATAGATTGAGTAGCCGATAAGCTATTCAGCTGCACCTGCGTAGGCGCGGGTGACGGTAGAGTCGACGGCGACGCCGGGGCTCATGGTGGAAGACACGGAAACGGACTTCACGTACTTGCCCTTTGCAGCAGCCGGCTTCATGCGGAGGATCTCGTCGTAGACGGTGCCGTAGTTCTCAGCGAGCTGCTCAGCGGTGAAGCTGGCCTTGCCGATGATAACGTGGGCGATGCCGTAACGGTCAGCGCGATACTCGACGCGGCCACCCTTGAGCTCCTTGATAGCCTTGGCAACGTCGGTGGTCACCGTGCCGAGTTTGGGGTTCGGCATAAGGCCACGGGGGCCGAGGATCTTGCCGAGACGGCCGACCTTGCCCATCTGGTCCGGCGTAGCGACAGCTGCGTCGAAGTTGAACTCACCAGCCTGGATCTGCTGGGTCAGTTCTTCGGTGCCCACGATGTCGGCGCCAGCTTCCTTGGCGGCCTCAGCCATGGCGCCTTCGGCGAACACAGCGACGCGGACGGTCTTACCAGAGCCGTTCGGCAGAGAAACGGTGCCGCGGAGCTGCTGGTCGGCCTGACGGGTGTCGATGCCCAAACGGAAATGAGCCTCGACGGTCTCGTCGAACTTCTTGGTGGCCATTTCCTTGACGAGCTTGAGCGCCTCGATGGGGGCTACGGGCTCGGCAGGAACCTTCGCGACTGCCTCGCGATAAGCCTTGGACTTCTTAGCCATTCTTATTTCCTTTCGTGGTGATGGCGAGCGAAAAAGCTCTTCCACTTTCTTACATCAAACGACGGGCGTGAAAACAACCTATTCGGCAGCCTTGCCCTGGAGCATAGCGGCAACCTTGCGGGAAGGCACGTAGTTGATCTTCATGTCGCGGCCTTCGATGCGCACGCCCATGGAACGGGCGGTGCCGGCGATGATTTCCTTCGCGGCGTCGATGTCGTTCGCGTTGAGGTCGGGGAGTTTGATCTCGGCGATCTCGGTCAGCTGCGCGTCGGTCAGCGTGCCGACGAACTGGAGCTGCGGAATGCCGGAACCACTCTTGATGCCGAGCTTTTCCTTGATGAGAACGGCCGCCGGAGGGGTCTTGCACACGAAGGTGAAGGACTTATCTTCGTAGATGGTGATCTCAACAGGGATGATGGTGCCGGCCTGGTCCTGCGTCTGGGCATTGAACGCCTGGCAGAACTGCATGATGTTGACGCCCTGAGCACCAAGAGCAGGGCCTACCGGCGGAGCCGGGTTGGCAGCGCCAGCCGGAATTTGCAGCTTGACGAAGCCGGTTTGCTTCTTTTCAGCCATCTGTACTACCTTTCAGATGAATC
>CAKUGU010000020.1 GCA_934654815.1 uncultured Ellagibacter sp.
CAGAGTCGTGCTCTCCGATAAAGTCATCGCAATCGAGCGAAATGCGTTCGCCACTTTTGGCAGCGGTGCAATAACGGTGGTTCTCCCCGAAGTGACGGGAAACGTGCCGACAATCGCCCTCGATGGAGGCACTCTCGCAAACCCATTCACGTTTGGAGATGCATCGGGAAACTTGAAACTGATAATTCCCGAAAACTCGAAGGAAGCTTACCTGTCGAATTGGCCAAGGCAGTGCTTGGGGGTTAAGGACGATAGGGATTTGCGGGCTTATGCATTGAGCAAACTGAATGAATTGCCCGCGCAAGATGGGGGGCCGTACGCTGAGGACCTCAATGAGGCCGTGAACGCTCCTCTGCTTGAACAGGAGAATTACCTGAGGTCGCTTATCGATGGATGCCCGTCTGCGAAGGACATCAACGATCACGAGAACTTCCTGTCGTTCTTCGATGCCGGCAAAGTTTTCAATCTGGAAAGCAGACCAGCGGAAGAGCCTAAGAAGGACGAAGCAACCGAAGACGGCGCTTCCAGTTCGGGCACGTCGGAGGGCGGTACGTCGGAAGACAAAGGCACCCCAACCCAGCCGACAGCGCCGGAGGGCGGCAACGCAACGGGGTCGACGTCGAACGGCGAGGGACCCGACAGCGAAACCGGCGATTCGAAAGGCGGCGATACTGGCCAAGAGACGCCTTCGATGCCCGATACGCCAAACCCCGATACGCCAGAGTCCAGCACGACCGAGGCTTAAACATCCGCCGAGCAGCTAAACAGGATTTCAGGGGATCGGGAAAGCGACCGTTCGCGCTCTCAGCCCCCTCCTTTTTCGCCTTTCTATCTTGCTATACTGTATAGCTGATTGAGAGGAGCTCATATGACCACGACGATGGTGCAGATGAACGCGCGCATCGACGCCGATTTGAAACGGCGCGGCGACGAGGCGCTTAAGCGGGCCGGGTTCACCCCGTCGCAAGCGATTCGAGCGTTATGGAAATACGCCGCGGACCACGCGCTCGAACCGCAGGCGATTAGGAGCGCTCTCGAAAGCGATGAAGATGTCCTCGCCAGCAAGAAACAAGAAGCCGAAGGGCATAAAGCCTACGAAGAGGGGCTTGCGTTTGCGAAGAGGTTCATGGAGAAGACGGGCGTCCCCTTGAATTTCGATTACGAGATGGACGAGCAAGAAATGCTCGAGCAGGCCCTTTACGAGCGGTTCATCGAAGGCAAGCGCGCCTATGAGGTATAAAGAAGCGTCTTTCGTTCTCGACACGAACGTACTGCTCGATTACTACATCCCCGATCGCCCGAAAAGCAGCGACGCGAAGGCGTTCTTAGATTTCGCCTTAACGCACAAGGTGTCCTGTTCGCTGTTCTATTCGCCCCATTGCCTCTCGAACATGTTTTATCTGCTTGCGAGCACGGCGAAGCGGAGAATCCGCGAGGAGAAAGGCACACTCAGCCAAGGAGAAGCCGAAGCTGCATCCGAGTTCGCATGGGGATGCATCGACCACCTACAGGAGAACGCGACAGCGGTCGGCGCAGACCAATCCGACGTATGGCTCGCTTGCAAACTGCGCGGAGTTCATAACGACTTGGAAGACAACCCGATCGTCGCCGCCGCTACCCGTGCGCATGCTTCGTACCTCATCACCAACGATGAGAAGCTCATCAAGCACGCGACGGTCCCGGCCCTCACCCCGAAGGATGCGCTTGCGGTGCTGCAGGCTTTCGATTAGGGGGGCTTGCAGCACCGCGCGTCTTGCAGGTTGAATAGCAAAAGCGCTCCCGCACCTCTATTGATGCGGGAGCGCTTGTCGGTTGAAGCCAGCGGCTCGACCTGCGGGTTCGCTTCTGTCGCTAAACAACCAAAGCGAACCTACGCATTCAACCCTACTCGCTGAGCTTCTTCGCGAGCAGCTGGTTGATGACCTTGGGGTTGCCCTGCCCGCGCATCTTCTTCATGCACTGGCCCACGAAGAACCCGATCACCTTCGTGTTGCCGTCCTTGTAGCGGGCGACCTCGTCGGGATTCGCGGCGATGACCTCGTCGACGACGGCTTCGATGGCCCCCGTGTCGGAGACCTGCTTCATGCCGCGCTCCTCCACGATGGCCGACGGATCCTTGTCCTCGTCCATGACCGCGGCGAACACCTGCTTCGCCTGCTTTGAGGAAATCGAGTCGCTCGCAAGCAGTTTCACGAGCTCCACCGCGCGCGCCGGGGAAAGCGGGCTTTCCGCGACCGACGCGCCCTCGTTCGCGTTCAGCCATGCGGCCACGTCGTTGATTGCCAGGTTCGCGACCGGCTTCGCAAGTGTGGCAGCGTCCTTCCCCGCGCATGCCATGCACGCTTCGAAGAACGGCGCGATCCCCTCGCCGTCGACGAGCTGGCGCGCGTCGTAGGCGGAAAGGCCGAACTCGCTCGCGAAACGCGCCGCCTTCTGATCGGGCAGCTCGGGCAGCTTCGCGCGCACGCCCTCGATGAACTCGTCGGACAGGTCGTACGGCGCCAGGTCGGGCTCGGGGAACAGGCGGTAGTCGTCGGCCGTTTCCTTCACACGCATGACGATGGTGTGCTTCATCGTCGGGTCCCAATGGCGCGTTTCCTGGTAGATCTGCCCGCCCTCTTCGAGCACCTCCGCCTGACGGCAGATCTCGTACGCCAAGCCGTCATGCAGGCTCTTGAAGCTGTTCATGTTCTTGAGCTCGGTCTTCACGCCGAGCTTGGTCGACCCGCGTCGGCGCAGGCTGACGTTGCCGTCGCAGCGCATGGAGCCTTCCTCCATCGAGCAGTCGGAGATGCCGATAGCGAGGTAGATCTGGCGCAGCTTCTGCATGAACAGGCGCGCTTCCTCGGGCGTGCGCAGATCGGGCTCGGTGACGAGTTCGATGAGCGGCGTGCCGGCGCGGTTGTAGTCGACGAGCGAGTGCGTCGCGCCCGCGATGCGGCCCTCGTCGCCGCCGATGTGGATCATCTTGCCCGCGTCCTCTTCCATGTGAATGCGCGTGATGCCCACGTGCGCCGTGTACCCGGTGTCGGTGACGGTGACGTTTTCGCAGGTGTCGCCCGGTTTCAGGCCGCCGATGTCGGCACGCTCTTTCGCGGCGGCGCCGTCGACGTCCAAATCCAGGTGACCGCGCATGCAGAACGCCACCGGCCCCTGCGTGGTCTGGAAGTTCTTGGCCATGTCGGGGTACATGTAGTTCTTGCGATAGAACATGCTGTGCTTCTCGATGTCGCAGTTCGTGGCAAGACCGGCGAGCACGATGGACTCGATGGCGGCCTTATTCGGCACGGGCAGCGCGCCCGGAAGGCCCAAGCACACAGGGCACGTGTGCGTGTTGGGCGCGGCGCCGAATTCGAGCTTGCAGCCGCAGAACATCTTCGTGGTGAGCGTGGTCAGCTCGGCGTGGATCTCCAGGCCGATGACGGCCTCCCAATCCTTGAGGACTTCCTCTAGTTTCTTCATGCTACTCCCCCGCCTTTCCGTTCGCGAACGCCGGCGCCACGGGGGCGCATCCGTACTCGCGTTCGAGCGCCATCGCGGCGCGGAACATGTTCTCATCCTTGAACTGGGGGGACATCAGCTGCACGCCGATGGGCAGCCCGGAGGTTTCACCCAGGCCGCACGGCATGCTCATGCCGCCGTTGCCCGCGATGTTGAGCGAGATGGTGAACACATCCGACAGGTACATGGTTGCGGGGTCGGCGATCTCGCCGAACTTGAACGCCGGACGCGGAGCCGCCGGCGCCAGGATGACGTCGCACTTCTCGTAGGCGCAGCGGTAGTCCTCGGTGATGAGCGTGCGGACCTGCTGCGCCGGGTAGTAGTACTTGTCGTACACGCCCGACGAAAGCAGATAGCTCCCTAACATGATACGGCGCTTGGCCTCGGGCCCGAACCCCTTCGCGCGGCTCGCCTCGTACTGCCCGCCCAGATCCTTGTGGCCGGGGTCGCAGAGTCCGTAGCGCACCGAGTCGAAGCGCGCCAGGTTGGAGAACGCCTCGCACGGGCCGAGCACGTAGTACGCGCTGATGGCGGCGTCGACGTGGGGCAGCTCCACCTCCACGAGCTCGGCGCCCGCGGCCTCGAGCTTCGCGGCCGCTTCCTCCACGCGCGCCTTCACCTCGGGCACAAGGCCCTCGGCGTCCATGAACTCCTTCACGATGCCCACGCGCATGCCGGCGACGTCCTGCTTGCACGCGGCGCGGAAATCGGCCTTCACCTGCTGCGACGTGCAGTCGAGCTCGTCGTGACCGCAGATGGCGTCCATGACCGCCGCCGCGTCCTCGACGCTGCGGGCGAACGGCCCCACCTGGTCGAGCGAGCTGCCGAAGGCGACGACGCCGTAGCGGGACACCATGCCGTAGGTGGGCTTCACGCCGACGATGCCGCAGAAGCTGGCCGGCTGGCGGATCGAACCGCCCGTGTCGCTGCCGAGCGTGACGCACGCCATGCCCGCTGCGACCGCCGCCGCGCTTCCGCCCGACGAACCGCCCGGCACGCGGCCCAAGTCCCACGGGTTGTGCGTCGGGCCGAACGCCGAGGACTCGGTGGAGCTGCCGAAGGCGAACTCGTCCATGTTGAGCTTGCCGAGCGGGATGCCGCCTGCCTCGATCGTGCGCGCGACGCACGTGGCGGTGTAGGGGGATACGTAGTTTTCGAGCATGTGGGACGCGCAGGTGGTGTGCGTCCCTTCAAGATTCATGTTGTCCTTGAAGGCGACGGGCACGCCCGCAAGCGGCCCGAGCTCGTCGAAGGTGCCGGACGCGATCGCGGCGTCGATGCGCTCGGCGGCGGCGAAGGCGGCGTCTTCGGTGAGCTCCAGGAACGCATGGACCTTTTCGTCAGCAGCTTTGATGTGGGCAAACGCCGCCTCGGCCACGTCGTGCGCGGTGAAGTCGCCCGCGCGCAGGCCCGCCTGGATCTGCGCTATGCCCATGTCGGTGGAAAACGCCATCACTGATCGCCCCCTTCGCCGAGGATGGACGGGATGAGGAACGAGCCGTCTTGCTGCTTGGGCGCGTTCTCGAGCGCAACTTCCTGCGAGAAGCTTTCGCGCTCCACGTCTTCGCGCATGACGTTGGAAAGGCTTCCGATCGGGTGAAACGTCGGCTCCACGCCGTCGAGGTCGAGTTGCGTGATCGGCTCGAGCGTGTCGATGATGCTGTTCAGGTCCTGGGTCATCTGGACGAGCTCGTCGGCGTCGAGCCCGATGCGCGCATACGTTGCGATATCGCGCACATCGCGTTCGGTAAGATGTTGGGTCATGGATGCGTCCTTTCGTGCATACAGTGAAATGATAGCAAAGGACGCTCGGTTTGCCGACGTGAAGGCCCCGAAGTCACCCGTTCTTAACAGGTGCGCAGCGGGATCGAGCCTCATTCCGGCGATGTGCGGGCAGGTCCGGGCGGCGGCGACCATGCGGGAAAACCAAACTTCGAGATTTGCGCAGGTTTTTAGGGGTGCATGGTCAAGGCAGCTCACAGCGCATTTCGCGACCTGGGGTTTTGCTTCGTTCAACATGTGGTTACGAAACGCAGGCAGCCAAAACCTGCGCAAATCGCGAAGTTTTGAAGCGGGCCCTCTCGCCCTACTCGTCGTCGAGAAGCGCTGCGAAGGCGTCGGGGCTCATGGGGCGGTAGAAGTAGAAGCCCTGGGCGTACTCGGCGCCGAGGCGACGCATCATCTGGACCTGTTCTTCGGTCTCGACGCCCTCCACGATGACGGGAACGTCGAGCGAGCGGCTCAGGTCCATGATCGACTGGATGATCGACTCGCCTTTGCCTGCCGTTTCCTTGCCGCCTAAAAGGAAGGCGCGGTCGAGCTTGATAGCGTCGACATCGACCCCGCGCAGCATGTTGAGTGACGACTGCCCCGACCCGAAATCGTCCATGTGCACTTTGACGCCGAGCTCGTCGAGCGCGGCAACGAGCTCGCGCACGTCGTCCATCTGCAGCGTGCAGGCGGTTTCGGTGATCTCCGCGCTGATGCACGATGCCGGAACGCCGTAGTGCGCGATGAGCGTGTCAAGGTAACCGGGCACGTCGAACGAGAGCAGGTCGATGCGCGACACGTTGAGCGACACGGGCAAAAGCCGCTTGCCGGCGAGCATGCGATCGCGCTGCCAAGCGAAGAGTGCGCGCCAGATATGCTTGTCGAGCAGTTCGATGAGCTGGGTCTTCTCGAGCACGGGAACGAATTCCGCGGGCGAGACGAACGTGCCGTCCTCGCGGCGCATGCGGGCGAGCGCCTCGGCCCCGACGATTTCGCCCGTCGCGAGGTCGCACTGCGGCTGCAGGTGGAAGAAGACGCGCCCATCGGAAAGCGCGCGCTTGAATTCGACGAGGACCTCCTGCTCGGCCTGGTCCTTCGCATATTCCACCGGGCGGAACATGCTGATGCGGTTCTGCAGCCGCCGCTTGGCGCGGTGCGCGGCGAAGAGCGCCTTGGTGTACTGGTCGAGGCTCACCTTCTCGTTGGGGGCAAGGCAGTAGATGCCGATCGAGGGCCTGAAGCCGGCCGCGCCGTCGTAGTCGTAGACCACCGAGCACAGCTTCAGGTACAAGTCGTCGATGAACAGGCCGTCGAAGGGCGTGAACAGGGAGAAGTCGTCCTCGCCCCAGTAGCCGGCCACGCCCGCTCCCTCGTCCTCGAAGCCTTTGAGCGCGGCGCCGATGTCGGCGATGAGGCGGTCGCCCACGGCGTCGCCGTACCATTCGTTGAACACGCGCATGTGCCCGAGGTCGATCTTCACCATGGCCCACGTGATCTCGGGCTTTCCCCCGCGCAGCGCCTCGGCGCGCGAGAGGAACTCGTCCTCGAACGAAAGGCCGGTGACGCCGTCGATGCGCTCGCGCGAGACGATGCTCGTGAGCGTCGGGCGCCCGTGTGTCCCGAAATCGTCCCTCATGCGCACATCGGCTCGGCGGTCGAGCTCGGTTAAGATGGCGAACGACGCGCGGTCGATCTTCGGGTAGTACGCGGCGGCGACCGAGGCGAGAAGCGAGACCTCCACTCCGTCGATCTCGACCGGCTCGGCAAGGCGCGCCGCGATCGCTTCGGCGAAACGGTCGGCGTCGCCGCGTCCTACGCCCTCGGCGCAGGCGACGATCCTCACGCCGCGCGCGCGGAAGACGCGCGTCCCCTCGTGCGAAAGCTCCTGCATGACGCGCGCCACCTCGGAAAGCAACCTGTCGCCCGCCTTGAACCCGAAACGCTCGTTCACCTCGGCGAGCCTTGCGAGCTTCACCATCGCGAACCCCGCAGGCGCGCTCTTCTCGCGCATGTCGCCCACGAAGCGGCGAAGTGCCTCGTTGCCCTCGAGCCCGGTGACGCCGTCGATGTCCGCTACGTGCTCGACGTTCTCCATCGTTCCGATGAGCATCGGCGCCTCGTCGCCCGCGCCATCGAGGCGCACGATCTTCAGGTTGCGAACCATGCAGGCCCCGAACCGGTCGCGGGCGCGGAAGGTGTCGACGAAGTCGGTGCGGAAGCCTTCCTCGAGTTCCTTCAGCGCGGAGGAAAGCTCGGCGCGGTCGTCGGGGTGGACGCTCCCGAGCAGCGCGTCGGCAGGCGCCGCGACGCGGTCGCTCTCGAGCCCGAAGGCGGTCACCGCGTTCGGCGAGAAGCGCGTGGCGCCCGTGTCGCAGTTGCGGATGAAGAGGTAGCTGCCCTTGTGCGCACGCGAGAGCGAATTGAACAAACGGTCGATGAAGCCGTTGTCGGGAAGCCCGTCGCGCGTGGAGAACGCGTTGCGCACGTCACTCGGCTTGTTGGCGATCTTGTAGCAAGTGAGCGCGCGGTCGATTTCGCGCGAGGCCTCGTGGCGGGTGGACCCAGCCGTCGGGTCGACATGGCGGCAGCCGTAGCTGAACGAGAACACGGCCCGCGACCCGACGCGAGACGACTCCGCGATGAGGTCGGTGCGGCACTGCTCAAGCCTGTCTGAAAGCTGCTGCTCGCTTGAGCTTTCCGACAGGATGACGAACCCGTCGCCACCGATGCGGAACAGGCTTTCGCCCGGTGCGAGCATGCGGCGAAGCCTCTGGCAGGTGCTCGCGATGTAGCGGTCGCCGTCGACGTAGCCGAACAGGTCGTTGCACTGCTTCAGGTTGTCCAAGTCGATGAAGCTCGCGGTGAACGGCCTGCCCGCGGCCCACAGCGCCTCGACGGCCTCGTTGTAGGCGGTCCAGTTGCCAACGCCGGTCAAGGGGTCGGTCGTGCGACGCGAGAGCGCGGCGCGGTCGTCCGGGTTGAGCTGGGAAAGCGCCTCGTCGAGCGCCTCGGTGTAGCCGTTCGTGCTTCCCACGTACACGTCGGCGCTGCGCGTCGACATCGCCTTCACGATGGAAAGCGCGCGGGCGAGGTTCGACTGGATTTCCTCGAGCGGCGGGATGAGCGGGTTGTCGTGGGTGAACATGCCCTCGTCGATGGCGCCGAGCTTGCCCGCCGCCAAGTCGAGGGCGAGCTGGCGACCTTCCTTCAAGTAGGTTCCGAGCTGCGAGAGCTCTTCGACGAGGCAGTTCTCTTCAAGAGGGCAGCCGCTGTCTTCCGCAGCGAGCTCGTCGCGAGGGCATGAATCTTCCGCACGCGTGCTTGCGCCCAAGCTCGAGCCATCCTCGTTTGCCATGCCAGCCCCTTTATTCCCGGAAAGGAGATATGCGCGGAATCGCCTGCTTCCCCGGGCAAGCGCTTCCCCGTCGCTCTATATATAACTAGAGCATTGTGCCACAATCGGGACCACCGCGCGGCGTGAAATCGGCGAGACGGCAAGCATGCTTGCGTTTTCGGGCGAAGGCTTCCAAGCCGCCCGTTCCCGCGATGCATCTGCGGAAACATCGGGAATAAAAATGCTGCGCGCCGCCCGATTTCCGCCCGTTTTGCCGTATCCTTGCTTGATGGGCATTCGGCCCCCAAGCAATCTTCAAGGAGAGCCCATGAGCGCAACCGCAAGCGCAGCACCTTCACCGGTCCAGTATCCCGCGCGCATCCGCAACGCGCGCATCATCGGCATCGTCGCCACCGTGTTCGCGGCCGTGGGCTTTTTGCTCATGGCATGGACGACCTTCGACGTGGGGCAGGCCGTGAGCGAGGTGCTCGCCAACCCCGACTTTGCGGCCATCGTCGAAAGCGCGGGCGTGAACGGCACCATCGCCGACATCGGCTTCGGCGGGCTCACGCCGAGCCAGGCCGTCGCGGGCGTGCTGTCGCTCATCGTGCTCTTCACGGGCTTCGGCGCCGTCGTGAGCCTGTTCTCCCTCGCTGCGGGAATCGGCATCGCGCGCTCGGTCGGCAACCCCGCCGCGCGCCGGCGCTGCTTCGCCTTCGGCCTCGCCGGCGGCATCGCGTCCATCCTCACGCTGCGCCTCATCGACGGCGTCCTGCTCATCGTCGCGTCCGTCATGATCCGCCGCCAGCACATCGAGGACGAGGGCGGCGCGAAGGCGTACTACGCGAACGGCAAGCGCCTCGGGTTCATGCGCTTCGTGGAGATCGCCTGCGTGCTCGAGGTCGTCATGAACGTGACGCTGCTCCTGTTCGTCACGAGGTCGGAGGCCTTCGACGGCGAGTGGTGGATCAACTTCGTGAAGCTGCTCATGATGGCCGTCACGCTCTGGGTCATCTGGAACCGCAAGAGCCACGGCTGCACCATCATCTGCGCCATGGTGGGCGCCTACCTCGCCATCAACCTCGTGTACTACGTTGCGCTTGGGCGCTTCGACGCGATCCAGTTCCTGGCGAACTCCATCTGGCCCATCCTGCTTCTGCTCTACTTCGGCTTCTCGAAGCGCGCACGGGCGGTGCTCTCGCGCCCCTTCACGGCGAGCTCCCGCGCGGCCGAGCTCAAGGAGGACGAGAAGCTGTGGAACCTGAAGAGCCCGCTTTTCTGGCGCAACCTCGTGCTGTACTTCTGCATCTTCAGCGTCGTCGGGCACTGGATGGAATGGAGCGTGTGCTGGCTCATCCGCTGGGGCATCGTGCCCGGCACCTACGACCCGAACTCGGGCATCTGGCACGACATGCTCAACCCGTTCTTCGTCTACGGCATCGCGTTCGTGTTCATCGGGCTTTTGCTTTTCCCCATCAAGAACTGGCTGCTCGACAAGCTGCACGGCAACATCCCCGCGGCGGTGGTTTTGAGCTTTCTGGTGAACACGTTGTTTTGCGCGGCGATCGAGCTCGCGCTCGGATTCGCCTGCAACACGCCGCCCGACCCCGTGACGGGCAAGCTGCCATTGTGGGACTACCAGGACATGGCCTTCAACTTCATGGGGCAGATCTGCCTTCTGAACACGTCGTTCTTCGGCGTGATGGCCACGATCATGACCTGGCTCGTCTACCCCAACCTTGAACGCGCCTTCTCGAAGATCCCGAAAGACGTCATGAACATCCTGACCGTGGTCATCGTCATGTTCTTCGTGCTCGTCGTGTGCATGTACGTGATCAACCTCGATTTGGCGAGCATCGCCGCGGGAATGGGGATTTCCTAGAGCACTCCCGAGCGCTCGCGCTTCGGTTCGAGAAAGCGTGCGAGCAGGTCTTCTACCTGATCGAGTGTGAAAGCGCGGCCCGGTTCGTCCGGGCGCGCGATGAGGATGCAGCGGGCGCCCACGTCGCGCGCGGCGGCGATCTTCTCGTCCGTGCCGCCGACGCTGCCCGAATCCTTCGTGACAAGCCACGACGCTCCCACCTGGCGCAGCATCGCCGCGTTGAGCTCGCGCGTGAAGGGGCCTTGCATGGCGATGATGCGCGACGGGGGGAACCCGGCGCGGGCGCACTTCTCCACGGCGTCGACCGTCGGCAGAACGCGCACGAAAAAGCGCTTCTCGAAGCCCTCGATGCGCGTGTAGGGGGCAAGCTCCTTGCTCCCCGTGGTGAGAAGCGCGCGCCCTGCGGCGTGTGCGAGCATGCGCGCCGCCTCCGCTACCGAACCCGCGACGACGACGTCGTCGGGTACGGCCTCTTCTTCGCGGCGCAGGCGTACATAGCGCGCGCCCGTCGCCTTCGCGGCGGCGCGGATGTTGGCGCTTGCGAGCGAGGCGAACGGGTGCGTCGCGTCGATGACGATGGCGGCGCCCGAAAGCTCGGCTTCCATCTCCTGCTCGTCGAGGCGACCCGTATGGGCCTCCACGCCAGGCAACTCGCCGATGAGCTCGCCGCCGTATTCCGTCGCCGCGTATGCGCGCGCCCTCATGCCGCGTGTGGCCAGCCATTCGCACAGAAGGCGCCCCTCGGTGGTTCCCGCGAACACGCGCACGATCGGGGCCGCCGCGGTTTCGCGCGGCGCGTTCCCTAAAGCTTGCGCCCGCGCGTGCGGTGCGAGCGGCGAAGGGTTCGCGGCCGAGGCCTCCCCGTTTCGCGGCGCGCCCGTCATTTGGGGCCGCCTGGGCGCGTGATCTGGTACAACAGCGCGTTCATGATGGCCGCGGCCACGGTCGAGCCGCCCTTGCGCCCGCGCGCCACGATTGCGGGGACGTCGCGGGAAAGCAGCTCCTCTTTCGCCTCGACCACGTTCACGAACCCGACCGGCACGCCGATGACGGCTGCTGGCGCGATCTTGCCCGCGTCCATAAGCTCGCAAAGGCGCAGAAGCGCCGTCGGCGCGTTGCCGACCGCGATGACGAGCGGGCCCTCTATGTCGCATGCCTTATCCATGCTCGCGACCGCTCGCGTCGTCCCCGTGGCCTTCGCCGCGGCCGCGACGTCCGCATCGGCCATGTAGCACACCACCCTGCATCCGAGTTTCGCGAGCGCGGGCTTGCTCACGCCGGCGAGCGCCATGTTCGTGTCGGTGAGCACGCACGCCCCCGCGCGGAGCGCCTCGAGCGCGCGCGATGCCGCGTCGTGGGTGAACACGAGCGAGTCGGCGTACGAGAAATCTGCTGTCGTATGGATGACGCGCTTCACGATGGGCTCTTCTAGCGGCGGGAACGTGCGGCCCCCGAGCTCGGAGGTGATGATCTCGAAGCTTCTCCGCTCGATGTCGCCCGGTGCCATTTCCTTGGAATCCATCTAGTACTCAACTCCCTCACGCGCGAGAACGCCCTGTTCGTAGGGGTGTTTCACGCAGCGCATCTCGGTTACGTAGTCCGCTTTCGCCACAAGTTCCGCGCAGGGCGCGCGCCCGGTGAGCACCACCTCGAGCCCGGATGCGGAGGCGTTAAGCGCGCGGGCGATGAGCCCCTCGTCGACGAGCCCCTTCGCGATCGCGTCAAGCGCCTCGTCGAGCACGAGCAGCCCCACATGCGCGTGCGCCGCCTCGTCGAGCGCACGTGTTAGGTTCCTATCATGCAACGCGCGCGTGGCGGCAAGCTCGACTTCGGTCATCGACCAGGTGAATTTCTCCGACGCCTTGCCGGCGTACAGCGCGGTGCCGAGGCGCTCGGCGAGCATGCGCGCCTCCCCGCTTTGGCCGTCTTTCAAGAACTGCACGATGACGACGCGCCGGCCTGCGGCGAGCATGCGCAGCGCAAGCCCCATCGCCGCCGTCGTCTTGCCCTTGCCGTCGCCGTAGTAAAGATGGATCATGCGCCCTCCTCGATGATGCGGTAGATGCGGTCCATGTCGAGCGCGCCGCGCACCGCGTCGGCCAAGCGGTCGAACTCGCGGTTTCTGTGCTCATCGGCCGAGGCCGCGGCGGCGGTTCCCACGACGCCTTCGGGCAGCCCGCGCCGCCGCGCGAGCTCGCGGACGAGCGCCGTGGCGATTTCCGGTTCGTCGAACAGCCCGTGCAGGTAGGTGCCGAACACGTTTCCGCAGGCCACGCCCTCGGCCGCGCCGTCGATCGTGCCGGCGGGGGCGCCCTCGACGGTCGTGTTGCCGTCGTGGATCTCGTAGCCGCGCGCGCTCATGCCGTTCCAGACGGAGAAGACGCCCTCGGCGTGCGTGATGCGGAACTCCGAGCGCGCCAGGCGCTTTTCCGAGCCGAAGCGCGTGCTCGCCGAAACGAGCCTAAGCCCGTGCGCCTCGCCTGCGCCTTCCACGCCGCACGGGTCGATGAGTTCCCGCCCGAGCAGCTGATACCCCCCGCACACGCCGAGCACGGGCGTACCCTCGGCCGCGAGCGCGCGAACGCACGCGCCCATGCCGCTCTCCTCGAGCCAGCGCGCATCGGAAAGCGTGCTCTTCGACCCGGGAAGGACGACGAGGTCAGGCCGCCCCAAATCGCACGCGCTTCCCACGTAGCGTACGCCCGCGCCGCCCACGCGGTCGAGCGGGTCGAAGTCGGTGAAGTTCGACAGGTGCGGTAGGCGCACGACGGCGATGTCGACGATGCCTCGCGCCTCGCGGGCCGAAAGCCGCGGCGAGAGCGAGTCCTCGTCGTCCAAGTCGAGCGAGAGGTAGGGCACGACCCCCACCACGGGGACGCCCGTGAGCTCTTCGAGCGGGGCGAGCCCCGGGCGCAGGATCTCGACGTCGCCGCGGAACTTGTTCACGACAAGCCCCCGCACGCGCGCGCGGTCTTCGGGGGCAAGCAGCGATACCGTGCCGTAGAGCTGGGCAAACACGCCTCCCGGATCGATATCGCCCGCGAGCAGCACCGGCGAGCCCACCGCGCGCGCGAGCCCCATGTTCACGATGTCGTCGGCAGCGAGGTTGATTTCCGCCGGGCTGCCTGCGCCCTCGATGACGATGACGTCGGCCTCGGCGGCGAGCGAGTCGTACGCTTCGAGGATCTGCGGCATGAGCGCCTTCTTGCGGCCGAAATAATCGCGCGCCGAATAGGCGCCCTGCGCCTTGCCCGCCACGATGAGCTGGCTTTTCCTGTCGCTTTCCGGCTTGAGGAGGATCGGGTTCATGCGCACGTCGGGCTCGATGCCGCATGCCTGGGCCTGCATGATCTGCGCGCGGCCCATTTCAAGCCCGTCGGCCGTGACGCCGCTGTTGAGCGCCATGTTCTGGCTCTTGAACGGGGCGACGGTTAGGCCGTCCTGCGCAAGGACGCGGCAGATCCCCGCCGCGAGCAGGCTCTTCCCCGCGTTCGACATCGTTCCCTGGATCATGAGGGGCTTCGCCTTACCCATTCGCGCCTGCCTCCTTCGGATCGTTGCGGTTCGTTTGCCTCTTGCTCGCCCCGTGCGCATGCAGCGCGGCTGCGGGCGATGCGCCGTCCACTTCACGCGAATGTGCGTCTTCAAGCGCGCATGTGAGCGCGCGAATGAGTGCCTCGTTCTCTGCGCGCGTGCGCACGGCAATACGGTACCAGAAAGCGGACAGTCCCGAAAAGGACGCGCAGGTTCGCACGAGGATGCCCGCCTCGAAAAGCCTCTGCGCCAGGGTGTCCGTCGGGGCGCGGAACAGCAGGTAGTTCGCGCTCGACGGCACGACGAAAAGGCCCAGGGCGGAAAGCTCGCGTGCGAGCCATGCTCGCTCGTCGGCTACCACACGGCGCGTGTGGGCGAGGTACTCGGTGTCTTCGAGCGCCGCTGTGCCCGCCGCCTCGGCGACCGACGACACGGGCCACACTTGCCCCATCGCGCGAACGCCTTCGACGATATCGCCGTTTCCGCAGATGAGGTACCCCAATCGAAGGCCCGCCATGCCGTAGAGCTTGGTGAAGGCCGAAAGCACGGCCACATGGCGGGACGAGGCCGCGCGTACGGCGAAGCTGCGCGCGCGGGCGTCGGGCAGAAACCCGAGAAAGCACTCGTCGACGACGAGCAGGGCGCCTACGTCCTCGCAGCGGTCGGCCGCGGCGGCGAGCACTTCGGGTGCGGCGAGGCGGCCGGTCGGGTTGTTCGGGTTGCAGAGGAACGCGATGTCCCTTGGCCCTTCAATCGCGCGTGCGAAACCCATAGGAACCTCGAATCCGTCCGCTTCCGAAAGGGGGACTTCCCGCACGGAGGCGCCGAAGCGGGCCGCCGCCTCGGCGTATTCCGAGAACGTCGGCGCGCACACGATGGCGCGGCGGGGGCGCAAAGCTGCGGCGAGGCGCCAGATGAGGCCGGACGCGCCCGCCCCGCACACGATCGACTCCGCGGGAACGTCGTGGGCCGCGGCGAGGGCGCGCACGAGCGCACGGCTTTCGCGGTCGGGATACGCGTCGATGCGCGCAAGGGCATCGCGAGCTGCGGCAACAGCGCACGGCGAGGGGCCTAGAGGGTTCACGTTCACCGAGAAATCGAGCAAGTCGCGCGTGCCGTGTTTGCATGAAAGCCCGAGCGAGCGGGCGTTCCCGCCATGCACCCGCCGGCAAAGCGCGTCGGCGTTCGCGCGGCTGTCCCGAGAACCGTTTCCCCTCATCACGCCACCCCCCAAGCAACCGCGCAGGCCGCTCGCACGGCGGCGAACACGACGAGTGCGCAGACGGATGCGGCCAGCATGAGACGGTTCGCCCGCGCGATGTCGGCCCATTCGATGGCGCGCGAGGCGTCGCCGATCGTCGGCTTGTCGACGAGCTTGCCGAAGTACACCGCCGGCCCCGCAAGGCGAAGCCCGAGCGCGCCCGCGCACGCCGACTCGGTCTGGGCGGAATTGGGGCTCGCGTGCCGACGCCTGTCGCGGCGCCAGATGCGCCACGCCCCGCGCGCGTCGAGGCGCACGAGGGGGCACGCAGCCACCATGAACAGCGCCGCAAGGCGCGAAGGCACCCAGTTGAGCGCGTCGTCGAGTTTCGCCGAGGCGCGCCCGAAGTCGAGGTAGCGGTCGTTTTTGTAGCCGACCATGCTGTCGAGCGTGTTCACGGCCTTGTACGCCATGCCCAAAGGGGCCCCGCCGATCATGAGGTAGAACAGCGGCGCGATCACACCGTCGCTGGCGTTCTCGGCCACCGTCTCCACCGCGGCGCGCGCGACGCCCGCCGCGTCGAGGACAGACGTGTCGCGGCCCACGATGCGCCCGACGGCATCGCGCGCCGCGGCGAGGCCGCCGTCGGAGAATGCGCGCGCGACCGCCATGCTCTGGCGCCGAAGCTCGCAGGCGGCGAGCAGCTGATAGCTTATCCATGCATCGGCGATGAAGCGCAACGCGGGGTGAACAGCGCCGAGAAGTGCGAGGACCGCCCAGGTCGCAAGGCCGAAGAGCACGGGCAGCGCCACCGCGAGCACGCGCCCGGCCCACCGCGCTCCCGAAGGCGTTTGCGGGAAGATGCGGCGCAGGGGGCCTTCGGCGCGGGATATGGCGCGCCCCATGGTGACGACCGGGTGCGGCAGCCACCGCGGGTCGCCGAGCGCAAGGTCGAGCACGAAGCCCGCGATCACGGCGAGAAGCGTCGTCATCGGGCACACGCCTCCGAAAGCGGACGCACATCCGTGAGCGCGGTGCCGTCCCATACCCCGCGCCAGGCGCCGCCCGGTTCGGTATGGACGTCGAAGTATCCCCTTTTCGGGACAGCGAGTTCGGAAAGAACCGCGCGGATGGTGCCCGAATGCACGACGAGGACGGACTCCCCGCTCCCAAGCGCGGCCTCGCGGTCGCACACGTCGCGAAACGCCGCGACGACGCGCGCGACGAAGCCGTCTTTGCTCTCGCCGCCCGGGCAGCAGGGGCGACACCACGCGTCGACCCAGGCGCGGTAGCGCGCGTCGTCTTCCATGTCGGAGGCGCGCTTTCCCTCGAACGCCCCGAAGTCCATCTCGCACAGCTCCGGGCAGGCGACGATCTCGGCGTTCGGGAAGAGGATGCGCGCCGTTCGGTCGGTGCGCGCCATGCCGCTCGTGACGACGCGGCGGACGTCCCCGCGGGGCTCGATGTTCCGGAGCGCCCGCTCGCCTTCGGGCGAAAGCGGCTCGTCGGTCCCGCCGCCGCTGTAGCGGTGCTCGCGCGTGCCCGCCGTGGCGCCGTGGCGCACGAGCGTGACCGCGATCGGGTGCTGCGGCGCGCGGAGGGCGCCATGTGGAACCGCGGCAAGGTCCCCCTTGATGACCTGGGGAATCCCGCACACCATGCGCACGACGGCGCCCGCCCGCCCGGCAAGCGCGCAGCCGAGGCGCCCGACGCGTTCGCGCCAAGCCGCGTCGTCGGCGCGAACGGGAACCACCCCGCACCCGACCTCGGCGATGACGACGACGTCGAACGGCTCGAGCAGCGAGAGGGCGTGCTCCTCGTCGCAGGCGCGCATGAGCTCCTCGCACCCGACGGCGACGTGCCCGCCCGCCGCGCAAGACTCGCTCGCGCCCGCATCTACGAGGCTTGCCGCATGGACGAAGTCGCCCTCCGAGAACCCGAGCGTCTCGCGAACGAAGGTCTTCTTCCCTGAATGGATGCCGCCCACGACTAGGATCACAGCGCGCTCCCCACTGCGAGAACGGCGAGCATGGCGAGCTCGGCCCACTGTAGGAACCACCCGGCGGTGTCGCCCGTCACGCCGCCGAAGCGCGCGATCGCGACATGGCGGTACCATGCGAACACGATAAGCGCCGAGGCCACCATGCATGCGCCGACGACCTGGCAGAACACGACCATCCCCGCCGCCGCAACGACGGCGAACGCAACGAGGGGAACCACGATCCTCGGGCGTTTCTTCGCTGGCGAAAGGCTTGCCGCCATGCCGTCTGCGCGCGCGCCTGGCCAGCATTCGACGGCGAGCCCCGAAAGCGCGCGCGAAAGCGTAAGCGAGCACATAAGCGCCAAGAACACGCCCGCCGTGAGCGGCAGCGTCGTGAACAGGGCGAACTGCATGACGAGATAGAGGGCCACGGCGATGACGCCGAACGCCCCCGCCCGCGGGTCGTGCATGATCTCGAGCTTCTTCTCGCGCGGGGCGTAGCTTGAAAGCGCGTCGGAGGTGTCGCACAAACCGTCGAGGTGGATGCCGCCCGTCACCGCTACGGGAAGCGCCACGAGCACGCAGGCCACGATCGCGCTCGGCAGCCCTATCAGGTTCGCGACGTGCCCCCACGCGGCCATGAGGAACCCTTCAGCAAGCCCCACCAGGGGAAACGCCGCCAACGCGTGTGCCGTCCCCGCTTCCGTCCATACCGATTTCGGGACAGGGATGCGGGAGAACGTGCCGAACGCCGCGCCGATCGCCTCTCGTGCCTTCACCGTTTCGCACCTTCGCCTTTCACCCATACGGGAATCCCGCATACCACTTCCACTACCCTATCGGCGCGCGCCGCTATCCGCGCGTTCGCCTGCGCGACGGCGCGCCGCCATGTTTCGGTCCCCTCATCGTAGCGCACGCCGTCTCGAAACACGTCGACGGTGACCACCACCGCGTCGCGTGCCGCCGCGAGAAGCGCCTCGATGCCGCGCGACGCGGCCCGAGCCGCCCCTTCCGGGTCGGGCTCGCAGGCAGGTGCGCCCGCGAACAGCTCGTTCGCCACGAGGTTTCCGACGTCCTCAAGGAGGAGCGTGCAGTCAGCGGGCACCTGCACCGCAAGCGCCTCGATGCCGCGCGTGCGCTCGAGCGTTTCGAAGCCCTTCCCCTCGCGCAGCGTGCGATGCCGCGCGACGCGGCGGGCGCCGGCCTCTCCTGCGGCGTCCATCGTCGCCACGTACACGCGCGGGCCCGAGCACTCCAGGCAGAGCGACTCGGCGAACGCGCTCTTGCCGCTCGCCGCGCCCCCTATGACGAGCGTCGTCGTCATGAACGTTCCCCCAAGTGCTTGTAGGCTGCCATCCCCGTTGCGGAGAATGTCTTGCCGTCCCGGTAAACGCAGAGCGCCGAATCGATGAGGGGCAGAAACGCGCAGGCGCCCGCCCCCTCTCCCAGGTGCATGCCGGCGCGAAGGGGCGCCTCGATGCCAAGCGCGCGAAGGAGCTTTCCCGCCGCCGGCTCCGACGAGGCGTGGCTGCCGATGAGGGCGCCTGTCGCGTGCGGGGCGATCCGACAGGCGGCAAGCGCCGCCGTGCACGAGATGACCCCGTCGAGCACTGCGGGCACACGGCACGCCGCGGCACCGAGGTAGAACCCCGCAAGCGCCGCGATGTCGAAGCCTCCCACCTTCGCGACCACGTCGACGGGGTCCGCGGCGTCGGGGGCGGAGAGCGCAATCGCCCGCTTAACTACCATGCGCTTGCGCGCGAGCGCCGCGTCGTCGAGCCCCGCGCCTCGCCCGACGACGTCCGCCGCGGGAACGCCGAGAAGCACCGCGGCCACCGCGGCCGACGTCGTCGTGTTGCCGATGCCCATCTCGCCCGCGGCGAGCAGGCGCGCACCAGCATGTGCGAGCCCGCGGGCGGCGGCGATGCCGGCCTCCATGGCACAAAGCGCCTCCTCGCGCGACATGGCGGGGCCGCGCGCGATGTTCCCGCTGCCGCGGCGGACGTTCGCGCAGACCATGCGCTCGTCGTCGAGCGGCGAGGCCATCCCCACGTCGACGGGCACGACCTCGCAGTCGGCGAAGGCCGCCATACGGCACGCGCTCGTCGCGCCCTCGCACATGTTGCGCGCCACGGCGAGCGTTACTTCCTGGCCGCTTTGGGACACGCCTTCTGCGACGACGCCGTTGTCGGCGAAGAACACGGCGAGCGCCCGGGGGGACGTCTCGACGTGAGCGCTTCCCTGGACGGCAGCGATGCGCGCCACGACGTCCTCCATCGCGCCGAGCCCGCCCAAGGGGTGCGCGACGGAGTCCCACTGCGTGTACGCTGCCGCACGGGCGTGCTCGTCGACCGGGACAATGCCCTCGATTGTTCGCGCAAGCTCGACACCGGGACGCTGCGCGCGCACGCGGGCGATTTCCCGTCGCACGCTCTCCCTCATCGCGTCGCTACTCATGGCGCGCCTTCTTCGCGTAGCGCGCCGCGGCGCCGACGAACGCGCGGGCGGCGCCGGGCGCGGACGGGTAGTACACGTGCGGGTAGCCGGCCGCGAGCGCAGGCGTCGTTTCCATGCACGGCCAGCCCTTGTCGCGACGGGGCTTCTGCGCCCAGAACGCGTCGCCCTCGCAGGTGGAATGCCAGTAGTGGAACTCGTGCGCGCGGATGCGCGTGCCGGCCGGCCCGTAGAGCCCCGCGCGGCGCGATTCGAGCTCGACGTACCCGAAATGGGACAGCCGCCCCGTGTTCTCGGACACGCCGGGAAGCGCGCCCGCCATCGGCCAGCGTTTTCCCTCGTCATCGGCGAGCTCCTTCTGCAGGTACATGAAGCCGCCGCACTCGGCCACGCACGGCATGCCCGCCGAGACCGCAGCGCGCACCGCGTCGCGCATGGGCGCGTTTCCCGAAAGCTCGCGCGCGTGCAGCTCGGGGTATCCGCCGCCCAGGTAGAGGCCGCTCGCCCCTTCGGGCAGCGCGCGGTCGGAAAGCGGGCTGAAGAACTCAAGGCGCGCGCCCAGGTCCTCGAGCGCGCGGAGGTTCTCCTCGTAGTAGAACGAGAAGGCCGCGTCGCGCGCGACCGCGATAGTGGCGGGCGTTCCCGGAACGGGGGCCAACCGGTAAGGTTCCTCATCGAGTGCGGGGGCCGCCTGCGCGATCCCGAGCAGGCGGTCGACGTCGACGGTCCGCTCGATCGCGCACGCCATGTCGTCGAGGCGCTGCGACAGCGCCGGCACCTCGTCGGCCGCGACGAGCCCGAGGTGCCGGCTTTCGAGCGCGAACGCCTCGTCGGGCGGGATGTAGCCGAGTGCGGCCACGCCGGCGTGCTCCTCGATCGCGCGCGCCGCATACGTGAAAGCGGCGCGCGACGTGCGGTTCAGGATGACGCCGCGCACGTTCGCCCGAGGGAGGAACTCGGCGATGCCGCGCACCACGGCGGCGAGCGTGAGCGAGGCGCCCTTCCCGTCGACCACGAGCACGACGGGCGTCGCCGTGTCGCGTGCGACCTGGTAGCTGCTCGCGTCGGCCACGCCGGGCGCCATGCCGTCGTAGAAGCCCATGACGCCTTCGAGCACGGCGACGTCGGCCCCTTGCGCCCCGCGCGCGAGCAGGGCGCGCATCGTCGGCGCGTCAGTGAAGAACCCGTCGAGGTTCCCCGCGCGCACGCCCACGACCTGGCGATGGAACAAGGGATCGATGTAGTCGGGGCCGCACTTGAACGCCGCGGGCGCAAGGCCACGGCGCGCGAGCGCCCGCAGAAGCGCGCAAGTGACGACGGTCTTTCCGCTGCCGCTTCTCGGGGCGGCTACCATGAATCGGGGAATGAGCGTGCTCATAAGGCAGCCCCTTCCCCGTCGGCCGGCGCGGGCGCCGCCTGCGGGCACGCATCGTCCGCCTTCGGGGCGATCCCGCGCGCGCTGACGAGAAACACCGGGTTCTGGGCGCGCATCAGGTGGTACGGGCCCGTCTCCTCGCCTTTGGCTACGGAGACTTGGCACACCTCGAAACCCTCGAAGGCGTCGCCCGAGAAGACGTCGCATGCCCGCGCGAGCGTCTCAAGCGTGACGCAGGGCACGCAGAAGCGCGCGCGGGGGTTCTTCGCCCGCGCGGCGTCGACGATGGAGGAAAGCTCGCCCGAGCTGCCTCCGACGAACACGGCGTCGGGAGCGGGAAGCTTGACGAGCGCCTCCGGTGCCGCGCCCTCGACCGCGAACACATTGCCGCAGCCGAAACGCTCGGCGTTTTCCCTGATGAGCGCGATGCCCTCGCGTTTGCGCTCGATGGCCCAGATCGAGCCCGCGGCCGCAACGAGCGCAGCCTCGACCGAAACGCTTCCCGTGCCGGCGCCGACGTCCCACACGGTGTCGGCGGGCGCAAGGCGAAGCTTCGACAGCGCCACCGCGCGCACCTCCGCCTTCGTCATGGGAACCTTCCCGCGGATGAAGAGGGCGTCGGGAATGCCCGAAGAGGCGTACGGCCACATCTTTTGCGCGCCGCGAGCGGCACTCGCACGCTTCTGCGCGGGCGCGGACCCGTCTTCCTGCGCGCCGGCGAACTCACCTTGCGCGCACGCGTCCGCAGCTTCCTCTGCCTTCTGCGTGTGCGATACGTCAGGTGCGCCCTCGCCTTCCCCGAAGTCGAACAGCATCACGTTGAGGTCGTCGAACTCGCGTCCCGCGATCTCGCTCGCCGTCCCGCGCGATAGGCGCTCGTCGGGATACGACAGACGCTCGCCAACGACGATCTCCACGTCGCCAAGGCCCGCCTCGACGAGCTCCCCGGCGAGCTTCGCGGGCGCCTTCCCGTTAGACGTCACGAGGAAGAGCTCGCCTGCGTGAGCCGCCTCCGCCACGATGTCGCACGCGACGCCGTGCGCGCTCGCGAAGCGCCAGCCCTGCCACGGGCGCGCGAGCTGCGCCGCCAGATACGACGCCGAGCTCACCCCGGGGATAACCCGCACTTCGAGCCCGGTTACGTCGCGAAGTGCGCAGGTGAGGCGCGCGGCCCCGCTGAACAGCCCCGTGTCGCCCGTCATCACGACGACCGCGCGCTGCCAGGACGCCTCGCCCGCAAGCGCGCCCACGATGTCTTCCGTCTTCACAAGCTCGCAGCGGACCACGTCGGGCGGAAGGTCGATGCCGGCAAGCGCCCTGCGCGCCCCGATAACGACGTCGGCGATGTCGAGCGCGTCGCGCGCGGCGGTTGGAAGCAGGTCGGGGTTTCCCGGCCCCGCCCCGATGATCGTCACTTTTCGCATGGGATCTCCCGGTACCCGCGCGGCGTGACCATACGGCCGCCGATGCACCTGGTGTTCGCGTTGCCGACGAACACGGTGGTGAACATGTCCGCCTGAAGCCCGCCGAGCTCGGAGAGGGGCAAAAGCCCCGACTCCTGGCCCTCGCGCCCGATGTTGCGCACCCAGCCGCACAGCGTGTCGGAGCTCTTCGCCTCGAGCATGATGGCGGCCGCGCGCGCCAAGCGGTCGGCGCGCTTCTTGCTGCGCGGGTTGTACAGGCATATGCAGAAGTCGGCGCCCGCCACGGCGCGCAGCCTGCGCTCGATGACCTCCCAGGGCGTGAGCAGGTCGGAAAGCGACACGACCGCGAAGTCGTGGGCGAGCGGGGCCCCGAGGACGGCCGAGCCGCTCTGGGCCGCGGTGACGCCGGCGATGATTTCGACGTCGACGTCGGGGTAGCCGTCTGCCAGCTCCAGCACGGGGCTCGCCATGCCGTACACGCCCGCGTCGCCGCTGCACACGAGGGCCACGGTGACGCCTTCCTGCGCGCGCGAAAGAGCGAGCCGGCACCGCTCGACCTCGCGCATCATCGGCGTCGAAAGCAACTCTGCGTCCGGGACGGCAGCAGCCACGAGCTCGACGTATCTCGTGTACCCGACTACGACGTCGGCCGCCAAGAGCGCCTCGCGGGCGGAATACGTCATGCCCGCAGCGCCCCCGGGGCCTATGCCCACCACGAACAACTTGCCCACGCTATGCACCTTCCTCGAACGAAATGTCACTTTCCACCTGCGTTAATGCGACGGTGACTCCCCCATGCGCGAACTTCGGCAGCACAAGCGTCCCGCCCGCCGCTAAAGCCGCGCGCTCGCATACGTTGTCGACGCCCACCGTGTCGCGCACGAACGCCGAAGGCGACACGCTGCCCACGACGCGCGCGAGCTCGTCGGCCGTATACGTGCGAAACGGCAGCGAGCGCGCCTTGCAGAAGGAGAGAAGCCCCGCCTCGTGCGCCTTCACGTCGATCGAGGCCACGCGCGAGACCGCCTCGGGGAAAACGCCCGCTTTCTCGCAGGCGAGCGCGAACGCCTCCTCCACCGCCTCACGGGCAACGCCGCGACGGCACCCGATGCCGCAGGAGATCGAGCGCGGCACAAGGCAGAGTGCCTCAGCTGCGGCCCCTTCGGCACGCCCGCCCTTCCCCGCGTTCGCGTGCGCAAAGGGCGACACGACGACATCGGCTTCGGCCGGGCGCAAAACGAGGTCGACCCCTTCCGGCGCATGTCCCGAAATCGACACATCAGCGTAGAGCGAGATGCGCCCGCCGGCGAGCAGCCGCGCCGACACATGCTTGATGGCTGCAGGGTTCGCCACAAGAAGCCCCGCCCGGCGCGCCCACATGTCGACCGCCCACACGCCGCGGCCGTCGGTCGCCGTGGTGACGACCGCCTCGGCACCCGTCGCCGCTGCAACCTCGCGCGCGAGCTCATTCGCCCCGCCGATGTGCCCCGATAAAAGCGCAACCGAGAACCGCGCGCCCTCGTCGAGCACGACGACGGCCGGGTCGGACGCCTTTGAGCGAATGTGCGGCGCGATGGCGCGCACGGCGATGCCCACAGCCCCCACGAACAGCAGCGCGTCCGATGCGCCCCACGCGCCCTCGGTCCACGCCGCGAGCGCGACCTTGCCCTCGCCGAAGCCGCGCGAGACGGAAACCTCCCACGCGGGGCGGCCGCCCTGCGCCGGTGCGGCGACAAGCGTCCGCTCGACGCGGCGGGCGACGGCAAGCCCCCGCTCGGTGAAGGCGATGCAGGAAAGCCTCGTCTTCGCGTTCGGCGTCCCCCTATCCATAGACGGCTCCCAGCGCGCGGACGACGTCGTCTGAGCCCGGGGTGCGGAAGAGCTCGCGCCGGTCGGCGTCGAACACGATGGCCGCGACCTCGCAGGCGCCCGCCGCGCGGCGACGGAGCCTGTCGGCGATCGCCTGGGCGAGCGAGGCGCGCACGGCGTCTCCCGCACTGGCTTCCTCGATGACCGCAAGCGCCGCCGTCGTGGTGACCGACGCCATGACCTCGCGCACGACCTTGGCGGATGCGCCCGCCATGGCCGCGTGGGCGGCCAGGATCTCGGCGCGGCAATCGGCGGTGCGCGAGTGGGTGTCCATGATGCCGCCGGCGACCTTCACGAGCTTGCCGATGTGTCCCACAAAAAGGACATGGGTAAATCCCTCACGCACGCAGCAGTCGAGCGCGTCCCCGACAAAGTTGGAGATGACCACGACCGGCACGCCGTGCAGTTTGAAGTGGTCGCCGATGAACTGCTCGCCGTAATTGCCCGGCGTGAGGATGATGTTGCGCGCCCCGAGCGCCGCGTGCTGGCGTATCTCGAGCTCGATGCTGTCACGCAGCGCGGCAAGGCTTCGCGGCTCGACGATGCCCGTCGTCCCCAGGATGGATATGCCGCCCTCGATCCCCAGGTTCGGGTTGAACGTCTTCTTCGCCACCTCGGCGCCCTCCGGTACCGAAATCGTCACAGCGATGTTCCCGGAAAACCCGTGGGATGCGCACACCTCGCGCACCGCGCGGCGAATCATCTCGCGCGGGGTCGCGTTGATGGCGGCGGATCCCACCGGCTGTTCGAGCCCGGGAAGCGTCACGCGCCCGACCCCTTCGCCCCCGTCGATGGACACGCCGACGCCGCCTTCGGCAGGAAGCCCGCTCCCCGTCCCGCCCCCGCGTTCGACGCGCGCGTACACGAGGATGCCGTCGGTGGCGTCCACGTCGTCGCCCGCGTCCTTGCGCACGGCGCATTGCGTGAACCCTTCGCCGACAGATGCGTCGACCACGTCGACCTCGACGGGAAGCCCGCCGGGGGTGAGAATCGATGCGCGCCGGGCGAGCTCGCCCGAAAGCAGCATCTCGCACGCCGCTTTCGCCGCGAGCGCCGCGCAGCTGCCCGTGGTGTAGCCGCAGCGCAGCCTCTTCGTGCCGGTATATATGTAGTGCTCGAACGCCACGCTACTTCGCGGCCTTCCGAAAGCCCGTGGTGAACGTGGGGTCGTACAACTTGCTGCGCTCGTACGTTTCCTCTGATGGGGGCTGCGTGCCCGCTTCCGCGCCGCCAGCGTTCCCATGTGCGTGCCCGGTACTCGCGCCGAGCACGCGCCCCACCACGACGAGCGCCGTGCGGTCGATGCCCGCCTCGCGCGCGGCCGCGGGCAGCGTCGCCACGGTGCAGCGGACGATCTTTTGGTCGGGCCAGGTCGCCTTGTACACGAGCGCCGCGGGCTCGTCGGGTGCGCGCCCCGCGGCCAGAAGCTCATCGGATAGCTTCTCGAGCATTCCCGAGCTTAAGAAGACGACCATGGTCGAACCGCTCTTCGCCATGGTGGCCATGTCCTCGCCTTCGGGCATGGGCGTGCGGCCCTGAAGGCGCGTGATCACGACCGACTGGCTGATCCCGGGAAGCGTGTACTCTTGTTCGAGCGCCGCCGCCGCGCCGCAGAAGCTCGACACGCCGGGCACCACCTCGAACGCGACGCCGCGTGCGGAGAGCGCATCCATCTGCTCCTGGATGGCCCCGTACAGGCACGGGTCGCCCGTGTGCAAGCGCACCACGTCGAGCCCGCGCGCGTCGGCGGCGCACATCACGTCGAGCACCTCCTCGAGCGTCATGCGGGCGCTGTCGTGGATGGCGCACGACTCCTTGCACTCGTCGAGCAGCTCCGGGTTCACGAGGCTCCCCGCCCAAACGACCACGTCGGCAGCCCGCAGAAGGCGCGCGCCGCGCAGCGTGATGAGGTCTGCGGCGCCGCTTCCCGCGCCAACGAAGTGGATCATGAGGCTCCTTTTCCCGTAAGCGGACGTGCCCTCGCGCTCGCCGCGCCGTTTTTGACACGCCTTCAAGCGCCCCTTATCATATACAAAGTCTCGAACGCGAGCAGAAAAACAATCGAATACAAGGAATTGGCCGCCTTGCGCGCGCATGCGCCCGAGAGCGGTTCGCGGAGGGAATCAGGTGCGAATCCTGGGCAAGGGACATTACTGTATAGCGCGGCCGACCGCCGAGCCAAGCCAGAATGCTTCGCCTCTTCCTCACGGCATCCATGCCGTGGCGCGACCCCCTTGTGAACCCCGAGGGGCGCACGCTCCCTTTTCTAGCGGTCGCAGTTAACCGGTTGGGATAGTGCGCTCTTCTTTCAACGGAAGGGCGCATTTTTTGCATCGCGGTTAAGATGGCAAAGGCCGAGGCGAAAAGCCTGGCCAGACACGTAAGGGAAGGGAAGAACATGGAAGAGAAGATTTCGCGCCGCAACTTCATGGGCGCGGCCGCAACCGGGGCCGTGGCCCTCGCGGGCATGGCGCTCGTAGGCTGCAGCACGAGCAGCTCCTCGAGCACGACCGACAAGAAGGAGGAGAAAGCCGTGAAGCCGGTCATCCTCGTCACGAGCTTCGGCACGAGCTACAACGACTCGCGCCACATCACGATCGGCGCCATCGAGGACGCCATCCGCGAGAAGTACTGGCAAGACTACGACGTCCGCCGCGCCTTCACCGCGCAGATCATCATCGACAAACTGAAGAAGCGCGACAACATCACCATCGATAACATGACCGAAGCGCTCGACCGCTGCGTGGAGGACGGCGTGAAGACCGTCGTGGTGCAGCCGACGCACCTCATGGCCGGCCTGGAATATACCGACGTGAAAGACGAGCTCGACAAGTACCAGGACAAATTCGACAAGATCGTGCTCGGCGACCCGCTGCTCACCTCCGATGACGACTACTCCAAGGTGGCCGACGCCATCAAGGAGAACATGGCGTCGTTCGACGACGGCAAGACGGCGCTGTGCCTCATGGGCCACGGCACCGAGGCCGATTCCAACGCCGACTACGCGAAGATGCAGGAAGTCTTCAAGAACAAGGGCCTCGCCCAATTCTTCGTCGGCACGGTGGAAGCAAGCCCCACTTGCGAAGACGTCATCAAGGCGGCGACGGAGGCCGGCTACAAGAAGGCCGTGCTCGCGCCGTTCATGGTGGTCGCAGGCGACCATGCCAACAACGACATGGCCGACGAGACCGACCCCGAAAGCTGGGCTTCCCAGTTCGTGGCCGCCGGCTTCGAGGTGACCTGCCTCATCCAGGGCCTCGGCCAGAACGTCGCGATCGACGACATCTACGTCTCGCACGTGGACGCGGCCATCGCCAAGCTGTAAGCTCACGCGTACATGGGGGCGCTTTGCTCGCCCCCATGCTCCGGGATGCGCGGCTTTCCCCAAAGCGCGCATCCCGGAGCATACCCCACGCGTACCGCGCACGCCTTGCGGCGCGGATGCATCGACCAGTAACCGAAAGGAACCTCGCATGTTCAAGAAAGCTATCGCCCTTGCCGTGGCCGCAGCGCTCGGCGCGTTCTCGCTCGCCGGCTGCGCGGACACCTCGGGAAACGACAAACAGGCAAGCGACTCGGCTTCCCAGGAGAAAACCGAGCAGGCCGCAAGCGACCAGACGGAAGGCTCGCCTGCACAGGAGCCCATCACCGCCGACAAGGTGGTCGACGGCACCTATTCCATCACCGTCGATTCGAGCTCGAGCATGTTCAAGATCGTCGACGCCCAGCTCACCGTGAAGGACGGCGCCATGGACTGCGTGATGACGCTTTCCGGCACGGGCTACGGCAAGCTGTTCATGGGCACGGGAGAGGAGGCCGCCGCCGCGAGCGACGCCGACTGCATCCCCTACGTCGAGAACGCCGAGGGCAAGTACACCTACGACGTGCCTGTTCAGGCGCTTGACGAGGACACCGCCTGCGCCGCGTGGAGCATCAAGAAGGAGCAGTGGTACGACCGCACGCTCGTGTTCGAATCCGCAGGCGTGACCCTGCGCGCTGACGCGCTGAAGTAGCGCCATGCATTCGATTCCCGAGAAAACGAGCGCACGACACGGCATCATCATGCGTGCGCTCGCCGTCGTCCTCGCCGCCCTGATTGCGCTTCCTTTCATGGGTTGCAGCGCGAACACGGACGCGTCGGGCGGCGACAAGGCGGCCTCCACCGAATATACCATCGCCGTCTCGCTTTCGGGCGGTTCGGGGCGCGCGAGCATCGCCTCGCCCACCACCGTCGTGAAGGACGGCGATTCGTACACCGCCACCATCGTTTGGTCCAGCTCGAGTTACGACAAGATGACCGTCGACGGCGTCGACTACGCGCCCGTGAACAACGGCGGGAACTCCACGTTCGAGATCCCCGTCTCGCTCGACGAGGACATCGCCGTCTCCGCCGAGACCGTCGCCATGTCGACGCCGCACACCATCGACTACACGCTCTACTTCGACTCGTCGACCATGAAGGAGAAGGCGGCAGGCGACGCGGACGGCGCGCCGAGCGCGGGAACGGCGTCGAGCGCTGCGGTGGCCGACTTCCACAACGCCGATCTGGGCAACGGCTGGGAGCCGACAGGTGCGCTCCAGCTCGAATACGCAGAGCATTTCACCGTCGACGAGTTCGCGGGTGGATATCAGCTTGTCTGCATCTCAAACGGCGACCGGTTTCTCGTGGTGCCGCAAGGGGCCGAGGCGCCATCGGGCATGAGCTCCGACATCGCCGTTATCCAACAGCCCGCTGACAAGGTGTACCTCGTGTCGTCGGCGACGATGTGCCTCGTCGACGCCCTCGGTGCGAACGGTAACATCCTTATGTCGGGGATCAAGACCGAGGACTGCTCGGTCGCCGGGTTCAAACAGGCACTCGAGGACGGCAGCATCACGTACGGCGGCAAGTACAGCGCGCCCGACTACGAGCGCATCTCGGCCTCGGGCTGCACGCTTGCCATCGAGAACGCCATGATCAACCACGCCCCCGACGTGAAGGAGAAGCTGCAGAAGCTCGGGGTCACCGTGCTCACCGAGCAGTCGTCGTCTGAGCCCGAGGCGCTCGGGCGTGTGGAATGGATCAAGCTCTTCGGCGTGCTGTTCGACAAGGAAGACGAAGCGACGCGCCTGTTCAACGAGCAAAAGGAACGCGTCGAGCAGATGTCTTCGCTTGAAAAGTCGGGCAAGACCGTGGCTTACTTCTACATCAACTCGAACGGCGCGGCCGTCACGCGGCGTGCGGGCGACTACGTAGCGCAGATGATCGAGCTCGCGGGCGGCACCTACGCGCTCGACGACGCGCAGGGTACGGCGACGTCCGGGTCGTCGATGACGCTCGAGATGGAGCGCTTCTTCGCGCTGGCGAAGGACGCCGACGTCATCATCTACAACGGCACGATCGACGGATCGGTTGCATCCATAAGCGACCTTGTTGGCAAGAACTCGCTGTTGTCCCAGTTCAAAGCCGTGAAAAACGGGGATGTCTGGGTGACGGGCGCCGACATGTACCAGCAGATGACCGCAACCGCCGACATCATCGAGGAGCTTCACGGGGCACTCGCCGGCGAAGACGCGAGCGGGTACCGCTACCTGAAGAAGCTGGGCTAGCGTCGTGAGAAGCCGCCTTTCTATGACCTACAACGAGACGGGCCGCGCCGCGCGCTGCCGCATCGTGACCGTCGCGCTTGGCATTCTGCTCGTGGCGTTCGTTGCGGCGAACCTGTGCGTCGGAAGCGTCTTCGTGCCCGTCGACCATATCCTGGGAATCTTTCTCGGCAGCGGCACGGACGTCATGGAAAGCCAGATTATCTGGGAGATCCGCCTGCCGCGCGTGCTCACGGCGGTGCTTTTGGGCGGCGCGCTCGCGCTTTCGGGGTTCTTGCTGCAGACGTTCTTCAGCAACCCCATCGCCGACCCGTTCATCCTCGGCGTGTCGTCGGGCGCAAAGTTCGTCGTCGCGCTCGTGATGATCGTGCTTTTGGGCGCGAACCAGGCCATGTCGTCGCCGGTCATGGTCGCCGCGGCGTTTTTGGGCTCGCTTATCACCATCGGGTTCGTGCTCCTCATCGCGCGGCGCGTGAGCTCGATGGCGATGCTCATCGTGGCGGGCGTCATGGTGGGCTACATCTGCTCGGCCGCCACGAACTTCCTCATCGCGTTCGCCGACGACCAGTCCATCGTGAACCTCCACAACTGGTCGCAGGGCAGCTTCTCGGGCTCGAGCTGGGACGACCTTGCGATCATCACCGTCGTGGTGGTGGTCGTGAGCGCGCTCGTGTTCGCGCTGTCCAAACCGCTTTCGGCGTTCCAGCTCGGCGAGGCCTACGCACAGAGCGTCGGCGTGAACGTGGCACGGTTCCGCGTGGTGCTCGTGCTGCTCGCGAGCATGCTCTCGGCGTGCGTGACCGCGTTCGCCGGCCCGGTGTCGTTCGTCGGCATCGCCGTGCCGCATCTCGTGAAAACGGCACTCAAGTCGTCGAAGCCCATCCGCGTGATCCCCGCGTGCTTCCTCGGGGGTGCCATCTTCTGCGCGGGCTGCGACCTCATCGCGCGCACGCTCTTCTCCCCCGTCGAGCTTTCCATCAGCGCGGTGACGGCCATCTTCGGCGCGCCGGTGGTCATCGCGCTCATGTTGCGGAAGCGGGTGAAGTAGATGGAAGATCGCGCGAACCTGACCGTTCCCTCTGGCGGGGATACTCCGTGCTCAAACAGTCCTGAGCTCGCGCGAAAGCGCCAAGAGGCGCTTTCGGGTCGTGCGGAACTGCGCGCGGAGCACCCCCGCCAGAGGGAACTCGATTCTCAGAGTTGGGAATGTGCCCCTCAGACCCGGGAGCGCAGGAGCGACATCCCCCTTTTCAGCATCCGCGACCTGTCGGCGGGATACGACAAGAAGCTCGTGGTCGAGGACGTGAACCTCGAAGTGCGTGCGGGCGACGTCGTCGCGCTCATCGGGCCGAACGGGTCGGGAAAATCAACCATTCTTAAAACGATCACGCGGCACCTCGCGCCCCTTGGGGGCGTCGTCGAGCTCGACGGCCGCGAGATCTCGGAATGGAAGGCGCCAGAGCTTGCGCGCAATCTCGCCGTCATGCTGACGAGCAGGCCGCAGACCGAGCTTCTCACCTGCCGCGATATCGTCGAAGCGGGACGCCATCCCTACACGGGGCGCATGGGCGTGCTCACGGACAGCGACAAAGCGCGGGTTGCCGAGGCCATGCGGACGGCGCACGTGGAAAACCTCGCCGAGCACGACTTCATGTGCATAAGCGACGGGCAACGCCAGCGCGTCATGCTGGCGCGCGCCATCGCGCAGGACCCGCGCGTGCTCGTACTCGACGAACCGACGTCGTATCTCGACATCCGCTATCAGATCGATCTTCTGCGAATACTTCGACACCTCGCGAAATCGAGGCACGTCGCCGTCATCATGTCGATCCACGAACTGGAGCTCGCGCAGAAGAGCGCCGACAAGGTCGTCTGCGTGAAGGACGGGCGCGTCTTCCGCGCAGGAGCGCCTGAGGACATCTTCACCCGCGAGGTCGTCGGCGAGCTATACGGGATCGAGCACGGCGCGTTCAACGAACGCTTCGGCAGCGTGGAGATGGGGCGTCCGCACGGCGAGGCGCGCACGTTCGTCATCGCCGGCGGCGGCACGGGGGCGGCGACGTTCCGTCGGCTCGTGCGGCAGGGCGAGGCATTCTACGCGGGCGTCCTTCACGAGGGCGATGTCGACTGCGAGCTTGCACGAGACCTAGCCGCAGAGGTCGTCGTCGAGCGAGCGTTCGAGCCGATCGGCGACGCGGCGATTTGCAAGGCCAGGGAGCTCCTTTCCCTGTGCGACCGCCTTGTCGTCTGTCCCCCGACCTTCGGCACCTTAAACGCCCGCAATGCCGCGCTCGTCGAAGCCGCCGAAACCCAAGGAATCGAAGTGCTGCGCTAAATCGAGCGCATCGAGGCGCGGTAGCGCGCGAGGTGCTGCTCGTTTGCGTGCGCGAGCACGTAGTCGTACGATTCGAGCATTTGCTCGCGCTGCGAGGGCAGGTGCCCCGACACGGGCGCGGCGTTGCCGATGTGGTTGCCGAGCACGAACACGTCGTTTTCGCAGTCGAGAAGCTCGACGAAGCGGCGCAGCTCGCGGACGTTCTCGAGCTCGCCGGCGGGCGTGAACTCGCCCGCGTCGATCATCTGGCGAAGGCGGGTACCCTTGAACGCCGTCATGGTGTGGATCATGATGCGGTTGGGGTGCAACTCGCTGTACAGCTTCGCCGTCGCCTCGGCAGACTCGTCGGCGTGCCCCGCGCCGGCCATCCCGATGAGGTAGAACAGGTCGTAGGAAAGCCCCGCAGCATCGAGGCGCAAGCACTCGCAGAGGCTGTCCGCTGCGGTGAACCCCTTTCCCATCTGGGCAAGCGCCGAGTCGAGCCCGCTTTCCGTGCCGATGGAGATGTCGCGCATGCCCGCCTTCGCGAGCGCCGCGAGCTCGTCGTCGGCCTTGCGGGCCACGTCAGTCACGCGCGCGAAGGCGCCGACCGTCGCCGACGTGAAGCGCTTCGCGACCTCGTCGAGCACGAACATGAGCGTGTCCTGCGGCAGGCAGAACGCGTTTCCGCCCGTGAGGAAGACGCGCTTGGTGTAGGGGTAGGCGCTCGCCGCCTCCTCGATGTCAGCGAGGATCTCCTCGCGCGGCGAGGGCGCAAACGTCTCGTGGTACATGTCGCAGAATGCGCAGCGGTTGTGCGAGCAGCCGCGCTGCACCTGCAGCTGCAGAATCTCGTTCTCGAAAAGCGGGCGGTAAAACGCCCCCTGGCCGTAATGCATGGATGCCCCCTTGCGCAGAGTCTCGTCGTATGGCGTTAGCGTAGTGCATCCGCATGTGGATATGAAGTGACCCGCGAAAAGATGAGCAGCTCAAAAAGAGTAGAGCATCGGGGTTCCCGCGGCCTGGCGCCGCTTGCCCCGCCAGGCCGCCGCATGCGCCGGCGCGGTCCGTTTCCCGCGGATCCCATTTGACGAGGGGGATTCGGCCGGGAAGGGTATAATTGGCCGAAAGCCCCTTCTCGCCCGGTTTCCGGGCGCGGGGCGCGATGCTCTTGCATCGCCTGGCACGCGCCGGCTTCGGCGCACTGAAGAAAGGATTCGCGATGAAGAAATATCTTGTGCGCATCAAGGAATTCCACGGGACCGACGCGGTCTACACCTACACGTTCGACAACCTCACCGACGCGCTCGCCCGCGTGTCGCGCTTCCTCACGCCGGGCAACCTCTTCGAGGAGCGCATCGAGGTCGACCCGACGGGCTTCAAGGAGGTCATCCGCATCGAGACCATCCAGGTGTGGCTCGGCGAGGCGAACGAGGAGGGCACCGAGATCACGAAGGAGCTCGGCTACTGGAAGTTCAAGTCGAAGCTCGGCGACTAGAAGGAAGCGTTCCCGAGCGGTCGGAGGAACCCGCCGCTCGGGAGCGGAGAAATTGGGGCGAAAACCCGCACGGGAGCGTTCGGATGACCCGAATGCTCCCTTTCTTTTGCGCTGGGGACGCTTGCTGGGGCGCGCACGCGCCGCCGCGGCTGGAATCTCCCCTACGCGCGCGCCGCCTTCCAGGCGCCGACGAGCTCGCGGGCGGCACGCGCCGGGTCGTCAGCCGCACACACGGCCGACACCACGAAGAAGCCGTCCACTCCCGTGCTCGCCACGAGAGGGATGTCGGCCGCCTTCACGCCGCCCCCGACCACGATGGGAACGGGGCTCGCTTCAGCGAGACTGCGCAGGTCGTCGAGGCTTTTCGTGATGACGGTGCCGTCTTCGGCGCGCCCGCAGTCGGGCTTGGTCGCCGTTTCGTGCAAGGGTCCCACGCCCAGGTAGTCGACAAGGCTCATGTCGGCCGTCTTCACGTACTCGAGCATCTCGTCCGCGCGCGCCGAGAGCCCGACGATTGCATCGGGGCCCAACAGCTTGCGGCATGCTTCCACCGGCACGTCCGACTGGCCCACGTGCACGCCGTCGACCTTCACGCCCGCCTCACGGGCGGCGTACGCCACGTCGAGCCGGTCGTCGACGAGCAGCGCCACGCGCTCGCTCGCGCCCGCTCGCTCAATGGCCTGGGCGGCCACCTCCGCGCACGCCATGAGCTCGCGCGCGGAGCACACCTTCGAACGGACCTGCACGCAGGTGAAGCCTGCGCCCAACGCGGCACCGATAACGTCCTCAATCGGGCGCCCGAGCGTGTTCTCCGGCCCGATGACCAGGTACGACGAGATGTCGAGCGCCTCTCTCATGTTCGCATGCATAAGCTTTACCCCTCCAGTATCGCGTCAACGCGGGCGACTTTGCCGTCCATCATGTTCGTGTGCCCTGGGCGCACGTCGGCCTTCAGCACGACTTCGGTGCGGATGCCCTTCTCGGCCAGGACGAACGTGGCGTCGCGCACCACGCGCATGACCTCGTCCCATTCGCCTTCGATCTCGGTGAACATGGAGTACGTCTTGTTGGGAAGCCCCGATTCGCGGATGACCTTGACCACCTCGGCGACCTCGGGTGCGAGTTCGTCTCCCACGCCGAAGGGCGCGATCGCGACGGCGACGAGCGTGTTCATGCTCTTACGCCTCCTCGAGGACGAGCGGGTTGCCGGCGATGTCCTCGGGCGTGGCGCGGTAGAGCTCGTCGATGAACGCCACCTTGAAGCTCGCCGGCGCCGCCGCTGTCTTCGCCGCGCGCGTGCCCGCCACGTTGTAGTGGGCGACGCCCGCCACCGCCGCGGTAAACGGATCGGCCTCGCACGCGTACACGGCGAGTACGCCGCCCTGCGAACAGCCGAAGCCCGTCACCTTTTCCATGAGCGCGCTGCCGCCCGTGGAATAGGCGACCGTTTTTCCATCGGTGACCAGGTCTTTCTCGCCCGAAACGGCAACGGCGCCGCCCGTTTGGCGGGCAAGCGCCACCGCGGACGCGCGGGCCGCGTCGACCGGGTCGGTACTGTCGACCCCGCGGGCGCGCCCAAGGTCGGCCGCATCGCCCTTGGCGCCCCACAGTGCTGCGAGCGCGATGATCTCCGATGCGTTGCCGCGGATGATGGCGGGCTTGTAGGGCTTAAGCTTCTGGAGGAGCTCGGTGCGAAGCGAGCCGATGCCGATTCCCACCGGGTCGAGCACCCAGGGCTTGCCCGCCTTCTGCGCTGCGGCGGCCGTGCGCGGCAGCGTTTCGGCGTACACGGGCAAAAGCGTCCCCATGTTGATGTACACCGCCCCGCCCGCGGCGACGAGGCACTCGCCCTCGTCGGGCAGGTACACCATGGCGGCCGACCCGCCCGCGGCGAGCTGCGCGTTCGCCACGAAGTCGATCGTCACGCTGTTCGTGATCGACCCCGCCATCGGGTTTGAGGCGCGCACGTCGCGCGCGGCCTTCGCGATTCCGCTTCTCAACTGGTCCATCTCAATCATGCGAGTTCCTTTCTTCCAGGAAAGCGCCCGAAGCGCCTTCCCTATCGCAAATGAAAAGGGACGCCAGCATAAGCGGGCGCCCCAGAATGAACCTGAGATGCTCCCTACGCCAGCACTAACTGACAGGTTCCAAGGGTTGGGCGAGAAGCCCTCTCAGCCTTGCCTCCTGCGCGAAGGCGCGGACGGCAAGGCACCCCTGCATCGAACTTGTTGGGAACCATGGTACACCGCGAGAAGCGCGGACGCGCTCGGCATTGACGGGAAAACTGCGAAAGGCACCCAAGACGCAGGGCGCGCTTGGGCGGCGGAAACCGCGCGCCCGTGCGTCGCAGGAACATGCCGACGAAGGAACGGCGTTGACGAAATCGCACGCGACCTGGTACCATTCGCACCGTTAAAACCTCGCGTGGACTTTTTGGGCGAGCGCGCCATACGCGGCGCCGCCACTTTTCGCCACGTAACCGATTGCCTGGTTGCGTGGTTCCCCGCAACGCCCACGCGGCGCGCGTCTTCCGGGCAAGAGCGATAACCATTCGAAAACCGGAGGCAGCCATGACGCAGACCACTTCGCATGAAACCATCAGGAACCGAATAGACTCGAGCGCATCGAACACTGCGGGCACTCAGAACGCCGCGACCAATGCCGGGCCGCAATCTGCAGCGAGCGCCCCGCGCCCAGGCAAAGCCGCACCCGTGCCCGCCGAACCGAGGGATTCCCGACGCACGCGCGCGAAGGCGACCGCGCAGGTTTTCCTCGGCGGGGCGAGCTACGGCGCGATGGCGACCTCCTACAAGCTCTCCTACGCGGCCGGGTTCACGTCGAGCCAGGTCGTCGCGGGGCAAGGGTGGACGTCGTGCTTCCTGTTCGCCGTCGCCTTCCTCATCGGGCTCGCCCGCGGGAAGAAGTGGCAGCCCATCGGCGCGAAATGCACGCTCAAGCTTTTGGGGCTGGGGTGCCTCACCTGCACGACGTCGATCCTGTACTGCTACGCGATGAGCGTGCTGCCCGTGCCGGTGGCGCTGACGCTTTTGTTCCAGTTCACGTGGATCGGGACGGTCATCCAGGTGATCATGACGCGCAAGGCCCCCGCGCCGGCGCAGGTCGTCGCCGCAGGCGTCATCCTCGTCGGGACCGTCTTCGCGAGTGGCGTGTACCAGACGGGCATCGTCGGCTACGACCCTGTGGGGCTTGTGTGCGGGCTCTGCGCCGCCATCAGCTGCGCGCTCTTCGTGACGCTTTCGGGCAAGGTGGCGGCGCCCTGCTCGACCGAGCAGCGCGGCCTCATCGTGTGCGCGGGCGTGGTCGTGGGTTCGCACCTCGTGTGCCCCGACTTCATCGTGTCTGGGGTGCTGCTGCAGGGGTTCGCGCCCTACGCGTTCGTGTGCGGGCTCTTCGGCATGCTCATCCCCGTAATGCTGTTCGGCCTCGGCGCGGCGCACCTTTCCGCCGGGATGTCGACGATCATGACGTCAGCCGAGCTGCCCGCCGGCCTCTTCATCGCGATGATCGTTCTGGGCACGCCCATCTCCCCCGTCGAGTGGCTCGGCGTGGCGACGATTCTCGCCGGCGTGTGCATCGCGCAGATTCGCGGCAAGAAACGCACGGGTGGGTCGGTAGAATAGGGGGCGTCAATCGGCAGAGAACGTCGAACGGGAACGAAAGTGGGACTGCGACGCTTTTCGCTCTCCATCCCGAAAGGCTTCGAAACCGCATTCAGCAGGAGCGCAGAAGATTTCTCGCGCCAGTCTACGCAGCGAACCTGACTGGCAGATCCAACTTGTCGTCCGTCCCCTTGCGCAGACTATTCAGCTGTACCTTTTGATTTTTGCCTCAACTTCTGCTTCTCTGCTCGTTGCATCCTCTTGACGGCTTTTAGATGGTCGTCGCTCACGACGTCCTCGCGGAACAGCCGCTTGATCAGGGCGGTCGCTATCTCGGAGTTCGTTAGACGCTGGCCCGTTGCGCTCTTGATCGACACTCGGAGTTTATTCATCACGTCGTCAGACAGGATGTGGTCGGCCAGGTTCGCCCCCGACAGCGCGACGCGCCGCTGGTAGTAGTCCTCGATCTCCTTCTTCCGGTTGGCCTCTTCCGAGAACAGGTAGAACAGGCGGGCTTTCTCCGCGGGTTTCATCTCGTCGTCAGACAACTTGACGGTGAACACGTGCTTCGTTACGGGTATCTTCCCCTCGAGCTCGGTTCGGTAGGCCCGCCATTCGTCGCCGTTCGTGAGGATGACCCAGTCGATGCCCTCGTCCACCGCGTACTGCCTCGCCTGGTTCAGGTGGCTTTCCTTGAGCTTGAGGCCTATCTGCTTGACCTCGATGACGAACACTTCCTCGTCGCTCGTCTTCACGACGTAGTCCGCGTAACGGGAGCCGATCATCTGCTCTGCGGTCACGTTCTCGAACTTGTCCCAGCCGAGGTACTCTGACAGCATGTCGGAGACTATCTTCCTTGTGTCGGCTTCCTTGTAATCGTCTCGGATTGCACGCTCTACGATGCCGTTCATGCGGCGCAGGCCCTTCTTGATGCGCTCGATTGCCTTCTCCTGATAAACGTACATCTCTTTCATCTCCTTCCGTTCTCGACTTTGCGTGGCCGTGACCGCGGCCGCCTGAATCAAATCGACACCTATTCGTTAGATCGTTTCCGCTCCCTTTGCGCAGGTCCATCCTTTTGTTTTCGTTCATTATATTAATTCCGTATATTTTCAACAATAATGAAGTGAATAATATAAAGGTGAGGATGGGGATTCCTACCAGCCTCAACGGAATGACAGCTCCAAGTTTATCCGAATGTTTCGATTCGGCACTCCGACTCAGCCGAATACGCCTGGATGAATCGGAGATTGTTCTTCTGGAGCATTTGACGCGTGGGGCATCCCAACTCATATGTCGTGTGGGGCCGGCACAGCATTATTCAGCCATTTCAGCAGTCCTGCGCTTCCTCCTCAACCTGAGCATAGAGGAAGCCGCACGCATCTCCAGCGTCGGGGCAAAGACGTGGGGCCGGTACGAGGCCGGGCGGTCCATTCGAGCAGATATGCTGCCGGGGCAATACCTCATGCGCTACGATTACGATTTCTTGTTCCGCTTCCGAGCGGCGCTTATCTCATATCGAAATCGAGTAGCGTGCGGGGAAGATCTGTACGCCCATACGGTTGCGGAGGAACTGCTTGTTCGCCTGATACGCGACCTGTCTTTCGATTCGGTAAGCGATTGGGAGCCCCGACGAAAGAGCATTCGAGTCGACGGCGGCGAATCGTACGACCCGGACGACTTGTGGGAAGACTGGCCGGAAAACCTTTGCGACGACGGCGATGCTTCATATTGCCTGGACGACGATCGGTATACGGAACCAGGCGAGATGTTCTCGTTCGAGCGCTGGTTCGAACCACAATTCTGGGTCGAATAGCATAACTGAATAGTACGCCGTCTCGGTACGAGCGCTCGGAAGCGGGGGTGCCCGAAAGAAGGAGATGCGCTGAACGCATCACGCAAGATGGTACCTAGACAGTGATGCGCCAAGCAGTCGCCCGCCTTTCGATTTTGCAAACCTGTCGCAACCTGTCACAAATGACTTCACTCTATGTTAAGCCAGCGTTGACATTTCACTCGTACCGCCTGGTCCAGTAGATCATGGCGTCGCAGAGCTCGGAATGGGTCAATCTCCTGGTCAGCCAGTAGACCCCCTCGCCCTCGTGGCGGAACAGCAGCTCGCGGCGGTCGGCGTCGGTGCGCTTGAAGCGCTCGCGGTAGCAGAACCAGTCCAGGTAGCGCTGCAGGCGCCGCGTCGCCACGCCGTGGAACGGGGCCAGGAACCTTTTGAGCCTGGAGTGCAGGGTCGCACGGTTCATCGGGCAGGAGGATGCGGAGCGCTGAGCTCTCGGCGCTGGCCAGGCGAAACAACCCGAAAGGCTGCGTGCATCACAGCGATTACGAATCGCAATACGTGTCGCTTCCACTTTCCAGGACGATGCGCGAGCACAGCGTTCGCCCCTCGATGGGCTTGATATCGTCGCCGTGGGGCAAGGCGGCGATGGAATCACTCATGGGCATCGCGAAGTCGGAGTGCGTGCACGAGGCCGCGCTCGACATCTTCGAGTGCATCGAGACGGCGTACAACCGCGCGAGAATCCATTCGGCGCTGGGTTCGTTAAACGCTGAATCGATGCCTGCCCTATTCGCCTTCTATCGCATTGAAAAACACTTTGTTCTGCATTCACAAAGCCGAAACGAATGGTAACCATGCCGGAAAGGTGTGGGCTAGCTGACCAAATACGGCCCTATCACGTCGAATATCTCGCCTATCTTAGTCGCGGGGTTCTGCGCAGATGGCTTGGTATTGCCCAGCTCCCCATGGTGCACTTCTAAGCGCGCGGCGCGTTGCAGCGCCTCGGCACGTTGGCCGTTCACCATCCCGAACAGCCCGCCGAGGTTCTTGCGGTACTCGACGCCCAGGTCCTTCGACATCGCCTGCGCGAGGGCGCGCTGGCACTCGGCGGCCGTCATGGGCGCGGTCGTGTAGCGCAGGTGCAGGAGCGGCCACAGCTCGAAGCAGGGGTTCGACCACAGCGCGTGGAACGTCCTCGACCCGTCGGAGAGCTCGGCGCATTTGCGCTCCATCGCATCAAAGTCGGCCGCCGGGAAGTCGTCCTTGTCGAACACGAGCCACACGTGGTCGAACATCTCTGGCGCGTAGCGGCAGTGCTCGACGGCGAAGTCGAGCAAGTCGAGTGTGTGCATGCCGGTTCCCTTGACGACGATGGCGACCTTGCGGCCGTTCGCCGCACCCAGCGCCGCGCGCACGCCCTCAAAGTAGCGGGGCTCAGTTTCCTTGCCTTCGCTCACCATGAGGTGGCGCGTCATCTGAACCATGCGAGAGCGGCCCTCGCGCCTGCCATTGCGCCAACTCCTCACCTTTTTCGCCGCCATCCTAATCCCACTCCTCGATGCGGGTGAGGTACGGGTCGGCGCCGTAACGGCCCGACAGGTACTGCTTGTCGAAGGCCGCATTCTTGCTGACCAAGTTACCGTTGGCCTCGTGGATGTCGGCGAGCGACCACAGCTGGCTGGCCTCCCCCTCGCCGCGCGCCGCGAACCATATCTCGTCGCGGCGGAACACGTCGTTTCGCATGGTGGACACGTCCTGCGAGGAGAAGATGAGCTGCGCGCCGTGCTTGTTGATCTCGGGGTCCTTGAACAGTAGGATCACGTATCTCAGGAGCTTCGGGTGCAGCTTGGCGTCCAGCTCGTCGACGACCACGGTGCCGCCGCGCTCGAGCGCTGCCAGCAAAAACGCCGCCAGCCCCATGAGCTTCTGCGTGCCAGCCGACTCCTCGGACAGCCGCAGCTCGTAGCCCCTGCCGCCCACGTCGTGCCGCACGAAGACGCGCTGGCCGCGCCCCTCGGGGGCCTTCTCCACCCTGAAGCCGTCAATGCGCACGTCCACGGCACGCAGGAAACGCGTGACCTCGGGCGAGTCCGCCTCGTCGAGCATCTGCTCGAGCGCCCGCTCCAGATAAGAGCTGTTGTAGTTCAGGAACACCCCGTCGAGGAACCAGCTGGCCGCCTCCTTGACCACCGGCGCATCGAAGTTGATGCAGAGGAACGACAGGTACGGCAGGCTCGGGTTGAACGTCGCGGCCGTCGCAAGCTTGCGCAGCGTGGGGCCGAGCTCGACCTCGGCGCCCTCGCGCTCAAACAGCGTCGCCGTGCGCGATGCGCCCAGCTTGCGCCGCCACAGTCCCTCAGACACGATCTCGTCGGCGTGCACGGACAGGACGTAGCGGTACTCGTGCTCACCTGCGCGGTAGTAGAGCTCGAACTCGGTGGGCTCGACGGCCGACACGTCGTCGAACTCGAACGCCGAGCAACGTGCCATCGAGGGGCGCTCCCCCTCGGGCGCGTCGGCGCGGGCGGACAGCAGCCAGACCGGCCTGGCCACCGCCGAGCGCACGTAGTCGAGGGCCTCGAGCAGGTTGGACTTGCCGCCGGCATTGGGGCCGTACACTGCGGCCACCGGCAGGAAGCTCTGCCCGTCGGGGCACTCGATGAGGGAGCGCTCGAACTCCCTCATCGGCGTCGCCTGCATGGACAGCTCCGCCTCGTCGCGGTAGGACCTGTAGTTCCTGAAGGTGAACTGGCAAAGCATCGCCCTCAACATCCTTTTCATTGTTTTTAAACGTATTTTCAGAAACTTTCTGTGATTATAGACTCTAAAGTGTAGTCCATCAAGAGTTTGTTACAAGCCAGCAACCTCAACCACAACCTCAATGTCATCAGCATGACGGCCTACAGTGTCCGATCGCCCTGCCGCATCTGCCACGAGTTCGGCAAACTCAGCTTCGAGCACATCCTGACGCACAGCATAGGGAACGACAAACCGACTAAGTCCTACAAGGTCGCCGACATCGCCGAGGCGAACCACTCCCTGAGCCTCGATGGCCGGCATGGTCTCCGCTATCGTTAGCAGCAGAGAGGCGTAGGCTTCCAAACGCTTTGCCCAGCTGCAACAGCTACCTCGGCGAGCATTACGTTAAGCCCTATACGAGTTGCATAAGGGAGCTAGAATCCATTGTCGTTTCCGAAAAGGATGGACCAAATAGCATTCATCCGGAAGTGCGCGAAGTCAATGTCCTCGCATTTTTCGAGCATGTCATTAGCAACTTCTGCAGCACCACACAGCCAAACTCGATGCTCGATTGCAAAGAGTTCCTTTGGATTGCGAAAGCAGCGATTTCCCAAGCCGTCACCGCCTCTTCATGTTCGTCATCCCGAAGGCTGACGTTTTCGTCTCTTCTGGCTGGGTTCAGCTCCTACTCAACGAGAACGGGCCAAAGATGGCGACACTGGCTTTCATCGCTTCTTTCCCCGTCGATTTCTGCTCATTCGGCACCGACACTTCCCGCAGCGAAGATTGACCCACGAAAATGCGGGTGCGAGATAACGCCGATGACACAACAGACTTGGGGTACAAAGCCCGGCTTCACGCTCGACTTGCCCTACATGGCGATTGACGGATCAATCCCGTCACCAATAGCTCATCGACTCGATCGAAGGTCCATACAGCCTGCTTCTCAATGCCCTATGGGACGATGGCAAAACGTTCTTCATGCGATCGATTGAAGAAACGCTTCTGCCCGTCGCGGCTCTCACCTATCGAAGGAATAATCGAACTTCGAGGCTTCGGGAGGCTTTCCCATCGAATCCATATT